>NZ_JBIUCY010000001.1:0-488077 GCF_044540725.1 Edwardsiella sp. A.80236
TACAGGATTAAAACGAACAAGGCCCCCTTTTAGGGGGCCCCATTTAAAGCCACCTCTTCAAGAGGTGGATTTTTACTTATGCCTGAGGCGAGATTACTTCTGCTGAGCAGACTGGATCGCGGTCAGGGCAACGGTGTAGACGATATCGTCGACCAGGGCGCCGCGAGACAAGTCGTTAACCGGCTTACGCATGCCTTGCAGCATCGGCCCGATGGAGACCAGATCGGCGGAACGCTGTACCGCTTTGTAGGTGGTGTTACCGGTGTTCAGATCCGGGAAGATGAACACGGTGGCTTTACCGGCGACCGGTGAGTTCGGCGCCTTCGACTTGGCGACGTCGGCCATGATGGCGGCGTCGTACTGCAACGGACCATCGATAACCAGATCCGGACGTTTCTCCTGCGCCAGACGGGTGGCTTCGCGTACCTTCTCGACGTCGCTACCTGCGCCGGAGTTACCGGTGGAGTAGGAGATCATCGCGACACGCGGGTCGATGCCGAAGGCGGCGGCAGAGTCGGCTGACTGGATGGCGATCTCGGCCAGCTGTTCGGCCGTCGGATCCGGGTTGATGGCGCAGTCGCCATAGACCAGAACCTGTTCCGGCAACAGCATGAAGAAGACGGAGGAGACCAGGGAGCTTCCCGGTGCCGTCTTGATCAGCTGTAGCGGCGGACGAATGGTGTTGGCCGTGGTGTGTACCGCGCCGGAAACCAGACCATCGACCTCGTTCTGCTCCAACATCAGGGTGCCCAGCACCACGTTGTCTTCCAGCTGGTCGCGCGCGGCGACTTCGGTCATGCCCTTGCTCTTACGCAGTTCGACCAGACGCGGCACATACTTCTCGCGTACGGCGGCCGGATCGACGATTTCGATACCGTCACCCAGCGTCACGCCTTGTGCGGCGGCGACGCGCTGGATGTCATCCGGATTACCCAGCAGCACACACTGTGCGATGCCACGTTCGGCGCAGATGGCGGCCGCTTTCACGGTACGCGGTTCGTCGCCTTCCGGCAGGACGATGCGTTTGCCAGCCTTGCGAGCCAGTTCGGTCAGTTCATAACGGAACGCCGGCGGAGAGAGACGACGTGAACGCTCGGAGGTGGCGCTCAGGGAGTCGATCCACTCGGCATTGATATGGCTGGCGACGTAGTCTTGCAGCTTCTCGACGCGCTGATGATCGTCGGCCGGAACTTCCAGGTTGAAGCTTTGCAGGCTCAGAGAGGTCTGCCAGGTGTTGGTATCGACCATAAATACCGGCAGGCCGGTCTGGAAGGCACGTTCACACAGCTTGCTGACGCGTGCATCGATTTCATAGCCGCCAGTCAGCAGCAGGGCACCGATCTCGACGCCGTTCATGGCGGCCAGGCAGGCGGCGATCAACACGTCAGGACGGTCCGCAGAGGTAACCAGCAGGGAGCCCGGACGGAAATGTTCGAGCATGTGCGGGATGCTGCGTGCGCAGAAGGTGACAGACTTGATACGACGAGTCTGAATGTCGCCGGCGTTGATCACGCGTGCCTTGAGGTGGCTGGCCATATCGATGGCGCGGGTGGCGATCAGCTCCAGGCTCCAAGGGATGCAGCCCAGTACCGGCAGCGGACTGTTGGCAACAACCTGGGCGACGTCGAGGGTCACGACGCGGCTCTTGGTGGAGTCGTCGAAAATTTCTGACAGATCCGGGCGGGTGCGGCCCTGTTCGTCGACCGGTGCGTTCAACTTATTGATGATCACACCAGAGATATTCTGGTTCTTGCTGCCACCGAAGCTGGAGCGAGCCAGTTCGATGCGCTCTTTCACCTGATCGATGCTGTCGTTGCCCATCGCCATGACGAAGACGATCTCGGCGTTCAGGGTCTTGGCGATCTCATAGTTCAGCGCGTTAGCAAACTGATGTTTGCGGGTCGGTACCAGGCCTTCAACCAACACCACTTCGGCGTCTTTGGTGTTCTCGTGATAGCGCGCGACGATCTCTTCCATCAGCACGTCTTGCTGGTTAGAGCTCAGCAGTGCCTCGACGTGCGACATGCGCAGCGGCTCGGCGGCCGGGATGGTGGAATTGGCGCGGATGATGGTGGTGGTCTGATCCGGCGCATCGGCATCGGTACGCGGCTGAGCGATCGGCTTGAACACACTCAGGCGCACGCCTTTCTGTTCCATGGAACGAATGACACCCAGGCTAACGCTGGTCAGGCCAACGCTGGTGCTGGTGGGGATCAACATGATTGTACGGGACACGATAGCAACCTCTTTTGAGTAGTCCACCGCGGCGACGGGAGCGGCGGCGGTAAAAGGGAGTCTTGCCGGTGGCGGGACCATGCAGCCCCGCCGCCAGCGACGCCGCCTACGAGGGACGGCGTAGGCGAGTTAGGCGGTCAGACGGGCTGCGTCTTGTGCGATAACCAGCTCTTCGTTGGTCGGGATAACCATGGCCAGGCGGCTGCCATCTTTGGTGATCACGCCTGACTTGCCGAAACGGGCGTCCAGGTTGCGCTGGTGGTCGATTTCCAGACCCAGCAGTGCCAGCTTGTCCAGCGTCAGTTCACGCACCATCGCGGCGTTTTCACCGATACCACCGGTGAAGATGACGGCATCCAGACGGCCATCCATCAGGGCGGTGTAGGCGCCGATGTACTTAGCCAGACGGTGGCAGTAGACATCCATGGCGCGCTTAGCGTCGGCCTTGGTGTCGTAGTTGTCTTCGACATAACGGCAGTCGCTGGTGACTTCGGTCAGACCCAGCAGGCCAGACTCTTTGGTCAGCAGGGTGTTGATCTCGGCGACGCTCATGCCCAGGGTATCGTGCAGGTGGAACACGATGGCCGGATCGATGTCACCGGAACGGGTCCCCATCACCAGACCTTCCAGCGGTGTCAGACCCATGGAGGTGTCTACGCACTCGCCGTTACGGATGGCGCTGACGGAACCGCCGTTGCCCAGGTGGCAGGTGATGACGTTCAGCTCTTCTACCGGCTTGTTCAGCATCTTGGCGGCTTCACGGCTGACATAGTAGTGGCTGGTGCCGTGTGCGCCGTAGCGACGAACGCCGTGCTCTTTGTACAGGTGGTACGGCAGGGCGTACAGGTAGGACTCTTCCGGCATGGTGGTGTGGAACGCGGTATCGAATACGGCGACGTTCTTCTCTTTCAGCTGCGGGAAGGATTTAAAGGCTTCTTCGATGCCGATCAGGTGAGCCGGGTTGTGCAGCGGGGCAAACGGGATTGCATCCTTGATGCCTTGCAGAACTTCGTCGTTGATCACGGCGGAGTGCGTGAATTTTTCGCCGCCGTGTACGATACGGTGACCGATGGCGGTCAGGGAGGCGGAGAGTTCCGGCTTCTGTGCCAGGATGGTGTTAACGATGAAGTTCAGGGCTTCGCTGTGAGCCGCGCCTGCGCCCAGCGCCGCTTCGTGTTTCGCACCGTCCATTTTCCATTTAATACGGGCTTCAGGGAGGTTAAAACATTCGGCTAAACCAGACAGGTGCTCTTCACCGTTGACCGCGTTGATGATGGCGAATTTCAGGGAAGAACTGCCGCAGTTAAGAACCAGTACCAGCTTCGACATGGAAGTACCTACTTGTTATGCGTGGTTAGAAAGTGTACCAGACAGGCGCTAAGCGTAGCGCAATACGCTGCCGGCATTTATGATTAACATCATGCGCGGCACGATCTGGCGCGAGGCCGCTGTCCGTGCCGTTCATAAACGGTGTTGCATCAAAATAATCCGCCCTGTGGGCGGCCACGGTATCCGGGGAAAGCGGCCAAGGCGCCCGCGAGGCGCCGTGGATCTCCCCTCAAACCATGCAGGTTCACAGCAGCGCGCTTGGGCGCTGCGGCATGACTGCCACTGTCCGTCGCTCCCTGCGGGGGAGTGCGCTGCTGTGAGCCCGCCCGTCTGCGGCCAATACGCCGAATCGGCTAAGGTTGGTGCATCGACGGGGGCGATGAGTGCGAACGTCAGCGGCTGGGAGGATTTTTTTACCCTTCTTGACTGACGGCGGCTCAAGGCCGGCTTAGAATACCGATAGCGGCCTTTAAAAACAAAATAAATTTGAGCCCGCCTATTTTTTGTAGTCATTTTACTGCATTTGTTGAATGTTTATCGAATAAATTGAGGTTGCCATGTCATCAGCTCCTACGCCCCATGTCGCTTGGTTCCGCCTTTTCCAGCGAGGCCAGATCTATATGAAGACCTGGCCGAATGAGAAACGGTTGGCACCGGTATTCCCCGAGCATCGTGTCTCTCGGGCGACGCGTTTCGCCATCCGCTTTATGCCGCCGATCGCCATGTTTACCCTGTGCTGGCAGATCGCGTTAGGCGGGCAATTAGGCCCGGCGCTCGCGACGGCTCTGTTCGCCTGTAGCCTGCCGATGCAGGGGCTCTGGTGGCTGGGTAAACGCTCGGTGACGCCGCTGCCGCCCACGCTATTACAGTGGTTTCATCAACTACGCGACAAGTTGTCGGCATCGGGTATCGCCTTGGCGCCGCTCGACGGTGCGCCGACCTATCAATCCTTGGCTGAATTGCTGCGGCGTTGCTGTAAGCAATTGGACAAGACCTTTCTGGACGATATTTAAGCGCCGCTCAGGTTGGCTGGTTAATTAGTTGTGAGCAAAACAAATCACACTTGATAATAAAAAGCAGAAGAGGGGAATTATCTCTTCCTTTTATTGTGGCGAACCCCAGTTAAGATCAAAAAACATCTTTTATTGCTCTGTTGGTCAATAGGGCAATATGTCATGCTGAACGGCAAGCAACGATTATGGTAACTCTGGCCGTCGTCGGCCAATAAGGACAATAAAGATGGAAATGACCAATGCACAACGCCTGATCCTCTCTAATCAGTATAAGATGATGTCGATGTTGGATCCGGACAATGCCGAGCGTTATCGCCGCCTGCAAACCATCATCGAACGGGGATTCGGCCTGCAGTTGCGTGAGCTCGATCGCGACTTCGGCGAGTTGCCGGAAGAGACCTGCCGCAGCATCATCGACATAATGGAGATGCATCATGCGCTGCAAGTCTCTTACAATAACCTGAAGGAGCGTCAAGATATCGATGCCCGCCGCCTGGAGTTCTTAGGATTTGATGCGGCGACAGAGGCGCGTTATCTGAGCTATGTCCGTTTCCTGGTCAATACCGAAGGGCGCTATACCCATTTCGATTGCGGTTCACATGGCTTCAATGCCCAAACCAAGATGTGGGAGAAGTATTTGCGCATGCTGGCCGTTTGGCATGCCTGTCCGCGCCAGTACCATTTAAGCGCCGTGGAGATTACGCAAATCCTGAATGCGTAACGCCGGCTGATTTTGCTATGAGGAGTACCCGTGAAGTGTAAAGGTTTTTTGTTTGACCTCGATGGAACCCTGGTGGATTCATTGCCGGTGGTGGAACGTTCGTGGATTAACTGGGCCAAGCGTCAAGGGATCAATCCTCAGCAAGTTCTGGCGTTTATTCATGGCAAACAGGCGATCACCTCCCTGCGCCATTTTATGCCGGATGCCGATGCAGCGCGTTTACAGGAGGAGTTTGAGTGGCTGGAGGAGCTGGAGTCGCGTGATACCGAGGGGGTCGTCGCCATGCCTGGCGCCGCCGAGTTGATCGCTACACTGCAGGCGTTGCAACTCCCCTGGGGGATCGTCACCTCCGGATCGGTGCCGGTCGCCTATGCGCGCTGTAAGGCGGCGGGTTTGCCTAAGCCGGCGGTATTCATTACCGCCGAGCAGGTGCAGCGTGGCAAACCGGAGCCGGATGCCTATCTATTAGGTGCACAGAAACTGGGACTCGCACCGGGTGCCTGCGCGGTGGTCGAGGATGCGCCCGCCGGGATCTTGGCCGGCTTAACCGCCGGTTGTCAGGTGATCGCCGTCAATGCGCCGGCAGAGACACCTAAGCTGGATAAGGCGACGTTGGTATTGTCTAGCCTGGCTCCGATTACCGTGACCCGTGTCGGCGATGAGGCCGAGATCGTCGTGGCGCAGGATTAAGCCGTTCAGCTGACTTCTCTGGGTGGCGAAGCGACGTGTTGCGCTGCGCCACCCTTTATATCGTGTTGTTCATCCTTATCTCTTCGCGCCCCTCCGCCTCGCCGATTCTTCACACATTACTCGCGTCTGCCGGGTCGCCTAGCCATCCAATGACGGTCCGCTCGAACGCCGATCACTTAGCCGAGCACCCTCAGCGCCTGCCCGGTGCGCTCATCCTTCGTCCTTGTCACGCTATCGCATCGGCGAGGGAAGCGGGGCTGCGGATAAAATCCCCCCTGCATCCCTCGGTTATTTTATGGCATAGTGAATAACAGCTAACCCGTTTGTGTTATCCATGGTTAATGGATATGCCCCGCGTCACCGGGGAAAAGCGGCAGGAGAGGGATGTGTAATAGGGAGAGCCCGTGAACGGTCAGTTAGTGTGGGTTTTGAGCTTGCTGGTGGTCGCCATCATTTTGTTCGCTACCAACCGGCTGCGTATGGATGTCGTCGCCCTGCTGATTATCGTGGCGTTCGTGTTGAGCGGGACGTTGACGCTGGCCGAGGCGACGGCGGGCTTCAGTGATCCCAACGTGCTGTTGATCGCCGCGTTATTTGTGATCGGCGATGGCTTGGTGCGTACCGGTGTCGCCTACCAGGTCGGCGAATGGTTGATGCGGGTGGCCGGCGACAGCGAGGCCAAGATGCTGGTGCTGCTGATGGCGACGGTCGCCGCGCTGGGGGCGGTGATGAGCTCGACCGGGGTGGTGGCGATCTTTATTCCGGTGGTGTTAAGCGTGGCGGCACGCATGAAGACCGCGCCGGGGCGTCTGATGATGCCGCTGAGCTTCGCCGGATTGATCAGCGGCATGATGACCCTAGTGGCCACGCCCCCCAACATGATCGTCAGCAGTGAGTTGGTGCGTGAGGGGCTTTCCGGCTTACGCTTCTTCAGTGTCACGCCGATTGGGGTGATCGTGCTGCTGTTAGGCATCGGCTATATGTTGGTGGTGCGCCGTTGGTTGGGCGCCGCCACGCAATCCCCCCATAAAGAGAACTGGCAGCGGCGGACCTTCCGCGATCTGATCCGCGACTATCGCTTGGCGGGACGTGCCCGCCGCCTGGCGTTACGCCACGGCTCTCCGTTGATTGGTCATACCCTGGATGAGTTGCATCTCCGCGCGCGTTATGGCGCCAATGTGGTGGGGATCGAACGCTGGCGTAAGTTCCGCCGGGTGATGGTCAGCGCCTTTGGCGACACGGAGTTGAAGGCGCGCGATGTGTTGCTGATCGACATGTCCGATCCCGAGGTAGACGTGCGCACATTTTGCGCCGAGCAGCTGTTGGAACCGATGGTGTTGCGCGGCGAGTATTTTTCGGAGCAGGCGCGCGATGTCGGCATGGCCGAAGTGACACTGGTGCCGGAGGCCGAGGTGATCGGCAAGACCCTGCGCGAGGTGACGTTTCGGACCCGCTATGGCCTCAATGTGGTCGGCATTCGGCGTAACGGCGACGCGTTGGCAGGGAAGCTGGTGGATGAACCCTTGCAGATGGGGGACATTCTGCTGGTGATCGGCAGTTGGCGTCAGATCCGCCAGTTGCGCCAGCTGCAGCAAAATGCGCGTAACTTCGTGGTGCTGAGCCTGCCTGCGGAGGTGGATGACGAAGTCCCGGCGCTCTCGCAAGCGCCTCACGCCCTGTTCTGCCTGGCGCTGATGATCGCCATGATGCTCACGGCGGAGATCCCTAACGTCATCGCCGCCCTGATCGCCTGTCTGCTGATGGGGAAGTTTCGCTGTATCGACATGGAGAGCGCCTATAAGGCGATCCATTGGCCCAGTCTGATCTTGATCGTCGGTATGCTGCCGTTTGCCTTGGCATTGCAGAAGACCGGCGGTATCGAGCTGGCGGTGCGTGGCTTGACCGACGCCGTCGGTGGCCTGGGGCCGCGCGGTATCCTCGGTTGTCTCTTCGTGTTGTGTGCGGTGATCGGGCTGTTTATTTCCAACACCGCCACCGCCGTGTTGATGGCGCCCATCGCCATCGCGGTGGCGCGAGAGTTGCAGATATCGCCTTATCCCTTCGCCATTATCATCGCCATCTCCGCCTCGGCCGCCTTTATGACCCCAGTCTCGTCACCGGTGAACACCTTGGTGCTCGGACCGGGTAACTACCGTTTCGGCGACTTTGTCCGCGTCGGCGTCCCCTTCACCGTGTTGGTGATGTTGGTCAGCGTGGCGGTGGTGCCCTGGTTGTTCCCATTCTGAGCGTGCCCCCGCTTCGGCGGGGGCGCTTTGGCTTTATAGCGGGGTGTCCTGGCTGATCTCATCCAACGATAGGGTGAAGCTGGGGACGAACACCGCCATGAAGTAGTCCATCTCTGGGCTATGGCGTTCCGCTAAGGTTTTCTCGAGGCGCGCCTTGGCCAGCAGAAACTCTTGATTGCCGGCGGAGAGCTCCTCCAGACACTTGAGGTAGGCGCACAAGGCGTCTGCCTGCTTGATGATCTGCCGCTCCGCCTCTGGGTAGTGGTGCTCGTCGATCAGTGGCAGAAAATCTTGGCGTAATTCGGCGGGGAGCATGGCCAGCAGTTTCTGCTGTGCCACCGCCTCGATCTTCTTATATTCGTGGGCGATCTGCGGATTGTAGTACTTGATCGGCGTCGGTAGATCGCCGGTGAGGACCTCGCTGGCGTCGTGGTACATCGCTTGTAACGCTACGCGCTCTGCGTCGACCTCACCGCCGAACTTACGGTTCTTGATGATCGCCAGGGCATGGGCGACGAAGGCGACCTGGAGGCTGTGTTCGGAGACGTTTTCGGTGCGCACGTTGCGCATCAATGGCCAACGGCTGATCAGTTTCAGACGTGCCAAATGGGCGAAGAAATGACTCTGGGTAGAACTCATGGCGCGGTTATGCCTGTCGCAGTGAGAGGGTGTTGCCATTATGCGCCAAAAAAGCGAGCGGCGCCCGTCGGCGCCGTCGGAGATCAGTATTTCTGATGATAGTTGGCCAGGAAGCGGCCCAACTTGTGGATCGCGCTATCCAGTTCATCGACCCGGGGCAGGGTGACGATGCGGAAATGGTCGGGTTCCGGCCAGTTGAAGGCGGTGCCCTGTACCAGCAGGACTTTCTCCTGTAGCAGCAGATCCAGCACCATCTTCTGATCGTTGTGGATGTTAAAACGCTTGGCGTCGACTTTGGGGAACATATACAGCGCGCCGCGCGGTTTGACGCAGGAGAGCCCGGGGATCTGGTTGATCAGCTCCCAGGCGCGATTGCGCTGTTCGTACAGGCGGCCGCCGGGGCAGATAAATTCGCTGATGCTCTGGTAACCGCCTAACGCGGTTTGGATGGCGTGTTGCATCGGCACGTTGGCGCACAGACGCATGGAGGCCAGCATCTCCAATCCTTCGATATAGCCCTTGGCATGCTTCTTCGGCCCGCTAAGCACCATCCAGCCCTGGCGGAAGCCGGCGACACGGTAGGTCTTCGACAGGCCGTTGAAGGTGATCACCAGCAGATCCGGCGCCAGCGAGGCGATGGAGATGTGTTCGGCATCGTCATACAGGATCTTGTCGTAGATCTCATCGGCGAAGATGATCAGGTTGTGTTCCCGCGCCAGATCCACGATCTGCTCGAGCAACGCCTTACTGTAGACGGCGCCGGTCGGGTTGTTGGGATTGATGATGACGATGCCACGGGTGCGTGGGGTAATCTTGCTGCGGATATCATCGATGTCCGGGAACCAGTCCGCCTGCTCGTCACAGCGGTAATGGACGGCGTGGCCGCCGGAGAGCGCGACGGCGGCGGTCCATAACGGATAGTCGGGCGCCGGCACCAACATCTCGTCGTTGCTGTTGAGCAGGGCCTGCATGGACTGCACGATCAGCTCGGAAACGCCGTTACCGATGTAAATGTCTTCGACGGTGACGTCATGGATGTCGCGGGCCTGATAGTGTTGCATAATGGCCTTACGCGCCGAGTAGAGTCCCTTAGAATCGCTGTACCCCTGTGCCGTCGGTAGATTACGGATCACGTCGACCAGGATTTCATCCGGGGCTTCGAAGCCGAAGGGGGCCGGGTTGCCAATATTCAGTTTGAGGACTTTGTTGCCTTCTTCTTCCAGACGTTTGGCTTCTTTCAGTACCGGGCCGCGAATGTCGTAACAGACGTGGTCCAGCTTATGGGATTTTTCAATCGGAGACATAACACAATGGCCTTAATTTGATTCAGCGTTGCCGCTGACGGATCGGTGTCCTTACTGACACGGCAATCAAAATACTGTACTCCCCACGATCGGGCTTTAGAAGATAGATGCCTGTTTTTAGTGCAAAACAGTATTATTTGGCCATAATACTTAGCAAAAAAAATGGGATTAGTGCTTTTTTGTGGGAAATTTAACTAAAAAAATAAATAAATATAGATTTTAATCTTGGCTGTGGCATCGCGTTACGTAAAGTTGAGATAACAGGAGAGGGTGAATCGGGTGAAAAAATCAAGTCAGGCGCCGTGGGTGGCGCCGTTGTCACGTCTGCCGCTTAGTCTGGCTCCCCTGTTGCACCTGCAACGGCGCCATTATGGGACCGTGCTGAATCCTGTCCGCTGGTGGGGGCGCTTTCCCCGCCTGTTCTGGCTGATTGCCCTGTTTGTCGGTTACCTTGAGCGTCGTCAATCCACGTTGGCCCCCAGCCTGCGTGCCCTGGTGATGACCCGGGTCTCGCAACGTTGCGATTGTGCCTTCTGCATCGATGCCAATAGCCTACGGCTGGCACAACGTAGTGGATCGCTGGAGAAGGTCTTGGCGGTAGCCGACTGGCAGCAGGCCGACTGTTTCGATGACGCCGAACAGGCGGCGTTGGCTTACGCGGATGCGGTAAGTGAGACGCCGCCGCAGGTCACGCCGGCATTGCAACAGGCGTTGCGCCAGCATTTCGATGATCGCGCCCTGACGGAGCTGACGGCGCTGGTGGCGTTCCAGAATCTCTCGGCGCGCTTTAACGCCGCGCTGGCTATTCCCGCGCAAGGCTTGTGTACCCCACCGACAGAAGGTTCCGGGAGAGAGGATGCTTGATCGTTATCTACACCCACCGTTGAAACCTGTGCTGGCCCGGCTGGCTCAGGGGTTGGATCGTCGTGGCCTGCGTGCCGACCATCTGACGCTGGGCGGCTTTGCTCTCGGCGTGTTGGCACTGCCGTTGCTGGCGATGCAGCAGTACGGCGCGGCGCTATTGGCGGTAGGGCTAAACCGATTATGCGACGGCCTAGATGGTGCGTTAGCGCGTCGGCAAGGGCTAAGCGACGCCGGGGGATTCCTGGACATTTCCCTCGACTTTCTCTTCTATGCCTTGGTGCCGTTGGGCTTTGTCCTGGCGGATCCGACGAATAACGCCTTGCCGGGCGCCTGGCTGCTGTGTGCCTTCATCGGCACCGGTAGCAGCTTCTTGGCCTTCGCCGCCTTGGCACAGAAACACCGCTTGGAGGCGCTGGCTTATCCGCATAAGTCATTCTATTACTTAGGCGGCTTGACGGAGGGGACGGAGACCATCGCCTTATTCGTGGCGTTCTGTCTCTGGCCGACCCTGTTTGCGCCATTAGCCTGGCTGTTCGGCGCCTTGTGCTGGTTTACGACCCTGACACGGATCTGGGGGGGGTATCACACCCTGCGCCGTGTGGCGCAGGGGGAGAACGCTTCCTCGTTGTAGCGAGCGATCAGTGCCAACTGCTCTGCGGGCCGCGTGCGCCGCGTACTTCCGGATTGGCCGGATTAGCGGACCATTCGTACCAGCCGCCGTCGTAGACGCCGATATGCGGCCAACCCATGGCACGGGCATACATGAAGGCCTCGGAAGCGCGCCAGCCGGTGCCGCAATAGAAGGCGACCTGTTGGTTCGGGGTGATATGCCAGGTGCGCCACATGGCGGCGATGTCATCCGCAGAGCGCATGGTTCCGTCAGGATTATGGAAGTCTTCCATATGGGTGGCATCGCTACCGGCGTGGCCCCAGCGCGCCCCGGCGATCTCACCCTTGGGCTTGATGTAGCTATAGCCGCTGGTGGTACCGATGAACTCCGGCCAGGAGCGGATGCTGACCAGGGAGGCATCATCGCGCCCTAACAGTTGGCGGGCCTGGGCGGTGGAGAGCATCAACTGCGGTGCGCCGGGTAACGGTGCGCCGAAGTCTGCGGCGGGTTTCTGATCGGCGGGGAGGCCGCGTTCGACCGGCAGATCGGCCTGTTGCCAGGTCTGAAAGCCGCCGTCTAACAGCCGGACGTCTTGCACGCCGGCATACAGTAAGATCTGGGCGACGCGCGCGGCGGCGTAGACGTCGCGGCCATAGAGGATCACGGTGGTATCATGGCGAATACCTTGCTTCGCCAATAACGCCTTTAATTGGGCATCGGAGACTTTATTCCACAGCGGTTCGCTCTCTACCGTATTGGTGTCGATGTAACCGGCGCCGGGGATATGACTGAGCAGGTACTGCTTCGGCGCGCCCCAGGCGGCTTCGAACAGTTTCCACTTGCCGTGCGGCGCGTTGGCGACCGCCTTGCCTTGCTGGAGATCGGCGATCCACTGGGGATAGACCAACTGCTCATAATGCGCCAGGCGTTGCAGACGTGCTGGCTGTGTCAAGGCGTCGCTCAGCGTGGTGACATGTGGGAAGCCAAGCTGAGTGAGGCGTTGTGTCACGGCGTTGATTTCGGTAGGACTACCATATAGCGCCAAGGTTTGCTGTGGCGTGATATGGTGAGTGTCGGCCCACTGGCGCAGTTGGTCGTCATCCATCAGCGGTAACCAGCTGGCGGCCAGATTCAGGGCACCGGGTTCGTGGCCGGAGTGGCCCTGCGCGGGCCAGCCATTATAGAAGGCGCTGGGGCGGGTATCGATGATGATCCCCTGTTGCGCCTGGAGGGCGGTGAGCGGCAATGGCTGGCTGGCGGCGTTAGCGTTCAGCGAGAGGGCTAGCCATAGGGTGGTGAGCAGTGCAAAGAGCGGTTTCATACACCATTATCCATCATACAAAAGTGCGCGAGAGTGGGCGATGCTACACCAAACCGCGCCAAACGCACAGTCGTTGGCCTGGTAGGCTGGCGCGGGTGGCACTTTGCGGTCGGTTTAGTCGAGAGAGAGACGGGGAGAGGCGATGTCGAACGGTATGAAAGGGCGGGTCATCGTGCTGGCGCTGGTCGCGGCGTTGCTGCTGGGCGCCGGGATCGCCCTGCGCCAACCACTGGCGCAGATCTGGCAACTCCTCGCGTCGTTGGATATCGACGCCCTGCTCAATTATCTGCGCAGCTTCGGCCCCTGGGCGATGGTGGTCTCTTTTTTCCTGATGCTTTTTCAGGCGTTGGCGGCTCCCTTGCCTGCCTTCGTCATCACCTTGGCTAACGCCGCCCTGTTTGGTTGGTGGCAGGGCGCCTTGCTCTCCTGGTTTAGTGCCACGGTGGCCGCCGCCATCTGTTTCGCGTTAGCGCGGCTATTAGGGCGCGATGCCTTAGCGCGTTGGATTGCGCCGCAAACCTTGCGGCGTTGTGACCGCTTCTTTCAGCGTTATGGCCGTTAT
Source organism: Edwardsiella sp. A.80236 (assembly GCF_044540725.1). Lineage (NCBI taxonomy): Bacteria > Pseudomonadati > Pseudomonadota > Gammaproteobacteria > Enterobacterales > Hafniaceae > Edwardsiella > Edwardsiella sp. A.80236. The sequence continues at coordinate 13,535 of NZ_JBIUCY010000001.1, forward strand.
ACCGTGTTGATTTGTCGCTTGTTGCCTTTCGTCTCTTTCGATGCGGTGAGCTATGCCGCCGGTCTGACCGCGATGGGCTTCGGCGAGTTTCTGTTGGCGACCGCTATCGGCCAGCTCCCTGCGACGCTGATTTATTCCTATGTTGGTGCGATGTTGAGCGGGAGTTTGCAGATGATAATCTGTGGCTTATTGGTATTATCGGCAATAAGCATTATGATTTACGCAATTAAACATAAGCCAACGGCTAATGATTAATTTAAATTAATATTTCTTGACCATTCAAAGGATATCGCTTACATGGATCGCATTAGCTTTTCTTAACTGTTCGCTATAGGCGAAGCTTTCATTCTGCTGAATCTGCCAAAAAAGAAAAACTCTTTAATATCATAATATTAATTACATTCCGTAGGTCATGCTCACGATGCTTTGTAGTATTTTGCAGCAAAAAAGTATTTGATTGCCCCTATGTTTTCTTTGTCATTTTCAGCCATAATTATTGATAACGTAGCGTGATCTTTATCGTTCTGTTAGCTAGGGATTTAGGTGAATTATTGTAATCCCTAGTCGGGCTAATCTTAACCTTAAAGATTGTCCTATTGTCGAGAATGCCAGGGTAAATTATTTTTGATTTATAACGAGAAAAGATATGAGCAACGGACCACGTCCCCCCATTAATCTGGATTTGGATTTACTACGCACCTTTGTCGCCGTAGCGGACGTGAAAACGTTCGCCGCCGCCGCAACCTGTGTACAACGCACCCAATCGGCCGTGAGCCAGCAGATGCAGCGTCTGGAGCAGTTGGTGGGAAAAGAGCTATTCGCCCGCCAGGGACGCAATAAATATCTGACGGAACATGGCGTCCAGTTATTGAGTTATGCCCGCAAGATCTTGCGTTTTAACGACGAAGCTTGCCATTCCTTGATCAACGACCATCTGCAAGGCACGTTGGTCATCGGCGCGACCGATGACAGTGCGGACAGCATTTTGCCGCAACTGCTCGGCCGCTTTACTGCACTTTATCCTAAACTGGCGATCGATGTGCGCATGCAGCGTAACGCCGACATTCGCCTCATGTTGCTAAATAATGACGTCGACATGGCGATTTACACGGGGCGGCGTGAGTCTGCGTTACCCGGGATGTTGTTGCGTCGTTCACCGACCGTCTGGTTTTGTTCTACCGACTATGACTTTACCCCCGGCGCACCGTTAGATCTGGTGGTGCTAGAGGAGCCCAGTGCTTATCGCGATCTGGTGACCGCCGCCTTGGACGCGCAGGGACTGCCTTGGCGTTTGGCCTATGTCGCCACGACCTTGCCAGCCTTACGGGCGGCATTGAAGGCGGGGTTGGGGATCTCGGCGCGGCCGATCGAGATGATGAGTTCGTCGTTACGCGTTTTGGGCGAGGCCGACGGGCTGCCGCGTCTGGCAGATACCGAATACAGCCTGTGTCTGGCGCCGGAATGTCATAATCCTTTGGCTCAGGCGTTGTTCGATGCGCTGCGTGAGGGAGGGACCGCGTCATTGGAGGCGGCTTCATCCGCCTTGAACGCGCCGCTAGATGCTAATCTATCGTGAATGTTTATCAATGAAACGATATATCATTCTATAAAATTATTAATTTATTGAATATTACCGGTGCTTTGCGCCGGTTTATTCTTTTTTCCCCTCTTTTCTCTGCTCACGATTTTTATTTTATTTCTCAAATAAAAATCATTATCAATAAAGTGCGCAAAAGCGTGCATCATCGTTTCGCCTGAAATAAACCCCGATTTTTTATTAATATCATCACACGATTAAATGTGCGCTAGATCATAAAAATGTCGCAGATACCTCATCCTATGGACAGGCACAGCGTCAATAAATGATATAGTAGAAACCATACGTTCACGTTTTTTTACATTCCAGCCACGTTTATTGGGTATTTTATACTGCTTATCAACGTCTGAATGTGTAAAAATCAGGGCGTATGTTTATTTTTTGTTAACGCGTGTCGCATTTGACATTGACAATGTTGACAAAAGGTTATCAAGAAGGGTAAAACACACGGATTACGCCGTCTGCGTCGGTGGGCGCATCGGTTGATTCACACCCGTTCCGTGATGATTTCCCTCCCTTGGGCGTTGTGGTCATTGCCTGCTGGAGCGATTCGGCTACGGCAAATACCGCGTTAAATGAGTAAGCATAGAGTATGTCAACAGCCACTGAAGTTATCGCCCAGCATTGGGCATTCGCCGTTTTTGTCCTCGTCGCTCTCGGACTGTGTGGGTTCATGCTGCTTGGGGCGTACGCGCTAGGAGGCAAGGCTCGTGCGCGTACCAAAAATATTCCCTATGAATCCGGTATCGACTCGGTCGGTTCAGCTCGTCTGCGTCTCTCCGCCAAATTTTACCTAGTCGCCATGTTCTTCGTCATTTTCGACGTTGAGGCGCTCTATCTGTACGCCTGGTCGGTTTCTGTGCGTGAAAACGGTTGGTTAGGGTTTGCTGAGGCAACCCTGTTTATCTTGGTATTGCTGGCCGGTCTCTTTTATCTGGTGCGTATTGGTGCCCTGGATTGGACCCCCGCTCGCTCCAAGCGCCGTATTACACAGGAAAGTACGATTGTCATGACCGACAAGCGTCCGCAGTAACGCTGGGCGTGACGCCAGGATTTACCCGCTTTATCAAGATACGAGGCAACAAAGATGGATTACACGCTGACGCGCATCGATCCTGATGGTGACAATGATCGCTACCCGCTGCAGAAGCAGGAGGTGGTAGGCGATCCCTTAGAGCAACACGTGCACCGTAGCGTCTATATGGGCAAGCTCGATCATGCATTGCATGATATGGTCAACTGGGGGCGTAAAAACTCGCTGTGGCCCTACAACTTCGGTCTCTCCTGCTGCTATGTGGAAATGGTGACATCGTTCACTGCCGTGCATGACGTGGCGCGTTTTGGTGCGGAAGTGTTGCGCGCCTCGCCGCGTCAGGCGGACTTTATGGTGGTCGCCGGCACCTGCTTTACCAAGATGGCTCCGGTCATCCAGCGCCTGTATGAACAGATGCTGGAGCCGAAATGGGTGATCTCTATGGGTGCGTGTGCCAACTCCGGCGGTATGTATGACATCTATTCGGTGGTGCAAGGGGTGGATAAGTTTATCCCGGTGGATGTGTATATCCCCGGTTGCCCGCCGCGCCCCGAGGCGTACATGCAAGCGCTGATGTTGCTGCAAGAGTCGATCGGCCAAGAGCGTCGCCCACTCTCTTGGGTGGTGGGCGATCAGGGCGTTTACCGCGCCAACATGCAGTCCGAGCGCGAGCGTAAGCGCGCGGAGCGTATCGCGGTAACCAACTTGCGTACTCCCGACGAAATTTAAGCGCGGCGCGGCGGGCCGCCGCGTTTGCCGTTGGAATTTAGCCCGTTTTGCCCCGCGCTCGCGGTGGCAAGTGTCATTCAATGCGTGGTGATAAAAAATTATGACAGATTCGACGACGCACGATCGCGAGATGCCAGCGTGGCAGACCCACGACCATCTCGACGATCCGGTTATCGGGGAGTTGACCAAGCGCTTTGGGCCGGAGGCGTTTAGCGTCCAGCCAACCCGAACCGGCATGCCGGTAGTATGGGTGAAGCGTGAACAGTTGCTCGAGGTGATGGCGTTCCTGAAACAGTTGCCGAAGCCTTATGTGATGCTGTTCGACCTGCACGGCATGGACGAGCGCCTGAGAACCCATCGCCAGGGGTTACCGGCGGCGGACTTCTCCGTGTTCTACCACCTGATCTCCATCGATCGTAACCGCGACATCATGCTGAAGGTCGCCCTGGCCGAGCAAGACTTGCATCTGCCGACGGTGACCCGTCTCTTCCCCAATGCCAACTGGTATGAGCGGGAAACCTTCGACCTGTTCGGCATCACCTTCGACGGTCACCCTCATCTGACGCGCCTGCTGATGCCGCGTACCTGGCAGGGACACCCCCTGCGTAAAGATTACCCGGCACGCGCCACCGAATTCGATCCCTTCGAGCTGACCAAGCAGAAGCAGGATCTGGAGATGGAGTCGCTCAAGTTCCGTCCGGAAGAGTGGGGCATGCAGCGCGGTACCGAGAACGAAGACTTCATGTTCCTCAACCTCGGGCCGAACCACCCCTCATCCCACGGCGCCTTCCGCATCGTGTTGCAGTTGGATGGGGAGGACATCGTCGATTGTGTACCGGATATCGGTTATCACCATCGCGGCGCCGAGAAGATGGGGGAGCGTCAGTCTTGGCACAGCTACATCCCCTATACCGATCGTATCGAGTATCTGGGCGGCTGCGTCAACGAGATGCCCTATGTCTTGGCGGTCGAGAAGCTGGCCGGTATCGAGGTGCCGGAGCGGGTGAAGGTGATCCGCGTGATGCTCTCCGAGCTGTTCCGCATCAACAGCCACCTGCTGTATATCTCCACCTTTATTCAGGACGTCGGCGCCATGACGCCGGTCTTCTTCGCCTTTACCGATCGGCAGAAGATCTATGACATCGTCGAGGCCGTCACCGGTTTCCGTATGCATCCGGCCTGGTTCCGCATCGGTGGTGTGGCGCATGACCTGCCCAAGGGGTGGGATCGCCTGCTACGCGAGTTCCTGGAGTGGATGCCGAAGCGTCTGGACTCCTACGTCAAGGCGGCGTTGCAAAACACCATCCTGAAGGGGCGTTCCGTCGGCGTGGCCGCCTATAGCGCGAAAGATGCGCTGGCCTGGGGAACCACCGGCGCCGGCCTGCGCGCCACCGGTATCGCCTTCGACGTACGCAAGTGGCGTCCCTATTCCGGCTATGAGAACTTCGAGTTTGAGGTACCGACGGCCAGCAACGGTGACTGCTATGACCGTGTGATGCTGAAGGTGGAGGAGGTGCGTCAGAGCCTACGTATTCTGCATCAGTGCCTGAAGAACATGCCAGAGGGCCCGTTCAAGGCCGACCATCCGCTGACCACGCCGCCGCCGAAAGAGCGGACCTTGCAGCACATCGATACCCTGATCAACCACTTCCTCCAGGTCTCCTGGGGGCCGGTGATGCCCGCCAACGAGTCGTTCCAGATGGTCGAAGCAACCAAGGGGATCAACAGCTACTACCTGACCAGCGATGGCAGCACCATGAGTTATCGCACACGTATCCGTACACCGAGCTATGCGCATTTGCAGCAGATCCCCTCGGTGATCCGTGGCTGTCTGGTGTCCGACCTGATCGTGTACCTCGGCAGTATTGATTTTGTTATGTCAGACGTGGACCGCTAACCATGACAGAAAACGTATTGGATAAGGATTCGGTTTTCGTGCTCAGCGACAACGCGCGCGCCGAGATTGAGCATGAGATCCAACACTACGAAGATCCGCGTGCCGCCTCGATCGAGGCGTTGAAGATCGTGCAGAAAGAGCACGGTTGGGTGCCGGATGCGGCCATTGACGCCATCGCCGAGGTGCTGGGTATCCCGGCCGCCGACGTGGAAGGGGTGGCGACATTCTACAGCCAGATCTTCCGCCAGCCGGTCGGGCGCCACATCGTGCGCTATTGTGACAGTGTGGTGTGTCACATCACTGGCTATCAGGGGATCAAGGCCGCCCTGGAGCAGACGCTGAACATTCAGCCGGGTGAGACGACGTGCGATGGGCGTTTTACCCTGTTGCCGACCTGCTGCCTAGGCAACTGCGACAAGGGGCCGAACATGATGATCGATGAGGATCTGCATGATCATCTGACGCCTGAGCGCGCCATCGAACTGTTGGAGCGTTACAAATGAGAGAGATTATTCGTACCGCCGAGACTCATCCGCTGACCTGGCGCCTGCGCGACGATAAACAGCCGGTCTGGCTGGATGAGTATCGTGCCAAGAATGGTTACCAGGCCGCCGAGCGCGCCCTGAAAGGGATGGCGCAGGATGAGGTGGTGACGCTGGTTAAAGACGCCGGGCTGAAAGGGCGTGGCGGCGCGGGTTTCTCCACCGGTCTGAAGTGGAGCCTGATGCCCAAAGACGAAAGCATGAACATCCGTTACCTGCTGTGCAACGCGGATGAGATGGAGCCGGGTACCTATAAAGACCGACTGTTGATGGAGCAATTGCCGCACCTGCTGGTGGAGGGGATGCTGATCGGCGCCTATGCGCTGAAGGCCTACCGTGGCTACATCTTCCTGCGTGGCGAATATGTCGCGGCGGCGCATCATCTGCGTCGCGCGATCGAGGAGGCACGGGCGGCCGGGTTGCTGGGCAAGAATATTCTCGGCAGTGGTTTTGACTTCGATCTGTTCGTGCACACCGGCGCCGGGCGCTACATCTGTGGCGAGGAGACGGCGTTGATCAACTCGCTGGAGGGGCGTCGTGCCAACCCGCGTGCCAAACCCCCGTTCCCAGCCTCGGCTGGTGTCTGGGGCAAGCCGACCTGCGTCAATAACGTCGAGACGTTGTGCAACGTGCCGGCGATTATCGAACACGGCGCCGCCTGGTATCAGGGATTGTCTGCGGGCAAGAGTCAGGATGCGGGCACCAAGCTGATGGGCTTCTCCGGTCGGGTGAAGAACCCCGGCCTGTGGGAGCTGCCCTTCGGTACCACCGCGCGCGAGATCCTGGAGGATTACGCCGGCGGGATGCGCGATGGCTTGAAGCTGAAGGCCTGGCAGCCGGGCGGGGCGGGGACCGACTTTTTGACCGAGGCACACCTGGATCTGCCGATGGATTTCGCCAGCATCGGTAAGGCCGGTAGTCGCCTGGGTACCGCGTTGGCGATGGCGGTCGACCATGAGGTCAACATGGTCTCGCTGCTGTGCAACCTCGAGTCATTCTTCGCTCGCGAGTCCTGTGGTTGGTGTACGCCATGCCGCGATGGGCTGCCGTGGGGGCTGAAGATCCTGCGCGCCTTGGAGCGCGGCGAGGGACAACCGGGCGATATCGAAACCCTTGAGCAGCTGTGCCGCCTGTTGGCGCCGGGCCATACCTTCTGCGCCCATGCCCCTGGGGCGGTAGAGCCGCTGCAGAGCGCGATTAAATATTTCCGTGACGAGTTCGAGGCGGGCATCGCCCGTGAGACGGTCGGTAACGTCAATCCGATTCGCGGAATTCAGCCTAACTTACTGAAATCGCGCTGGTAATTGCATCCTGTCGCCGCACTTGAGCGGCAGGATAAGGTTTTCTTATTTTGGAAGCATGTCAATGGCAACAATACATGTAGACGGCAAAGAGTATGACGTCGACGGGGCGGAGAACCTGCTACAGGCTTGTCTCTCTCTCGGGCTCGACATTCCCTACTTTTGCTGGCACCCGGCGCTGGGCAGCGTCGGCGCCTGCCGCCAGTGTGCGGTCAAGCAATATCAGAACGCCGAGGACACCCGCGGGCGTCTGGTGATGTCCTGTATGACGCCGGCCGCCGATGGCACCTATATCTCCATCGATGATGAAGAGGCCAAGCAGTTCCGCGAGAGCGTGGTCGAGTTCCTGATGACCAACCACCCGCATGACTGCCCGGTGTGCGAGGAGGGGGGCAACTGCCACCTGCAGGACATGACCGTGATGACCGGCCATCGCCTGCGTCGTTACCGTTTTACCAAACGGACCCACGAGAACCAGGATCTGGGGCCGTTCATCTCCCATGAGATGAACCGCTGCATCGCCTGTTATCGCTGCGTGCGTTACTACAAAGATTACGCCGGCGGCAGCGATTTCGGCGTGTATGGCGCGCACGATAACGTCTACTTCGGCCGTCCGCAGAGTGGGACGTTGGAGAGTGAGTTCGCCGGTAACCTGGTGGAGATCTGTCCGACCGGGGTATTCACCGACAAGACGCACTCCGAGCGCTACAACCGTAAGTGGGACATGCAGTTTGCGCCGAGCATCTGCCAGCAATGTAGCGTCGGTTGTAACACCAGCCCCGGCGAGCGTTATGGCGAGCTGCGCCGCGTCGAGAACCGTTTTAATGGCACCGTGAACCACTACTTCCTGTGCGATCGCGGTCGCTTCGGCTACGGCTACGTTAACCTCAAGGATCGCCCTCGTCGGCCGCAACAGCGTCGCGGTCAGGATTGGATCGATCTCAACGCCGATCAGGCGTTGCAAGGGGGGGCTGACATCCTACGCCGCGCCAACAAGGTGATTGGCATCGGGTCGCCGCGTGCCAGCGTGGAGAGCAACTTCGCCCTGCGTGAGTTGGTCGGTGCGGAAAACTTCTATAGCGGCATCGAGGTGGGCGAGCTGAAGCGTCTCAACCTGATGTTGTCGGTGCTGCGTGAGGGGGGGATCTATACCCCGTCTCTGCGCGAGATGGAGCAGTATGACGCGGTGTTGATCCTCGGTGAGGATGTGACCCAGACGGCGGCGCGTATCGCGCTGGCGCTGCGTCAGGCGGTGAAGGGCAAGGCACAGGCGATGGCCGCCGCCCAACGCGTCGCCGACTGGCAGATCGCGGCGGTGCAGAATATCGGCCAGCATGCCAAGTATCCGTTGTTTATCACCAGTGTGGATGAGACCCGCTTGGATGATATTGCCGCCCTGAATTACTGCGCACCGGTGGCCGACCAGGCACGACTCGGTTTTGCCGTGGCCCATGCCCTGGATGCTGCCGCCCCGGCGGTCGAGGGGCTGTCGGACGAGGTGCAACGTCAGGTCGATATCATCGCCCAGGCGCTGGCCGGCGCCCGCAAGCCGCTGATCGTCACCGGTAGCGGCGCGGGATATACCCCGATGATCGAGGCAGCGGCTAACGTGGCGCGCGCCTTGAAACAGCGTGAGCTGGAGGTCGGCATCACCTTCGTACCGGCTGAGGCGAATAGCATGGGGCTGGCGATGTTGGAAGCCTCCTCGCTGGATAACGCGTTGGTACAGCTGGAGCAAGGCTATGCCGACACGGCGATCGTGCTGGAAAACGATCTCTACCGTCATGCGCCGCGCGCGCGCGTCGATGCGGCGTTGGCCAAGGCCAATGGGCTGATCGTCATCGATCATCAGCGTACGGCGATCATGGATCGCGCCGATCTGGTGTTGTCGGCGGCGAGCTTTGCCGAAAGCGACGGTACGCTGGTCAACCAAGAGGGGCGTGCGCAGCGTTTCTTCCAGGTGTTCGATCCCGCGTTCTACGACGATCCGAAGAAGAAGTCGCCGACCATCATGCTGGAGGGGTGGCGTTGGCTGCATGCCCTGCGCGTGAGTGCCGGCCAGCAGGCGCCGGACTGGAGCCAGCTCGATCACGTGATCGCCGACTGCGTGCAGGCCTGCCCACAGTTCGCCGGGATGGTTGACGCGGCTCCTAACGCCGCCTTCCGCGTACGCGGGCAGAAGTTGGCGCGTGAACCGCATCGCTACAGTGGGCGCACTTCAATGCTGGCCAACATCAGCGTGCATGAGCAGCGCCAGCCGCAAGATAAAGACACCGCCTTCGCCTTCTCGATGGAGGGCTATAGCGCGCCGCAGGCTGAGCGCCAAGAGTTCGCCTTCGCCTGGGCGCCAGGCTGGAACTCGCCGCAGGCCTGGAATAAGTTCCAAAACGAGGTGGGCAGCCATCTGCGTTTCGGCGATCCGGGTGTGCGCCTGATCGCCAGCGGCGCGGGAAGCCTGCCTTATTTCACCCAGGTACCGGCGGCATACCAGGTGCATGGCTGGGTGATCGCCCCGTACTACCATCTGTTCGGCAGTGATGAGCTGACCCAACGTGCCCCGGTGATCCAGCGTCGCATGCCGCAGGCCTGTGTGCGTGTCAGCCCGGAGGATGCCGCGCGCATGGGGGCGCAGGAGGGGACGGTGATCGAGGTGACCTGTGCCGGTGAGGCGTTGCGTCTGCCGTTGCAGATCAGCCCACGTCTGCAACCGGGTCAGGTCGGCCTGCCGTTGGGGATGCCGGGAGTATCGCCGGTGTTGAACGGCGTTAAAGTAGATTCAATGCGGGAGGCTGCGGTATGAGCGTAATAACGCCGGATACGGTGGAGATCCTTCTCACCGTGCTGAAGGCTGTGGTGATCCTGCTGGTGGTGGTCACCTGTGGGGCCTTTATGAGCTTCGGCGAGCGGCGCTTGCTGGGGCTGTTCCAGAACCGCTACGGGCCAAGCCGCGTGGGCTGGGGCGGCTCGTTGCAGCTGGTGGCGGACATGATCAAGATGTTCTTCAAGGAGGATTGGGTTCCGCCGTTCACCGACCGCCTGATCTTCACCTTGGCGCCGATGATCGCCTTCTGCTCCCTACTGCTCTCCTTCGCCATCGTGCCGGTAGCGCCGGGTTGGATGGGGGCCGATCTGAACATCGGCATCCTGTTCTTCCTGATGATGGCGGGACTCGCGGTGTATGCGGTGCTGTTCGCCGGCTGGTCGAGTAATAACAAATACTCGCTGCTGGGGGCGATGCGTGCCTCGGCGCAGACCCTGAGTTACGAGGTATTCCTCGGTCTGTCGTTGATGGGGGTGGTGGCGCAAGCCGGCTCCTTCAACATGCAGGTGATTGTCGATTCGCAGAGCCAGGTATGGAATATCATTCCGCAGTTCTTCGGCTTCTTGACCTTCATCATCGCCGGGGTAGCGGTGTGTCACCGTCACCCGTTCGACCAGCCGGAGGCCGAGCAGGAGCTGGCCGATGGTTACCATATCGAATATTCCGGGATGAAGTTTGGCCTGTTCTTCGTCGGTGAATATATCGGTATCGTCACCATTTCGGCGCTGATCGTCACCCTGTTCTTCGGCGGCTGGCATGGCCCGTGGCTGCCACCGTTTATCTGGTTCGCCATCAAGACCGCTTTCTTTATGGTGATGTTCATTCTGGTACGCGCCTCCCTGCCGCGTCCCCGCTATGACCAGGTGATGGCGTTCGGTTGGCGTATCTGCCTGCCGCTGACGCTGATCAACCTGCTGGTCACGGCGGCTGTTATTTTGTATCACGCTTAGTCAAAGGGGTGAGTGTAACCATGACATTGAAAGAGTTAGTGGTTGGTTTCGGCACCCAAGTACGCAGCCTGTGGATGATCGGCCTGCATGCTTTCGCCAAACGCGAAACCAAAATGTATCCGGAGGAGCCGGTTTACCTGCCGCCGCGCTACCGTGGCCGCATCGTGCTGACGCGCGATCCGGACGGGGCCGAGCGTTGTGTGGCCTGTAACCTGTGCGCGGTCGCCTGCCCGGTCGGCTGTATTTCGTTGCAGAAGGCGGAGACGGAGGATGGCCGTTGGTATCCAGAATTCTTCCGCATCAACTTCTCACGTTGCATCTTCTGCGGCATGTGTGAGGAGGCGTGTCCGACCACGGCGCTGCAGTTGACCCCGGACTTTGAGATGGGCGAGTTCCGGCGCCAGGACCTGGTGTATGAGAAAGAGGACCTGCTGATTTCGGGGCCGGGGAAATACCCCGACTACAACTTTTACCGTATGGCCGGGATGGCGATCGATGGCAAAGCCAAGGGCGAGGCCGAAAACGAAGCCAAACCGATCGACGTCAAAGGTCTGTTGCCCTAAGGAGCCGAGCATGGAATTTGCCTTTTATGTGGCGGCGCTGGTGGCGGTGTTGGCGACGATCCGAGTGATCACCCATACCAACCCGGTACATGCGTTGCTCTATCTTATTGTCTCACTGCTGGCGGTGGCGGCGGTGTTCTTCTCTCTCGGCGCCTACTTCGCCGGGGCGCTGGAGATCATCGTCTATGCCGGTGCCATCATGGTGTTGTTCGTCTTCGTGGTGATGATGCTCAACCTGGGGAACTCGGTGGTCGAGCAGGAGCGCGCCTGGTTGCGTCCCGGCGTGTGGTTTGGCCCGTCCGTGCTGACGTTGCTCCTGTTGCTGGTGGTGCTATACGCCATCTCCACCCTACAGGGTGGGGCGATCAGCGGCCAGGTGGTGGACGCCAAGGCGGTCGGTATCGCCCTGTTTGGCCCCTATGTGCTGGCGGTGGAGTTGGTCTCCATGCTGCTGCTGGCCGGGCTGGTGGTCGCCTTCCATATCGGTCGTGAACATCATCAGGGCGAGGTGCTGAGCAATCAGCACTCGGCTCAGAGCGGCGCGGCAAGCACGCCGCGTAATAAAGCGGAGGAGCGCGCATGATCCCGTTACAACATGGGCTGATCTTGGCAGCCATTCTGTTTGTGCTGGGGCTAACCGGCCTGTTAATCCGGCGTAACCTGCTGTTTATGTTGATTAGTCTGGAAATCATGATCAACGCGGCGGCGCTGGCCTTTGTGGTGGCCGGTAGCGTCTGGGGCCAGGCCGACGGTCAGGTGATGTATATCTTGGCGATCAGTCTGGCGGCGGCGGAAGCCTCCATCGGTCTGGCGCTGTTGCTACAATTGCATCGTCGCCGCAACACCCTGAATATTGATACTGTCAGTGAGATGCGCGGATGAACCTACTCTATTTAACCATTCTGCTGCCGCTGCTCGGATTCCTGATCCTGGCCTTCTCGCGTGGTCGGTTGTCGGAGAATAGCACGGCGATCATCGGGGTCGGCTCCGTCGGGCTGGCTGCCCTGGTCACCCTGTATATCGCTATCGACTTTATGAGTGCCAATCAGGGTGCGGGTTTGGTTTACAACCAGCACCTGTGGAACTGGATGACGGTCGGTAACTTCTCAATCCCGGTGACCCTGAGCCTGGATGGCCTGTCGTTGACCATGCTGTCGGTCGTCACCGGCGTCGGCTTCCTGATCCATCTGTTCGCCTCGTGGTATATGCGCGGTGAGGAGGGCTATTCCCGCTTCTTCGCCTATACCAACCTGTTTATCGCCAGCATGGTGGTATTGGTGCTGGCGGATAACCTGATGCTGATGTATCTCGGTTGGGAAGGGGTAGGGCTGTGCAGCTATCTGCTGATCGGCTTCTACTACACCAATCCGGCCAACGGGGCGGCGGCGATGAAGGCCTTTATCGTCACGCGTGTCGGCGATGTCTTCCTGGCCATCGGCCTGTTCATCCTCTATCACCAGTTGGGTACCCTGAATATCCGTGAGCTGATGGTGTTGGCGCCGCAGCAACTGGCGGTCGGCTCCCCGGCGATCACCTGGGCAACCTTGATGTTGCTGGGTGGGGCGGTCGGTAAGTCGGCGCAGCTACCGTTGCAGACCTGGTTGGCTGACGCGATGGCGGGCCCGACGCCGGTCTCCGCGTTGATCCACGCCGCGACCATGGTGACCGCTGGGGTCTACCTGATCGCGCGGACGCATGGTCTGTTCGTGTTGGCGCCGGAGGTGTTGCATCTGGTGGGGATCATCGGTGCGGTGACGCTGGTGCTGGCTGGTTTCGCCGCCTTGGTGCAGACGGATATCAAGCGGGTGCTGGCCTACTCCACTATGAGCCAGATCGGTTACATGTTCCTGGCGCTGGGTGTGCAAGCCTGGGATGCCGCCATCTTCCATCTGATGACCCATGCCTTCTTCAAGGCGTTGCTGTTCCTGGCCTCCGGTTCGGTGATCTTGGCCTGTCATCACGAGCAGAACATCTTCAAGATGGGCGGCTTGCGCCGTAAATTGCCGCTGACGTATCTGTGCTTCCTGGTCGGGGGCGGAGCCCTGGCGGCGTTGCCGTTGATCACGGCCGGCTTCTACAGTAAAGACGAGATCCTGTGGGGTGCCTTGGCCTCCGGTCACGTTAACCTGATGATGGCTGGCTTGGCGGGCGCTTTCCTGACCTCGCTGTACACCTTCCGCATGATCTTCATCGTGTTTCACGGCGAGGCGCATACCCAGGCCCACGAGGTTAAGGGGTGGACACACAATCTACCGCTGATCGTGTTGATGATCCTGTCGACCTTCGTCGGCGCGTTGATCACGCCGCCGCTGGCGGGGGTACTGCCGGGCATGCCGCAGGGCGAAGGGGGCAAGATGACGTTGGAGATCGCCTCCGCCGTCGTTGCCATCGCCGGGTTGCTGCTGGCGGCACGTCTCTACTTGGGGCAGCGTCAGTGGGTCAACCAGATCGCCAGCAGTGCGCCAGGGCGTTTCCTGTCTACCTGGTGGTTCCATGCCTGGGGCTTCGATTGGTTGTACAAGCAGATCTTTATTCAGCCGTTTAAGGCTGTCGCCTGGCTGGTGCGTCGCGATCCGCTCGATCGCCTGATGAACCTGTGCGGCTGGGTGGCGCGTCTGGGCAACCGTGTGTTGGTGGTCAGCGAAAACGGCCAGCTGCGTTGGTATGCGGCATCGATGGGTGTTGGGGCAGTGGTCGTGTTGGCGCTGTTGTTATTGGTGTAGTGAAGCACGTTAAAGCGGGTGAGGGGGCGACCCTCGTCCCCTCCGTTTGAATGTATTCAGAATAAGGGAAACAAAACGCCATGTTATTACCTTGGCTAATTCTTATCCCGCTGATCGGCGGTCTGCTGTCCTGGCAGGGTGAACGCCTAGGGCTGAAAGCGCCGCGCTGGATCGCGCTGCTGGCGATGGGCCTGACGTTGGCGCTCTCCCTGTACCTATGGTTACAGGGCAACTATGGCCTGATGCAGCCGGCGGGGATCCCGCAGTGGCAGTCGAGCTTCTCGGTGCCATGGATCCCCAGCCTGGGCATCTCTTTCCACCTAGCGCTCGACGGTCTGTCGCTGCTGATGGTGGTGCTGACCGCGCTGCTAGGGGTGTTGGCGATCCTCTGTTCCTGGAATGAGGTGCATCGCTATCAGGGCTTCTTCCACCTGAACCTGCTGTGGATCTTGGCGGGGGTGATCGGCGTCTTCCTGGCCATCGACATGTTCCTGTTCTTCTTCTTCTGGGAAATGATGTTGGTGCCGATGTACTTCCTGATCGCCTTGTGGGGCCATAAGGGGTCGGACGGTAAGACGCGTATCAGCGCGGCGACCAAGTTCTTCATCTATACCCAGGCCAGCGGCTTGGTGATGTTGATCGCCATCTTCGGCCTGGTGTGGGTGCACTACAACGCCACCGGGGTCTTGAGCTTCGACTATGAGGTGTTGCTCAACACGCCGATGAGCCATACGGTGCAGTACCTCTTGATGCTGGGCTTCTTCATCGCCTTCGCCGTCAAGATGCCGGTGGTGCCGTTGCACGGCTGGTTGCCGGACGCGCACAGTCAGGCGCCGACCGCCGGTTCCGTCGACCTGGCCGGTATCCTGCTGAAGACCGCGGCCTATGGTCTGCTGCGTTTCAGCCTGCCGTTGTTCCCGCAGGCCTCGCACGAGTTCGCGCCCATCGCCATGGCGCTGGGGGTGATCGGCATCTTCTACGGCGCCTGGATGGCTTACGTACAGACCGACATCAAGCGCCTGATCGCCTACACCTCGGTGTCGCACATGGGCTTTGTGATGATCGCCATCTACTCGGGCAGCCAGCTGGCGTTCCAGGGGGCGGTGGTGCAGATGATCGCACACGGCCTCTCCGCCGCCGGCCTGTTCATCATCACCGGTCAGCTGTATGAGCGCCTGCATACCCGTGACCTGCGTGAGATGGGGGGGCTATGGGGACGTCTGAAGTATCTGCCGGCCTTGTCGTTGTTCTTCGCCGTGGCAACCTTGGGGATGCCGGGTACCGGTAACTTCGTCGGTGAGTTTATGATGATGTTCGGCAGCTTCCAGGTGGTGCCGGTGACCACGGTGGTCGCCAGCTTCGGTCTGGTGTTCGCTTCCGTTTATTCGCTGGTGATGATGCAACGCGCCTACTATGGTGCGCCTAAGTCCGACCAGCCGCTGGCCAGCTTGAGTGTGCGTGAATTGTCGCTGATTCTGCTGCTGGTGGTCCTGCTGGTGCTGTTGGGGATCTTCCCGCAGCCGGTGCTGGATACCTCCAGCGCGGCGATGGGTAATATTCAGCATTGGTTTGCTTCTGCTTCAACTTTAACCACAAGGCCGTAAATCGCCATGACAATAACTCCTCAAAATCTGATCGCATTGCTACCGCTGTTGATCGTCGGATTGACGGTGGTGGTTGTGATGCTGTGCATTGCGTGGCGACGCAACCACTTCGTCAACGCGACGGTGGCCGTGATTGGCCTCAACGCGGCGCTGCTCTCCCTGTTCCTGGTGGCCGCCGCGGTGCCCAGCGACATCACGCCGCTGATGCATGTCGATGGTTTCTCGATGTTCTATACCGCGCTGGTGCTGATGTCGGCACTGGCGACCTGCACCTTCGCCTATCCGTGGTTGCAGGGGTATCCGGATAACCGCGACGAGTTCTACCTGCTGGTGTTGATCGCCACCCTGGGTGGCATCCTGTTGGCCTGCGCCAACCACCTGGCGGCGCTGTTCCTGGGGATCGAGCTGATCTCCCTGCCGCTGTTCGGCCTGGTGGGCTACGCCTATCGCCAGAAGCGTTCGCTGGAGGCGGCGATCAAGTACGCCATCCTCTCCGCGGCCGCCTCGGCCTTCCTGCTGTTCGGTATGGCGCTGCTGTACGCGCAATCCGGCGATCTCTCCTTCGCCGGGCTGGGTTACACCCTGGGCGGGGATCGTTTGACACAGCCGTTGGTGTTAACCGGTCTGGGCATGATGCTGGTCGGTTTCGGCTTCAAGCTGTCGCTGGTACCGTTCCAACTGTGGACGCCGGACGTCTATCAAGGGGCGCCGGCACCGGTCTCTACCTTCCTGGCGACCGCCAGCAAGATCGCCATCTTCGCGGTGTTGTTGCGTCTGTTCATCCTGTTGCCGGCGACCGATAGCGAGGCGATGCGCGTGGTGTTAGGGGTCATCGCCTTCTGCTCCATCCTGTTCGGTAACCTGATGGCGATCACCCAGAGCAACATCAAGCGTCTGCTCGGCTACTCCTCTATTGCTCATCTGGGCTACCTGCTGGTGGCGTTGATCGCAGTGCAGAGCGAGGGGATCGCCGTCGAGACCGTCGGGGTCTACCTGGCCGGCTATCTGTTCGCTAGCCTGGCGGCCTTCGGTATCGTCAGCTTGATGTCCAGCCCGTATAGCGGGCCGGACGCCGAGTCGCTCTACTCCTATCGCGGTCTGTTTTGGCATAAGCCGATCCTGTCGGCGGTGATGACGGTGGCGATGCTTTCCCTGGCCGGTATCCCGATGACCCTGGGCTTCATCGGTAAGTTGTTCGTGGTGATGGCCGGGGTTAGCGCCGGGCTGTGGTGGCTGGTCGGCGCGGTGGTGGTCGGTAGCGCCATCGGCCTGTACTACTACCTGCGCGTGGCGGTCAGTATGTACCTGCGCGCACCGCAGACCCTGATCCGGGATACGCCGAATAACTGGGCGTTGACGGCCGGTGGGGTGGTGGTGCTGCTCTCTGGGGTGCTGGTGGTGCTGACGGGTATCTTCCCGCAGACGCTGATCTCGCTGGTGCAGCTGGCGCAGCCGATGCCGTAAGGGTGAGGGCGCCAATGGGCGTCACGCCGTGATGAAAATGCCGGGCCATGGGCCCGGCATTTTTGTCTCTCTCCTTGCCGGATGCCTGGCTAGCGTAGGATGGAGAAGAGCAGATCGCAGGTGAAACAGCTGATGCTAAAGACGCACAGACGGATCCAGGGACTCTCTACACCGATCATGATGGACAGTAGCGTCATGCCAAGGCTGAAGATCACGCTGATGAGTAGGCTAGGCCAGCTAGACATCGAATTTCCTCCCAGGAAGAGGCCAGCGCTGAGAAGAGCGAGACCAGGCCGCCGCGCCGACCATCGTCGACGCGGCGTTCGCCTTTTATTATGCGCTCGTACGCGTGTAATGCCAGCGGGCGCGGATCACAAGAGATCGAAGTGCGCGCGCTTCACGCGTTGCGAGTCGCTGCCGATGAACAGGTTGATGCGTCCCGGCTCAGTGACCTGGCGCATTTGGGCATTCCAGAAGCGCAGCTGCTGTGGCGTCAGGGTGAAGGTGACGCGCCGCCGCTCGCCTGGTTGGAGCATCACCTTGCGGAAGTCCTGTAAGGATTTCAACGGGCGGCTGAGGCTGGCGACGGGATCCTGCAGGTAGAGCTGCAACACCGCCGCGCCAGCTCGCCGCCCGCTGTTAGTGACCTCGATGCTGGCCTCGATCTGCCCATCACGCGCCAACTGCGGGGCGGAGAGCGTGATTTCGGAGAGAGTGAAGGTGGTGTAGCTCAGGCCATAACCGAAGGGATAGAGCGGGCCGTTGGCCTCATCGAAGTAGTGCGAGGTGTACTTTTCTGGCTTCTGCGGATCGTAGGGGCGGCCCGTATTGAGTCGGCTGTAATAGGTCGGGATCTGGCCGACGGAGCGGGGGAAGGAGATCGGCAACTTAGCGGAGGGGTTGACGTCACCGAACAAGACATCGGCGACGGCGTTCCCCCCTTCGGTGCCGGGGAACCAACTCTCCAGGATGGCGTCGGCCTGTTGATCTTCGCGTACCAGGGTCAGCGGACGTCCATTCATCAGCACCAAGACCAGCGGCTTGCCGGTCTGCTTCAGGGCGGCGATCAGATCCTGCTGGCTCTGTGGCAGGCCGATGTGGGTACGGCTAGAGGCCTCATGGGCCATGCCTTGCGCCTCACCGACCACCGCCACCACCACATCGGCACGGCGAGCGATGGCGACCGCCTCGTCGATCATGGCCTGCGCGGGACGGGGATCGACACGGACCGAGGGGCCATATTGGTTGAGGAACTGGAGGATATCCGCGTCGCCGCTGACGTTGGCGCCGTGTGCATACAGTACCGTGCCGTGGCCAGCCATGGCGCGACGAATGCCGCTGAGAATGGTCACTGCCTGGGCGGGATTACCGGCGGCAGACCAGCTGCCGATGACGTCACGTTGACTGTCCGCCAGAGGCCCCACCACGGCGAGCGTACCGCGACGGTTCAGCGGGAGCGTCTCCAGGCGGTTCTTCAACAACACCAGGCTCTGAGCGGCGACCGTGCGCGCCTCGGCGCGGTGTAGGCGGTCTTCGGCATCCCTATCCAGCGGATCGCTAGCGGCGGGGCCGAGGTGACGATAGGGATCGTGGAATAGCCCCATATCATACTTGACGTTGAGCACGTGGCGGCAGGCATTGTCGACATCGCTGAGGCTGACACGCCCGCTTTTCACCAGGCCAGGTAGATAGCGGCTGTAGTATTCGTCGCTCATGCTCATGTCGATGCCTGACTGGATGGCCAGGCGCACCGCATCCTGGGGATCGCTGGCGACGCCGTGATTAATCAGCTCCTTAATGGCACCGTGGTCGCTGATGGTGATGCCCTGGAATCCCCATTGCTCACGTAACAGCGTCTTTAGCAGCCAGGGATTGGCGCTGGTCGGGGTGCCGTTGATGGCGTTGAGGGAGACCATGACGCCGCCGCTGCCCGCATCCAGCGCCGCCTTATAGGGGGGAAGATAGTCTTGGAACATGCGCTGCGGGCTCATGTCCACGCTGTTGTAGTCGCGCCCGCCCTCGACCGCCCCATACAGGGCGAAGTGTTTGACGCTGGTCATCAAGGCATGGCGATCGCTGGCGCGCGGCCCCTGCATCGCCTCGACCATCAGGCGTCCCATCTCCGAGGTGAGGTACGTGTCCTCACCGAAGCCTTCGGAGGTCCGTCCCCAGCGGGGGTCGCGGGTGACGTCGACCATCGGTGCCCAGGTCATGTTTAGACCATCCTCGCTCGCCTCGTAGGCGGAGACGCGCCCGACGGTGCCGATCAGGGCGCGATCCCAACTGGCAGCGAGGCCGAGGCTAATCGGGAAGATGGTTCGCTGACCATGGATCACGTCATAGGCGAAGAATAACGGAATCGCCATCCGGCTGTGATTTACCGCCTGATCCTGCATACCGCGAATGCCGCGGCGGGTGACGGTATTGAAGATGGCACCGACCTGGCCGTCGGCGATCATCGCGTAGACCTTCTCCTTGGGATTATCGGGGCCGACGCTGATCAGGCGTAATTGGCCGATCTTCTCTTCCAGGGTCATGCGTTGCAGCATCTGGTCGACGAAGGCGTCGCGCGGTAGGGCGGGGTCAGGCCAGGTATCAGGGTAGGGCGTGGTCGCGGCGAGGGCAGGTGCCGTGAGCAGGGCGCCGAGCAGGCCGAAGGGGCGAAGCCATTTCATGGTGTTCAGGTTCTCTTTGCCAGGGCTGCGTAACGCAGCGTAATCGGATAAATAAGTGGAGATATATCATACAGGTGAATGCTGATAGCGTAGCGGCGATTTATCGGTTATGTGGGGCGGATCGCCCGGCATAGCGGTGTGGTAAGGGGGAGTGAAAAAGAAACGGGGCGGCGCAGGCCACCCCGTAGCGAGACGCGCTTAGCGCGTCTTCTTATGCGGCATCATTAGCAGCAGGGCGTTGTCACGGATCACATAGTGATGGAACAGGGCGGCGGCGGTGTGCAACCCGATCAGCGCATAGCCGATGTTCGCTAACACCTCATGCCACTCTTTGAGCAGCGACTTCGTCGCCGGATCCGGGGTGACCCAGGGGGCGATGGTCATGCCGAGAAACGACCAGGTTTTCCCACCGTAAGCCATCATGGCGACGCCTAAGAGGGGAATCGCCAGGAACCACAGGTAGAGCGCCAGATACATCAGGCGCGCCATCAGATGCTGCCAGCGTGGCGGGGTAGGGACAATCGGCGGATCCGGCAGGATATGGCGTAGCCCTAAACGGACGAGCATGATGATCCAGACCAATACGCCGGCGTTATAGTGGGTCTCGCGCATCAGCAAATACGGTGCCGAGTTTTTCTCGAACAAGCCGCGAAACTCGATGCTGATATAGGCGATGATAATCAGTAATAGGGTTAACCAATGTAGGGATATCTGTATCTTACTAAAACGTTGCATGGTATCTCACTCTTATCAGGACGCTACATTGTAGACGAAATCGTTAATTCGAATAGTAGCCCCACGCCGGCAAATCGGCCACAAACGTGCTTTCAGAATATTTCCAAATGTTATTAATTATCATTTTCAAATATGAATACTCAGCGGAGGGTAGCGGAGAGTTAAGAACATGATGGGGGAAAGGGGATGGAAAGGCGGCGTATTTAATCCCCCTCCTCGATTATTTTCAGCCGGCGTAGCAGCATTAGCTGCATTAAGTCGATTAACCTCGCGTTGCTTTAAGTTTATTTATCTTTTTGGCGATAATTTATTCGGCGCAAGGGGCATAATAAAGGGGAGGAATACGCTTTTTTCTATTGCGACAGGGGGGATAGGACACGAATTAATCAGGTGGCGCCTGATCAGCTGCGCGGGGATAATATTTGCCAGAATGGGGGATAAATCGTGCCTAATTTGCGGGAAAATAGCGCAGCGTGTTGGTTTGTGAATAGCCAAGCCGGATCTGGCGGTGCGTCATAATTAAATCTAAACAATGCCTAAAAGCAATAGATAGGCTGTTATGCATAAGAATATCCTTAGAATATTTAGGTGTAATTACGTGAATTATTTGCCTGGTTTTTGTACAGCTTGACCAGGCTGAATCGCTTTGTTTCACATAAATATCCCTATTGTGTAAAAAAAGCCAGTCAACTTGATGGAGATCAACCACAGCGGGGGGGGCAAATCCTTAGCATTGCGCCCCTGAAAGCATTCCACCAGACGAATGCGCACAAACAGGAAACTGCAGAATGGTTGAGGATTCTTTTTTATCCGCTCACGGCATCAATCGTCGTGACTTTATGAAACTGTGCGCGGGCATGGCCGCCACACTAGGGTTAAGCTCCAATGCGGCGGCGGAAATGGCGGCGGCGATCACCAGCCCGCAACGTCCCCCGGTGATTTGGATCGGCGCTCAGGAGTGTACGGGGTGTACCGAAGCCCTGCTGCGCTCGACTCACCCGACCTTGGAGACGTTACTGCTGAATACCATCTCGCTGGAATACCACGAGGTGTTGTCATCGGCGTTCGGTCACCAAGTGGAAGAAAACCTGCACAATGCCATGGAGCGTTATAAGGGCAAATATGTCCTGGTGGTCGATGGTTCTATTCCGCTGAAAGATGGCGGGGTTTACTGCATGGTGGCGGGCGAGCCGATCGTCGATCAGATCCGTAAGGCTGCCGCCGACGCGGCAGCGGTGATCGCTATCGGTTCCTGCTCGGCGTGGGGCGGCGTGCCAGCGACCGGGGGTAACCCGACTGGTGCGGTCAGCCTGGAAGAGGCGTTGGGTCATCCGGTGATTAACATCCCGGGTTGCCCGCCGAACCCGCATAACTTCCTGACGACCGTGGTCTACTACATCACCTACGGTAAGTTGCCCGAGCTGGACAGCAAGCATCGCCCGCTGTTCGCCTATGAGCGTCTGATCCACGAAAACTGCGAGCGTCGTCCGCACTTCGATGCTGGTCGTTTCGCCAAAGAGTTCGGCGACTACGGTCACCGTCAGGGATGGTGCTTGTATCACCTGGGTTGTAAGGGGCCGGAGACTTACGGCAACTGCTCGACCCTGGAGTTCTGCGACATCGGCGGCGGTATCTGGCCGGTCGGTATCGGTCACCCGTGCTATGGCTGTAACGAGCAGGGTATCGGTTTCACCAAGGGGATCTTCCAGCTCTCCAGCGTAGAAAACCCGACCCCACGCGCGGAAAAACCGCTGGTGGACAATAAAGAGGGCGGCCACATTTCGCCGACGGCAACCGGTCTGATCGGGGGTGCGCTGGGTATTCTGGCCGGGGTCAGCCTGATGGCGGTGCGTGAACTGGGTCGCCAGCAGAAGCGTAATCAGGCGGATCAACACGATTCACGGGAGGAGTAAACCGTGAACAGACGAAACTTCCTTAAATTCGCTTCCGTTGGTGCGCTCGCGGCCGGCACTGCCGCGTCCGGCAGCGCCCAGGCGGCGGCCGAGAACAAGCCGCCGATTCCAACGGCGGTCGGGATGCTGTATGACTCCACCCTGTGTGTGGGTTGCCAGGCTTGCGTCGCCGAGTGTCAGCGCCTGAACAAGAATGCGTTGAACCCGAAAGGCGATCCGATCTGGTCGAACAACGACAAGTTGACGCCTTATACCAATAACATCATCCAAGTATGGCGTGATGGCACCGGGGTCAACAAGGATCAGCTGGAGAACGGCTACGCCTATATCAAGAAGCAGTGCATGCACTGCGTCGATCCTAACTGTGTCTCGGTCTGTCCGGTATCGGCGCTGAAGAAGCACCCTGTCACCGGGATCGTCATGTACGATCCTGACGTCTGCACCGGTTGCCGTTACTGCATGGTAGCCTGCCCGTTCGACGTACCGAAGTATGATTACGATAACCCGTTCGGGGCGATTCACAAGTGTGAACTGTGTAACCAGAAAGGGTTGGAGCGTATCGATCAGGGTAAACTGCCGGGCTGTGTCGAGGTGTGTCCTGCCGGGGCGGTGATCTATGGTACCCGTGACGAGCTGCTGGCCGAGGCGAAGAAGCGTCTCGCCGCGCGTCCGGGCTCCGAGTATGCCTATCCGCGTCAGACGTTGCACAGTAACGACAGCTACCTGCACCCGGTCGCGCGCTATCAGCCGTGTGTCTACGGTGAGAAAGAGGGCGGGGGGACTCAGGTCCTGGTGCTGGCGGGCGTACCCTACGAGAAGTTGGGGATGCCGCAGTTGGATGAGCTGTCGACGGGCGCCCGTTCTGAGCATATTCAGCATACGCTGTATAAAGGCATGATCCTGCCGTTGGTGGTCTTGGCCGGTCTTTCGGTAATGACCTATCGAAACACCAAGAATCACCATGACGGAGACGATGATAATGAGTGAGCATAAAGCCAGTCCGCTCGGCGGGCGTCTGGTCAGCTGGCCCGTCGTGTTGCTGGCCCCATTCATCCTGCTGTGTGGGATGTTTATCCTGAAGCGTTTGATCTTCGGTATCGGTTCAGTCGCCGATCTGAACGGGGGCTATCCCTGGGGGATCTGGATCGCCTTCGACCTGTTGATCGGTACCGGTTTCGCCTGTGGCGGCTGGGCGTTGGCCTGGGCGGTGTATGTCTTTAACCGCGGCGAGTATCATCCGTTGGTGCGTCCGGCGCTGCTGGCCAGCCTGTTCGGTTACTCCCTTGGCGGTCTGTCCATCACCATCGACGTCGGTCGTTACTGGAACCTGCCGTACTTCTACATTCCGGGGCACTTCAACACCTCCTCGGTACTGTTCGAGACGGCGGCCTGTATGACGGTGTACATCGGTGTCATGGCGCTAGAGTTCGCGCCGGTGATCATGGAGCGCTTCGGCTGGAAGGTGTCGCTGAAACGACTGAATAAAGTGATGTTCTTTATTCTGGCGTTGGGGGCGTTGCTGCCGACCATGCACCAGTCTTCCATGGGGTCGCTGATGATCTCTGCCGGGAAGAAGGTGCATCCGTTGTGGCAAAGCTATGAGCTGCTGCCGTTACTGTCGGTGCTGACCGCCTTCATCATGGGCTTCGCCATCGTGGTCTTTGAAGGCTCGCTGGTGCAGGCAGGGTTGCGGGGTCGCGGCCCGAACGAGAAGACGCTGTTTGCCAAATTAGTGCGCGTAATCCAGGTATTCCTGCTGGTCTTCCTGGCGCTGCGCTTCGGTGAACTGGCGATGCATGATAAACTGCACTATCTGTTCCAGTTTAATCGCTACGCCATCAGCTTCTGGTGTGAAGCCATGCTGATGTTGTTCCCGCTGCTGGCATTCTGCTCTGCACGCTGCCGTGAAGACTCGCGTATCCTGTTTGTCGGCGCCCTGAGCATGCTGCTCGGCTCGGCGCTATGGCGTTTGAACTATTCGTTGCTGGCTTACTCGCCGGGCAACGGCTACGGCTATTTTCCAACCTCCGAAGAGGTGCTGATTTCGATGGGCTTCGTCGCCATCGAGGTTGTTGCTTATTTGCTGCTGATCCGGTTGTTGCCGGTATTGCCAGCGCTTGACCATTTAAAACACCAAGGTTATCAGGCCCAAGGGAAAGCTAAAGTATGAGCCAACGTATTACTATCGACCCGATTACCCGCATCGAGGGCCACCTGCGCATTGATTGCGAAATCGAAAACGGCAAGGTGACCAAAGCCTGGTCATCCGGCACCATGTGGCGCGGGATGGAAGACATCGTGAAGGGTAACGATCCGCGCGATGCCTGGATGATCGTGCAGCGTATCTGCGGCGTATGTACCACCATTCACGCCATCGCCTCCGTCCGTGCGGTGGAGAGTGCCGTCGGCGCCAAGGTGCCGGTCAACGCACAGTACATCCGTAACCTGATCCTGGCGGCGCACAGCATCCACGACCACATCGTCCACTTCTATCAGCTGTCTGCGATGGACTGGGTGGATATCACCTCCGCGCTGCAGGCCGATCCGAACAAGTGTGAGGCGATGCTGCAGGGCGTCTCCGCCTGGAAGCTGAACAGCGCCGGTGAGTTCGCGAAGGTACAGCAGAAGATCCGTAACCTGGTCGATAGCGGCCAGTTGGGTATCTTCGCTAACGGCTACTGGGGCCACAAGGAGATGAAACTCTCTCCGGAAGTGAACCTGATCGCCGTCGCTCACTACCTGCAAGCGCTGGAGTGCCAGCGCGACGCCAACCGCGTGGTCGCCATCCTGGGCGGTAAGTCTCCGCACATCCAGAACCTGGCGGTCGGCGGTGTTGCTAACCCGATCAACCTCAACGCGCCGAGCGTGCTCAACCTGGAGCGCCTGATGTACGTCAAGATGTTCATCGAGCGTCTGGGCGACTTCATCGAGCAGGTGTACAAGGTGGATGCGGCGATCATCGCGGCCAACTATCCGGAGTGGATGACGTTGGGTCGTGGCGCCAAGCATTACCTGAGCGTGCCGGAGTTGCCGACCGACGGCGACGGCGGTAGCTTCCTGCTGCCGGGTGGCTATATCGAAAACGGCGACATGGCTAACTACCGTCCGATCACCAGCCAGCAGGATCCGTGGCTGATCGCCGGTATTGCCGAATCCAGTAAGCACTCCTGGTATCAGGACGACGCGAATCTGAAACCGTGGGAAGGTAAGACCGAGCCGAATTACACCGGCTGGCAGGAAGACGGCAAGTATTCCTGGGTGAAATCGCCGACCCTGTATGATCAGGTGGTCGAAGTCGGTCCGTTGGCCGATCTGCTGGTTAAACTGGCCGCCAAGCATGAAGACACCGTTAAGCATTACAACGAAGTCAATGGCCTGTATCACACCCTGACCGGCCAGAAGCTGCAGGTCGAACAGCTGCACTCCACCATGGGCCGTATCATCGGTCGTGCGGTGCGTTGCTGCGTGCTGAAGGATACCTTGATGCAGCAGTGGCAGGCGCTGATCGACAACATCGGCAAGGGCGACCATGTGGCCTATATCCCGGCCGAAATCGATCCGAACAAAGAGTATCGTGGCGTCGGCTTCGAAGAGGCTCCGCGTGGTGCGCTTTCTCACTGGATCGTTATCAAGGGTGGCAAGATCGCCAACTACCAGGCCGTGGTACCGTCAACCTGGAACTCCGGCCCGCGTAACGGCCAGGATGAGCCGGGTCCGTACGAACAGGCGCTGGTGGGGACGCCGGTCGCCGACATTAACAAGCCGCTGGAAGTGGTGCGTACCGTGCACTCCTTCGACCCGTGCATGTCTTGTGCGGTACACGTGGTGAATACCCTGGATGGCGAAACGACCAAGGTAAAAATCCTGTAATGAATACGCTGATTCTCGGGATTGGAAACCTGTTGCTCAGCGATGAGGCGGTCGGCGTGCGTATCGTCGAGCGCCTGCAGCGCGACTATCATTTCCCGGACAACATCGAGCTGATGGATGGCGGGACGGCGGGCATGGAGCTGTTGGAGTACCTGGCCTGCCGCGATCACCTGATCGTGGTGGATGCGGTACTCAGCGGCAACGAGCCGGGTACGGTGATCACCCTGCGTGACGATGAGGTGCCGGCGATGTTTAGCCGCAAGATCTCGCCACATCAGTTGGGGTTGGCCGATGTGCTGTCGGCGTTGCGTCTGACGGACGAGTTCCCGAAACAGCTGACGCTGGTGGGGATTGAGCCGCAGTCGCTGGAGCCCAACATCGGTCTGACGCCGGCGATCGCCAGCGCCGTACCGGTCGCGATGGATCGGGTATTGGCCATCCTGCGAGAGCAGGGGGTACAGGCTACGCATCAGGGAGATGTTCATGCACAGTGAAGAGAATGCCATGCACAGTGACGAGAATGCGCTGGGTATGGCGGCCGCATGCGTCGGGTTCGACAACGATCCCGCCGCATTGCTGGTGGAGCAGTATCAGCAGATCGCCAGTGGCGAGATGCATGATCTGCCGTTCTTCCGCGCCGGGATCCCGGTCAGTGCCGTGATGCGCCCGTTCGACGGTCAGTGGGTCGGTTGTGTGCTGACACCCTGGATGTTGAGCGTGGTGATCCTGCCGGGGCCGGATCAGGCCTGGCCGGAGCGTAAGATCGGCGACCGTCTGGCGTTGCAACTGCCGCGCGGCAACATGACCTTCATGGTCGGTGAGCTGCCGCAGAGTGGGCAACTGCTCTCCTGTTCGCTGATGTCGCCTCTCGATCCACATCTGCAGGCGGATCAGGCCGAGCAATTGATGCGCGACACCTTGACCATGCTGCTCTCGTTGCCGGTGGCGGAGGCGCATGACGTCGACCTGTCGCGACGCGCGCTGTTCAGTCGTCGCGGTTAATCTTTTCTGCCGTGTCATGTAAACACCCCCGCTTTGCGGGGTGTTTTTTTATCTCCCGCCTCCCCCGCTCGTGAGGGAGGCGGTTATCGAGCGCACTGCGGAGGCGATTATGCCCCTTCGAAGTGATACTTCATGTCGGTGGCATGGGTCATTTTGCTCACGACCTGACTGGTCAGCTGATCGGTCAGCTTCAGCGCGCCCTGCATGGTCTGATCCTCAAACTGTTGCAGCAGCTGCTGGGCCTTCTTCGGCTGAGACTTGTAGAGCGTCAGGTATGCTTGCTCCATGCTCTGCTGACGTTGGGCCGTCTGCTGCTCGAACTGATGGTAGGCGCGCTGTACGTCAGGCGCATAGGCGTTGTAATCCTGCATGACCAGGGTTTGCAGCGTACGGAACTTCCAGTTGACGGAGTCATCGCTGGCCTGATCGCTCCCCTTGTCATAACCCGGCAAGTAGTGCTCGATGCCCTGATAATAGGGCACATAGACACTCAGCGCGGACATGCCGAAGGCGACGTACTCCACTTCGCCGATCGCTTTGGGTAGGTTCGGACGCACCTGCAGGATGTGCGACTCCTGGGTGCGGAATACGGAGATCGGGCGGTAAGGCTCTTTCGGGTTGTTGTTGGCATAGGGGTCGTGCGCGGTCCCCTGATAATGATTACGCAGCGCCTGCTCTACGTCGGCAATACTGATTTTCTTCGCCGGGGTGAGGAAGACCGGGAAGTTTTTACCGTCGGTGATGGTGGTCTTCAGCTGCGGGTTGAACATGTGTTGCAGCGTCCAGACGCGCGGATAGTTATAGGTCACATCGTTGTCGACGTCCTGAGAATAGGCCTTGTGGAAGTCGAAGGCGCCGTCTTTCGGGCTGTACAGGCCATGCTGTTCGGCAAAGCTGATCAGGGTCGGGGAGCCCAGATAGTTTGCGGTGTCTTTCGGATCATACTGACGCAGACGCCCCTGGTTGGCCGAGACGAAATACTTGTCCGCCGGCAGGCGGGTCGCCATCCACTGGTGGCCGCTGCCGGTCTCCAGATACCACAGATCGTGCTGGTCGACGAAGGCGACGCCAAAGCCTTCACCGGCGCCCTGCTGTTCGATGATCTTACCCAGCAGTTCGACACCCTCACGCGCGCTGTGAATACGCGGCAGCACCACGGTCTGGATAGCGTCTTCCGTGATCCCGGTTTTCTCTACATAGGGATCGGCTTTCAGCGCCGGTTGGCCGTTGTAGATGGTTTCGGTCGCCGTCATTCCGACGCCGGCCGAGTTGAAGCCAGCTTCCCCCATCGACTTGTCCTGGGTGTCGAAGTCGTGGATAGCGGTGTAACTCAGGGCCTCTTTGGGCAGCGGATAGGTAAAGTCATTGCCGTGAGATTTAAACACCCCGTGCTGATTATGGGCGGCCGGATGGATGACCATATGTTTAGCATTATTGGCTGAGTAGTCTTCATTACGTGCAGCGATAAAAGAACCATCGGTCGTGGCCTGATTGCCCACCAGTATCGTGGTGCAAGCCATCGCTTGGCCCATACATAGGGTCGCAATTGTGGCTGCCAGCAGAGTGGTTTTCATAAGTAACTCCAATAGTTATAAGTATTGTAAAGCCTCTTCACCTTAGATCGTGGCTTTGTCAGTTACAAACCCTGCTAATAAAAACGGCGTTACCTTTTGTAAGCGGAAATGACCATAAGAAGCATATGGAATAGGCATATCCGCGCCTGGCATAAAAGCGGCAATAAATGTGATTTATCTCACTTTATGATGTAATAGTCACAACTCGACTAATTGTCGATGTGATGATGGTCAATGAATATGGCGTATTCGCCGCTACACTACGCTTTTTGTATCAGGAGAGTCTGTGATGTCCGTTCTACTTGCCATTGCCTTAACTACCGGCATCCTGTCTGCCGTCTGGGGCTGGCTCGCCATCAGTCTAGGGTTATCGGCCTGGGCCGGCTTCTTGGGCTGTACCGCCTACTTCGCCTGTCCGCAAGGGGGCGTGAAAGGGCTAGGCATCTCGCTATGTACGCTCTGTAGCGGAGTCTTCTGGGCGGAGATCATCATTAATGGCAGCGCATTACAGCCACATCTGGAGCTGCTGGGTTATGGCCTGACCGGGGTGGTGGCGTTCCTGATGTGCGTCCAGGCGCGTCAACGCTGGCTCTCTTTTGTCCCGGGGACCTTTATTGGCTGTTGCGCGACGTTCGCCGCCGGGGGAGATTGGCGCCTGGTGTTGCCGTCGCTATTACTCGGTTTGCTGTTTGGCTACGGCATGAAGAACAGCGGACTGTGGTTGGCGGCGCGTGGTCGCCGTGCCGCTGACGCCACCACTAACACGGATGAGGTACGCATCCGTTAACCCGCTGTTGGCCCTCACTGGCGGCTTTTTCGACGATTGTCCGCCAGTGCGAGCGATATCACCTTCATGCGCTGTTTTTCTGCCTAATCCCCCGTATAATTCATGGCTTAACGCTCTTATCTCCGACCGAGGTTGTCGTGCATCAATTTACCACTCTGATCGAACGCATCGTCCCCTTGTTAGACGCAGTGGCCCACGAGGGGCCGGGACTGGTCAGAGTGGCGCTCCCTTTCCGTGCGCAAGCGGGGGAGGGAATGCTGGAGTGGCTTGCCGCGCAGCCGCTCTATCCCCAATTTTATTGGCGCCATCGCAGCGACGAAGAAGAGGCGGCGGTGTGTGGTGCCCTGCAGATCTTTCGTGATGCCGAGCAGGCCCAGGCCTTTATTCGTCAGCAGAATAATCCGGCGTTACGCATCTGGGGGCTGAATGCCTTCGATCGCGTGGCGTTGGAGGGGATCGGCGAGGTCGAGAGCCTACTCTTCTTACCGCGTCTAGCGCTGTTGCGCCGTGGCGATGAGGCGGAGCTGGTGGTCTATCTGTACAGCGACCATTCGCTGCGTGACGATTTGGCTCGCGCCTTGCGCGATCTGGCCGCGCTGTTACCGCCTCAGCCACTGGGAAGCTTGCAGGCGGCGGTGTTGCACGCGGCGCACCAACCGGATCGCGATGCCTGGTGTGCCCTGTTGCAAAGCGCATTAGCGGCTATCGCGCGTAATGATTTCGCCAAGGTGGTGATGGCGCGCCGCACCACGCTGACGCTGCGTGAGCCATTGCGTGCGGCGCAGTTCCTCGCCGCCAGTCGAGCCGTCAACCACCGTTGCTATCACTTTATGTTGGCGTTGGCGCCGCATCATGCCTTTCTCGGCTCTTCGCCGGAGCGCTTGTATCGCCGCATAGGGCGTAAGCTAGAGACCGAGGCGTTGGCGGGCACGGTGGCGCGTGGCGAGGACGATGAGCAGTGTCGCGCCAATGCGATCTGGCTGATGCAGGATGGTAAGAATCAACATGAAAATCTGCTGGTGGTGGATGATATCTGCCAACGTCTGCGTGGGAGCGCCGGAGCGCCGACCCTAGAGGTGATGGCGGCGGAGATCGTGGCGTTGCGTAAGGTTCAGCATCTGCGGCGCACCATTCATGTCACGTTGAATCAGCAGGATGATGCCGACTGCCTGCGCCGGTTGCAGCCGACCGCGGCGGTGGCGGGGTTACCGCGCGAGCCGGCCCGGCGTTTCATCATGCAGGATGAGCCGTTCGATCGCGGTTGGTATGCCGGATCGGCCGGTTACCTCTCGCTCGCCCGGGCAGAGTTCGCGGTGGCCCTGCGCTCGGCGTTGATCGTCGAGCGACAGATCCACCTGTATGCCGGTGCAGGCATCGTCGCCGGCTCCGATCCGCAGCAGGAGTGGCAGGAGATCGAGAATAAGGCGGCGGGGCTGCGCACCCTGTTGGAGGGAGAGACAGCGTGATCCTGGCGTGTGGTTAGCGCTCGACTGCACCATTTTGCCTAGCGCACATCGATTGAGGTCTGGGGACGCCTGGTGTACCATATTGGTCATACTTTAGATTTGATTTTCTTTTAAATCATGGTGTTATGCCTCGCTTGCTGGGGCGCGACGCCAACGCGCGCGTTAGTGGCTGGTGCCACCAGTCTGCTCGCCTCAGCGCAGGACGCGCAATCCGCTAAGTAACTATTGAGTCGCCATGTCATCTATTCTGTTTAACCGTCGCTGGGCTACGGTGCTGCTTGAGGCGTTGACCCGTCACGGCGTATATCATGTCTGTATTGCTCCCGGTTCCCGTTCCACGCCGCTGACCATGGCGGCGGCGGCCAACGCCCGTCTCCATTGCCACACCCACTTCGATGAGCGCGGACTGGGCCATTTGGCGTTAGGACTGGCGAAGGTCAGTGGCCAGCCGGTGGCGGTGATCGTCACCTCGGGAACCGCCGTCGCGAACCTCTATCCGGCGTTGATCGAGGCCGGGTTGACGGGGGAGCGTTTGGTCTTATTGACCGCCGATCGTCCGCCGGAGCTGATCGACTGCGGCGCCAATCAGGCGATCCGCCAGCAGAACATGTTTGCCTCTCATCCCACCGAAACCCTCAATCTCCCGCGAC
Source organism: Edwardsiella sp. A.80236 (assembly GCF_044540725.1). Lineage (NCBI taxonomy): Bacteria > Pseudomonadati > Pseudomonadota > Gammaproteobacteria > Enterobacterales > Hafniaceae > Edwardsiella > Edwardsiella sp. A.80236. The sequence goes on from NZ_JBIUCY010000001.1 coordinate 45,431, forward strand.
CGACCCCGGATATCTCCGCCGCCTGGCTGGCCTCTAGCATCGACAGCGCCATGGCCCGTCTCGATCATGGCGCGCTACATATCAACTGCCCCTTCGCCGAGCCGCTGTATGGTGAGGACGACGACGGCCAGCAGGCCTGGTCGGCGGCCTTGGGCGACTGGTGGCAGGGGCAGACGCCCTGGCTGCAGGAGAGCGCACCCTATGCGGGCGTGCAGCCCCTCGATGAGGCCACCTGGCCGCAGTGGCGTAACCGGCGCGGAGTGGTGCTTATCGGGCGCGTGAATGCGCGTGCCGGGCGCCAGGTGGCCGAGTGGGCCGCGACGCTGGGATGGCCGGTGATCGGCGATGTCTTGTCGCAAAGCGGCCAGCCGCTGCCCTGCGCCGATCTGTGGCTGAATCACCCCCGCGCGCGTGATGTGTTGGCGCGCGCCGAGCTGGTGGTACAGTTTGGCGCCAGCCTGACGGGGAAGCGGGCGCTACAGTGGCAGGCGGCCTGTCAGCCACAATGCTACTGGCTGATCGATCCTTTACCGGGGCGGCTCGATCCGGCCTGTCATCGCGGCCATCGCTATGTGGCTGCGGTAGAGACATGGCTGGCGGCGCATCCGGCGCTGCCGAGCCAACCCTGGGCACCCGAGTTGGCCGTGTTGGCCGAGCGTGCCGCGCAGTGTGTGGCGGAGGCGGTGCGGGACCATTTCGGCGAGGCACAGGTTGCCCATCGCCTGGCGCAATTGTTACCGGCGCAGGGGCAGCTGTTTGTCGGCAATAGTCTGATTGTGCGGCTGATCGATGCGTTGGGGCAGTTGCCAGCGGGCTATCCGGTGTACAGTAACCGCGGTGCCAGCGGCATCGACGGATTGATTTCCACCATCGCGGGGGTGCAGCGCGCGGCGGGGCAGCCGACGTTGGCCATCCTCGGGGATCTGTCGGCGCTCTATGATATTAACGGCTTGGCGTTGTTGCGTCAGGTCAGTGCCCCGACGGTGGTGATCGTGGTGAACAACAATGGCGGGCAGATCTTCTCCATGTTGCCGACGCCGCCGGCGGAGCGGGAGCGCTTCTATCTGATGCCGCAGAACGTGGATTTTCGCCACGCGGCCGCCTTGTTTTCCTTACGCTATGCCTGCCCGGCGGACTGGGAGTCCCTGTGTGACGCGGTCAGTCAGGGCTGGGAGCAGGATGGGTGTACGTTGATCGAGTTGCGCGTCCCCAGCACCGAGGGGGCCGAGACACTCCAGCGTCTGCTGGCCAAGGTGGCGGCGCTGTGATCTTAGCCAGCCACCGTCTGGCCGGGCGGCATCCCGCGGCGCCGACCCTGGTGTGGCTGCACGGCTTTCTCGGTAGTCATCATGAATGGCTACCCTTGGCGCAGCAGTTGCCTGAGTTCGCCCATCTGTTGATCGATCTGCCGGGACACGGCGCCTCGGCGGCGTCGGCGGTGGACGATTTCGCGCAATGCGATACGGCGCTACGCGCTACCCTGGCCGCCGCCGGCGTGACCAGCTACGGACTGGTCGGCTACTCCTTGGGGGGGCGACTGGCGATGTATCATGCCTGCCGTGGCGCCGAGGGACTCTGGGCGCTGGCGGTTGAGGGCGGGAATCCCGGTCTGGAGGCACCCGCGGCCCGTCAGGCTCGGCGTGAGCATGACGCTCGCTGGGCCGAGCGCTTGCGCCGTGAACCGATGGCGCAGGTATTGGCGGACTGGTATCGTCAAGCAGTCTTCGCCGATCTGGACACGGCGCAGCGCCAGGCGCTGGTCGCGTTGCGCGCCGCGCAATCCGGTGAGGCCTTGGCGCAGATGCTACAGGCCACCTCGTTGGGTAATCAGCCGCCATTGGGGGAGGCCTTGGCCACGCTACGCTGCCCGCTATGCTATCTGTGCGGTGCGCAGGACGCCAAGTTCCGCGCGCTAGCCGAGCAGTGGCGACTGGCGCCGCGTCTGATCGCCGGTGCCGGGCATAACGCCCACCGCGCCAATCCGCAGGCGTTTCTCTGCGCGCTGCGTGACTTTTTAACCACATGTCGTCCCGGCTGACGCGCCAGGCGCGCTGAACCAGGACGAAATCATCATTAACAGGAAGCGTATTATGCTGTATCCGAGCGAACAAGAGCTGTATGCCCCGATCGCGTGGCAAGATTGCAGCGGCGACTTTGAAGATATTCTCTATCACAAGTCGGCCGACGGGATCGCCAAAATCACCATCAACCGCCCGCAGGTGCGTAATGCTTTCCGTCCTCTGACGGTGAAGGAGATGTTGCAGGCGCTGGCCGATGCACGTTATGACGACGGCATCGGGGTGATCGTGTTGACCGGTGCTGGCGACAAGGCATTCTGTGCCGGTGGCGACCAGAAGATCCGCGGCGACTACGGTGGCTACCGTGATGATAGCGGTGTTCACCACCTCAACGTCCTCGACTTCCAGCGTCAGATCCGTACCTGTCCGAAGCCGGTGGTGGCGATGGTGGCCGGTTACGCGGTCGGCGGCGGTCATGTTCTGCATATGATGTGCGATCTGACCATCGCCGCCGAGAATGCCCAGTTCGGTCAGACCGGGCCGAAGGTCGGCTCGTTCGACGGCGGCTGGGGTGCCTCCTATATGGCACGCATCGTCGGCCAGAAGAAGGCACGCGAGATTTGGTTCCTGTGCCGCATGTACGACGCGCAGCAGGCGCTGGATATGGGGTTGGTCAACACCGTGGTGCCGCTGGACGAGCTGGAGCGTGAGACCGTACGTTGGTGCCGTGAGATGCTGCGTAACAGTCCGATGGCGTTGCGTTGTCTGAAAGCGGCGCTCAACGCCGACTGCGATGGTCAAGCCGGCCTTCAGGAGCTGGCGGGTAACGCCACCATGCTGTTCTACATGACGGAAGAGGGTCAGGAAGGGCGTAACGCATTCAATGAGAAGCGTCAGCCGGACTTTTCCAAATTTAAACGGAATCCGTAATGCGTCAGGTCACGTTGTATCGCTACAGTCTGCCGGTGGAAGCCGGTGTTGCGCTACGTAACCAACGGCTGAAAAGCCGCGAGGGGTTGCTGGTCCGCCTGAGTGAGGCGGGGCGTGAGGGGTGGGGCGAGATCGCGCCCCTGCCGGAGTTTAGTCGAGAGACGTTGCCTGAGGCGCAGCAGGCGGCCACCGACTGGTTGGCCGCCTGGCAGGCGGGCGAGAGCCCGGCGGAGAGCGCGCTGCCTTCGGTCGCCTTTGGGCTGAGCTGCGCGTTGGCGGAACTGGATGGCACGTTGCCGCAGGCGGCTAACTACCGCTCGGCCACGTTGTGCAACGGCGACCCTGACGCGCTATTTCATGCACTACAGTCCATTCCGGGCGAGAAGGTGGCCAAGGTCAAGGTTGGGCTCTACGAGGCGGTGCGTGACGGGATGATCGTCAACCTGCTGTTGGAGGCGTTGCCGGATTTGCGGCTGCGTCTGGATGCCAATCGAAGCTGGACGCGCGCCAAGGCGGATGGCTTCGCCAAGTACGTTAACCCGGCTTGGCGTGATCGCATTCTCTTCCTGGAGGAGCCCTGTAAGACGCGCGATGAGTCGCGGGCCTTCGCGCGTGACACCGGGATCGCCATCGCCTGGGACGAGAGTGTGCGTGATCCTGATTTTCGCGTCGAGGCCGAGCCGGGCGTCGCCGCGATCATCATCAAGCCGACCTTGACCGGCAGCCTGCAACGTTGTCAGCAGTTGGCACAGCAGGCCCAGCAAGCTGGCCTGGGCGTGGTGATCAGCTCGAGCATCGAGTCCAGCCTGGGGCTGGGGCAACTGGCGCGTCTGGCCGCCTGGCTGACGCCGGGCACGGCGCCAGGTTTGGATACTCTGGCGCTGATGCGCGCCCAATTGCTGCGGCCTTGGCCGGAGAGTACGCTCCCGCTGTGGGGCGTCGAACATCTGGATGAGGTTTGGCGGGCGTGATGACGTTTGGCGATTGGCCATGGCGTCACTGGGCGCAACAGCGACCGGCCGCCTGCGCCTTGCGTCTTGAGGGGCAGGCGATCGATTGGCGCACGCTGGCTCAGCGTATCACGGCGTTGGCCGCGGGCTTGGCGGCCCAAGGCGTTACGGCGGGAGCGGTGATCGCCCTGCGTGGTAAGAACAGCGCCGAGATGCTGTATGCCTATCTGGCGTTATTGCAGCTTGGCGCACGGGTCTTGCCGTTAAATCCGCAGTTGCCGCAGACACGCCTGGCCGAACTGCTGCCATCGCTGACGGTGTCGGCGGGATTGGATCTGGCTACGGAGACGCCCATCGCCTGGCCTCGCGGCGTGGCGGCATTATCCCTGCGCTCGCTAGCGGGCGAGGTCGCCGCCGCGTGGCAGCCCGAACGTCAGGCGACGCTGACGCTGACCTCCGGGTCGAGTGGCCTACCTAAGGCGGCGGTGCATAGTGCCGCCGCTCATCTGGCCTCGGCGGCGGGGGTATTGAGCCTGATGCCATTGGCGCCGCAGGATAGCTGGTTGCTGTCGCTGCCGCTGTTTCACGTTTCGGGGCAGGGGATCCTCTGGCGCTGGCTGCTGGCCGGAGCCTGCCTAGTCTGGCGCCCGATGCATCCGTTGCATCAGGCATTGGCCGGCTGTAGTCACGCCTCATTGGTGCCGACTCAGCTGTGGCGCCTGTTGCAGTCGACGCAGCCGGTGGCGTTGCGCGATGTGCTGTTGGGTGGGGCGATGATCCCGTTAGCCCTGACGCAGGAAGCCGAGGCGCGCGGTATTCGTTGCTGGTGCGGCTATGGCCTGACGGAGATGGCGTCGACCGTCTGCGCCAAACGGGCCGATGGCCTACCCGGCGTCGGTCACGCGTTGCCGGGGCGAGAGGTGTGTCTGGCGGCGGATGGTGAGGTGCTGTTGCGTGGCAGTAGCCTGGCCTGTGGTTATTGGCAGGCGGGGCAGTTGCACCCGTTGCTGGCCGCCGATGGCTGGTTCCATACGCGCGATCGCGCATCCTGGGTCGCGGGCGAATTACGCATCCAGGGGCGTATGGATAACCAATTTTTCAGCGGCGGAGAGGGGATCCAGCCGGAGGATATCGAGCGTATCCTGCTGCAGCATCCCGCCGTCTCACAGGCTTTCATCGTGCCGGTGGCGGATGTCGAGTTCGGTCAGCGTCCCTTGGCGGTGGTGGAGAGTGAGGTCGACCTGGCGGTGTTGGGCGAGTGGCTAGCGACGCGCGTGGCGCGTTTTCAGCGCCCGGTGGCTTGGTTGCCGTTGCCCGCGGCGCTGAAGTCTGGCGGCATCAAGATCGCGCGACGTCAGGTACAGCAGTGGGCGCAGGCGACCTATCAGGCATCGTCCAACACTGAACGATAGTCCTCTCTGCCGCTGGCGTTACCTCCGTCGATAAGGCTTAGTCTTAAAGTGAGCGTCTCGTAGGGTTACGAGGCGCTTTTTTTATTCTGTTTCTGCTCGCTTCCCGTTATGCTAACGCCGCCGCGGCGCTCTGCGCCACGTTGCTCGATGTCGCCCTCTCCCCGAATCGGTACGTGATGGATCTCCGTTGCGTCGGGCCATGGGCTGGCATGGATCGGCCAGGACCGCCCCGAGGGCGGTGAATGTCTGGCATGAGTCAGGGCGGATCTCCCGTACGACGGGGATTAGCCAGGCATCGGGAGGCGGTTGTGGGACACATTTTTTTAATGATTGATAAGGAAAATTCAATGAAGAAGTCGTTTTACTGCCTGGTGGCTGGCAGCGCGCTACTGCTGAGCGGGGCGGCGCAGGCGATCAGCGTGAATGGGCAAGCCGGGAAAAACTTCACTAATTTTGAAGCCGGTTTAGGGACCGAAACTTCGGGCCTGTACTCCACCCTGAACTGGGCGCACAGCGATAACGACGGCGATATCGTTGGCCTGGGTCTGGGGTTGGGCGTTCCTTTGGGCTCTGCCATCATCTCTGTTGGCGGTAAGGCCATGTACCTGAATCCGAAGCACAGCGGCGGCGGCAGCGACGATTACGCCGTGGCAATCGGCGGCGGCATCAATCTGCCGTTGGGGCAGAGCTTTGCCCTGTATGGTTCAGCCTACTACTCGCCGGATTCCCTTTCCAGCGGGATCAAGGACTATACGGAAGCGACCGGCGGCGTGCGTTGGAACGTGATGCGTCCGTTGAGCGTGGATGTCGGCTATCGTTACGTCAACCTGGCCGGGAAAGACGGTCACCGCGACAACGCCATCGCCGATGGTCCTTACGTCGGGGTCGGCCTCAGCTTCTGATGCCTCTCTGGGCGGCGTCTCGCCGCCCTGTTAGCCTTAGCGGGCACTATCGCCTGCGCTCAGTACATCAAGGGTAATCCCAATCCGCGTTTGACCGCCATCAGCGTCTGCTGGCTGACCGCCCGCGCCCGTTCACTTCCCTGACGTAAGATCTGCAATAGCATGGCGGGATCGGCGAGAAATTCGGCCCGGCGCTGGCGTATCGGCGCGAGCAATTCCTGTAGGCATCCCTCCAATTCACGCTTGCACTGGCTGTCGCCAAGGCCACCTCGCCGGTACTGTTCCTTCATTTGCGCCACGCGCTCGGCATCGGGATGGAAGGCATCCAGGTAGGTGAAGACCACGTTACCCTCGACACGCCCCGGATCGCTGACGCGCAGATGTTGTGGATCGGTATACATGGCGTGTACCGCCGCCTGGATCTGCGCGGGTGTCGCCCCGAGGGGCAGGGCGTTACCCAGCGACTTCGACATCTTGGCATTACCGTCGATGCCCGGCAGACGCCCTACCGGGCTGAGAATCGCCTGGCAGGGGCGTAGTACAGGCTGGGGCAGTAGGCTATTCATGCGTTGCACCAGTTCGTTTGTCTGCTCGAGCATCGGCAGTTGATCGTCGCCGACCGGAATACGTTCGGCGTTGAAGGCGGTGATATCGGCGGCCTGGCTGACCGGGTAGAGCAGAAAGCCCGCCGGTAGGCTAGCGCTGAATCCCTTCTGGGCGATCTCCGCCTTGACCGTCGGGTTACGTGCCACCCGGGCCACGCTGACGATGTTCATATACAGCATGGTCAACTCGGGCAGCGCCGGCAGCGCCGATTGCAGACAGAGGGTGGTGCGGGCGGGGTCGAGACCGACCGCCAGGTAGTCGGCCATCACCTGCAGGATATTATCCGCCACCTTCTGCGGATGGCTGCCATTATCGGTCAGCCCTTGTAGATCGGCGATCATCACATACAGCGGGAAGTGGCGTTGCAAGTCGAGGCGTTGGCGCAGCGAACCGACGTAATGGCCGAGATGCAGCGGCCCGGTGGGGCGATCGCCGCTCAGGCAGACGGGTTGTTGGGCAAGGTTGAGATCGGTAGATGGCATGGTCGTGCTCCCTTTAAGCGATAAATGCGCCGGAGTGCGACCCGTTAAAAAGTATCAAGCCGCCTTCCGGCGGCTTGATGACTGAGATTAATAATACACAGTAACGTGCCGCCGCGAGATGCGACGCCACCAACCTAACGTGATGTGTAGAGAGACTGTGCTATTCATTCCGTTACCTTACTCGCTTATCCCACCTCGGGCAAGAGCCCGGCGGCGATCGACAGTTGGATGGCGATTACCGCGCCACCACACAGCAATACCAGCCACAGCAGCGGACGTCCGCCCGCGACGCGGTAGTAAGCGCGTTGCTCGCCGTGACGTCGACGGGTCTGCCAGACCAGTAGCGCGGGGAGCAGCAGGGCCAGTACCGCCAGCGCGATGGCGGCATAGCCCAGCGCCATGACGAAGCCTTGCGGGTAAAACAGGGCGAAGGCCAGCGGTGGCAGGAAGGTCAAGAGACCGGTCTGCAGACGCCCGCTTGCGTTACGGCGGCGCTTAAAGAGATCGCCAAGATAATCAAATAACCCAAGGGAGACGCCGAGGAATGAGGTCGCCAGCGCCAGATCGGCGAACAGATGTACCGCCAGCTCGACGTGCGGGGTGGCCACCACGGCACGCACCGATTGCAACAGGCCATTTAACCCAGCATGGCTGGCCATCAGACCGAGGAAGGTGGTGTTGCTGATGCTGCCCAGGGTGGCTAACTGCCAGAAGATGTAGGCTAACAGTGGGATGGCGCTGCCGACGATAAAGATCAGCCGCAGGCGACGCATATCCCCCTTCATATAGCTGACGATGCTCGGGACGCTGCCGTGGAAGCCAAACGAGGTGAAGATCACGGGAATGGCGGAGAGCGCTAACCCCTTCTCCAGCGGTAGGCTGAGCAGGTTGGTGGCGCGAATATGTGGCATCATCAGCGTCAGCATGACCACCAGCAGGATGATCTTGGCACTGAACAGCAGGCGATTGAACAGATCGACAGAGTGGGTGCCGACGCAGACGATGGTGCCGCCGACCAGGGTAAAGAGCAACACGCCGAGCAGGGGGGAGACCGGTAGTGCCAGCCACTGCCCCAGGCTGGCGGCGAGCAACTCACCGGCGCCACTGATATAGGCGGCGGTGAGGGCATACATTAGAAACAGCATGCTGATACCAGCCAGCCACTGGCCGGGGCGCCCGAGGTAACGGCGAGCCAGGGTGCCTAATCCCTCATCGGCCGGTGCGTGTTGATAGACCTCAACCATCAATAGCGCGGTGTAGCACATCAGTGCCCATAGCCCGATGAGCATCACCAGGGTCGTACTAAAACCGACGCCGGCGGCGGCCAAAGGCATCGCCAACATCCCTGCGCCGATCGTGGTACCTGCCACGATAAAAATACTGCCAATAGTCCGATTCTTCACGCTTTCCTCTGCTTTACTGCTCCAGGGAGTTATTTCAGCGCAGCGTACGGGAAATTATTATCGTCGTCAAATCGGCGTTACATTATATGTAATAATAACTTTACATACTCCATTGGGGTAATGTTTTATTGGCACTCTCGGGAGCAAATCATGGGGCGGCCATTGTCACCTGCGAGCGCACTTCTTAAAGTGGGCTAGAGCCTAAAACGGAGTGGACTATGTTACGAGTTGAGATGCTGAGCAGCGGTGATGAGGTGCTACATGGACAGATCCTAGACAGCAACGCGGCCTGGCTGGGGCGTTGGTTATTCGATCATGGCCTGCCGTTAAGCGAACGCGCCACGGTGGGGGATGAGATCGGTGCGCTATGCGCCGCCATTGACGCGGCCAGTCGCCGAGCACAGGTGCTGATCGTCAACGGTGGGTTGGGGCCGACCAGCGATGATCTGACGACGCAGGCGGCGGCCCGGGTGGCGAATCTGCCGCTGGTCGAGGATGAGGCGTGGTTGGCGTGGATGCAGGATTGGTTCGCGCAACGCGGTCGACCGATGGCCGAGAGTAACCGTAAGCAGGCGTTGTTGCCCGCCGGGGCGGAGCGCCTCGATAACCCGATCGGCACCGCCTGCGGTTTTTCCTTGAACTTGCATGATTGTATTGTTTTCTTTACGCCTGGCGTGCCGAGTGAGTTTTACCAGATGGTCGAGCAGCAGATCATGCCGCGTTTACAGCGGCGTTTCGCGTTGCCCGCGCCGCCGCTCTGTCTGCGCCTGACCACCTTTGGCCGTAGCGAGAGCAGCCTGGCCGAGCAGTTAGATGGGCTGAGCCTGCCCGCCGATTGTCGGCTCGGTTACCGTTCGGCGGCGCCGATCATCGAGTTGAAGTTGACCGGACCCGCCGCGCAGGCGGCGGCGATGAAGGCGAGCTGGGCGCAGGTACGCGCCTTGGTGGCGCCGAATCTGTTGTATGAGGGCGAGCAGAGTGTGGCGCGACGTGCCAGCGAGGCCTTACGCCTGGCCGGGATGCGGCTGGCGCTCAGTGAGCAATTCAGCGCGGGCATGATCCATGGTTGGCTGTGCGCGGCGGATGCGCCGTTGGCCGACGGCGAGTTGCTGGCGGCGGGGGGACATCCCACCTTGTCGCAGGTGATGGGGCGCGCGCGTGAGTTAGCCGCTCGCAGTGGGGCGGCGCTGACGCTGGCCAGCGGCGAGCTGCTGGCGGGGCAATTGACCCTGGCGCTGCATACGCCACAGGGGAGTTACGGCCAGACGCTGCGTTATGCCGCCGCCCATCATAGCCAGACGCTGCGCCGTGAGGTGTGCGCTACCCTCGCCTTGGATATGGTGTGTCGCTACCTGGATGGCGCCTCGCCGTTCGGTGAGTATGAGTGGCCGACTCGCCTAGCCTGCGAGCATGCCGCCTAACCCAGTTGTTGCAGTACCCGCTCGATGGCCGTGTGCAGGCGCCCACGGTCATGGCGGTAGGGAATGTCGTCGGCGGCCAGCACGCCCTGTACGACACAACAGGGCGCCGCCAGGTCGTGAGTGTCGGTTTGTGGGCCGACGATGACGGCGTCGATCGCGCGTCCGCCCAGCGCCGCCTTCATGTGCTGTAACTTCTCAACCAGCCGCAATTGCCCGGCGGGGCTATGTTCACGCGCCAGATTTCCGATGTAGACCAGCGGCGCGCGACTGCGACGTAGCGCCTGGCTCAATTCATCGACCAGCAGGATCGGCATCAGGCTGGTGAGATAGCTGCCGGGGCCGATCAGGATCAGGTCGGCGCGTGCGATGGCCTCCACCGCCTCGCGGGTGGCGGTGACGGCGGGGGAAAGCTGCAGTTGGCGCGGCATCCGCGTCAGTTGGTCGATGTTAACCTCGCCATGGACGGGGAGACCATCGTCATCGATGGCACAGAGATCGGTGGCATGCTCCGACATGGGGATCAGTTGGGCATCGACCTTCAACAGGCTACGGATCAGGTTGATGGCCTCCAGGGGACGCACGCTCAGGTGGTCCAGCGCCTTGAGCATCAGGTTGCCCAAGTTGTGGCCAGCCAGCTCGCCATTGCCCGCGAAACGGTACTCGAACATCGCCGAGGCGACGCTGGGCTCGGTGATCAGCTGATTGAGGCAGTTACGCATATCTCCCCAGGCGATCCCCCCCTCATCACGGCGGATACGTCCAGTCGAACCGCCGTTATCGGTGGTGGTGACGATGCCGGTCAGGCGAGGACCGAGGGAACAGAGGGCCGACATGACGCGGCCCAGTCCGTGGCCGCCGCCGAGGGCGACGACGCAATCCAGGTCGGCCAGAGTACGGTTTCGCATAAGGCTCCTTGTTGAGGCGCTGGCGCAGAGGGCGCCTAAGATAGCGGATTGGCGTCAAAAAGGCGATGCGAGGCGTCCGGGGCGTGATATGTATCAATTGCAAGCGGCGCTAATTTGATTACTATGTGCAGTAACTTACTGAGATATAAGCGTTATATCTTTATGTATATAACGCTGGCCACGGTAGATGTCCCGAAGGACAATGCCGGGGTCGATTGCCGGTGATGTTTCGTGGTGGTCGCTGTGATGGGCGATGCAGCGCGCGGCGTGACGGCAATGGCCGCGACGGTAGGATGCCTTGGGCGTCGCCGGCGCGACTTCTTTGAACTCCGAGCCATGGTGCCTAAGTCCACGCAGTCGGCGGGATACGGTGCCTTGGCCGTGGCCTTGCGCCACCAGGGTATCAGGTAGAAATGCCGGTGCCTCCCGACTTGGAAAGGTGTTTATGAGCTCCCAATTAACCGACGCTTTTGCGCGCAAGTTCTATTATCTGCGCCTCTCTGTCACCGATGTTTGCAACTTTCGTTGCACCTACTGCCTGCCGGACGGTTATCGCCCGGCCAGCCACGAGGCGAAGCGTTTCCTGTCGCTGGATGAGATCCGTCGGGTCAGTCGAGCCTTCGCCGCGCTGGGCACCGAGAAGGTGCGTCTAACGGGGGGAGAGCCCACGCTGCGTCGCGACTTCTGCGACATCATCGCCGCCGTGCGTGAGAATCCGGGCATTAAAACCCTGGCGGTGACCACCAATGGTTATCGCATGGCGCGTGATGTGGCCGCCTGGCGTCAGGCGGGGCTGAGCGCGATCAACGTCAGTGTCGACAGCCTGGACGCGCGGCAGTTCCATGCCATCACCGGCGAGGATCGTTTTGCCCAGGTGATGGCGGGTATCGACGCCGCCTTCGCGGCGGGTTTCGAGCGCATCAAGGTGAATACCGTGCTGATGCGTGACGTGAACGATCAGAGCCTCAACGCCTTCCTGCACTGGATCCGCCATTGTCCGATTCAGATGCGCTTCATCGAGTTGATGGAGACCGGCGAGGGCAGCGATCTGTTCCGCCGTCATCACGTCTCGGGGGAGCTGATCCGCCGTCAACTGCTGGCCGCCGGCTGGCAGCGCCGCTTGCCCGGGCGGAGCGATGGTCCGGCTCAGGTATTCTGGCACCCGGACTACCAGGGCGAGGTCGGTCTGATCATGCCCTACGAGAAAAACTTCTGCGCCAGCTGCAACCGGCTGCGGGTCTCCGCACTCGGCAACCTGCATCTGTGCCTGTTCGGTGAGCAGGGGATGACGCTGCGCGATCTGCTGCAGCAAGATGCGCAGCTACCGGCGCTACAGGCACGCATCGCCGCCGCCCTGCAGCACAAGCGGGAGCGCCATTTCCTGCACCAGGGCGATAGCGGACATACCCAGAATCTCTCTTTCATCGGCGGCTAGCCCGCCGGTTCGGCCAATCCGGAATAGCGAAAAACTTATGAGCCAGTTAACCCATATCAACGCGGCCGGCGAAGCGCACATGGTCGATGTCTCCGCCAAGGCGGAGACGGTACGCGAAGCGCGCGCCGAAGCTTACGTCACCATGCGCCCCGACACCCTGGCGATGATCATCGACGGTAAACACCCGAAGGGGGATGTGTTCGCCACCGCACGCATCGCCGGTATTCAGGCCGCCAAGAGCACCTGGCAGCTGATCCCGCTCTGCCATCCGTTGTTACTGAGCAAGGTGGAGGTGACGCTGAGCGTCGAACCGGCGCACCATCGCGTGCGCATCGAGACCTGTTGCCGCCTGTGTGGCAAGACCGGGGTAGAGATGGAGGCGTTGAGCGCCGCCTCGGTAGCGGCCCTGACGATTTACGACATGTGTAAAGCGGTCCAGAAAGATATGGTGATCGGGCCGGTGCGCCTATTGGCCAAGAGTGGCGGTAAGTCGGGCGATTTTCGTGTCGAGGAGGCGCAATGATCCAAGTGCTATTTTTTGCTCAGGTACGTGAACTGACCGGCTGTGCCCAGTTAGCGTGTGAGGCCTGTCAGGATGTGGAGACCCTGCGCCGACAGTTGATCCAGCGCGGTGATAAGTGGGCCTTGGCGTTGGAGGCGGGTAAGCTGCTGGCCGCCGTCAACCAGACCATGGTCTCCTTCGACCATCCGTTGCAGGATGGCGACGAGGTGGCCTTCTTCCCCCCCGTCACCGGAGGCTGAGATGACACAGAGTCGGATCGTCGTCAGCACGGCACACTTTGCGGTCGCCGATGAGTATTCGTGGCTGGCGCAGTGCGATGAGGATGGCGCGGTGGTGACCTTCACCGGCAAGGTGCGCAACCATAACCTGGGGGATGACGTCAGTGCGCTGACGCTAGAGCACTATCCGGGGATGACGGAGAAGGCGCTGGCGCAGATCGTCGAGCAGGCGCGCGCCCGCTGGCCGTTGGGACGGGTGTCCGTGTACCACCGTATCGGTCCGATGCAGCCCGGCGAGGAGATCGTCTTCGTCGGCGTGACCAGCGCCCATCGCGGCATGGCCTTCCAGGCGGCGGAGTTCATCATGGATTATCTGAAGACGCGTGCGCCCTTCTGGAAGCGCGAGGCCTCGAATGGCCACGAGCGTTGGGTCGATGCCCGCGATAGCGACCGTCAAGCCGCCGAGCGCTGGTAAGCATACACCCCGCGTGCCAGGGACGTGGATTTCCCGCCAGGGCTAGCCTATAACTGTTGTGATCATCCGTAGACAAAAGGAGTCGGGATCATGGCAGTCATCGTTATGGTGTATCACAGCGGTTACGGGCATACCGCCCGCGCCGCCGAGGCGGTCGCGCAAGGGGCGCAAGGCATCGACGGCGTGCAGATCACACTGCTGCCGATCGACAGCGAGGGCAATCTGCCCGAGCACGGCTGGGAGCAGTTAGCGGCGGCCGATGCCATCATCATGGGCTCGCCGACCTATATGGGTGGGCCCTCCTGGCAGTTCAAGAAGTTCGCCGACGCATCCTCTAAACCCTGGTTCACTCAGCAGTGGCGCGACAAGCTGTTCGCCGGGTTTACCAACTCCGCCAGTATGAACGGCGACAAGCTCTCTACCCTGGATTACCTGTTCCATCTGTCGCAGCAACATGGCGGCGTGTGGGTCGGCATGGGCATGTTGCCGGCCAACAGCAAGGCGGCACAACGTAATGATGTGAACTATATCGCCGGTTTCTCTGGGCTGATGACCGTCTCCCCCTCCGACGCGACGCCGGATGAGGCGCCATTGCCAGGCGATCTGGAGACGGCGCGGCGTTTCGGTGCGCGTGTGGCCACGCTGGCCGTGCGTTGGGGCGGCGCGGCATCATAAGCGTAAGCCTGGCTGTACGCCGCCCGGCTAGTGCCTGGCGGCGTATGACGTGATTGTTTGAGCGAGATCGCATTTTTTTATGTTAGGCTTAGAGGCGTTAATCTAGGCGGTTCGCAGTGTCTATCGCCTGCGGACACGATTTTTTCGTATGCATTATCAAGGGGCATTCCATGGATCGTTACCCACGAACAAATGGCACACTGGTTGAGCGTGCCGGTAGCGGCCTCCAGGCCTATATGGCGCAAGTGTATGGCTGGATGTGCTGCGGGCTGTTGCTGACGGCGCTGGTTGCCTGGTATGCCGCCCGGACGCCGGCGGTAATGGAGCTGATCTTCGCCAATAAGGTGGTTTTCTTCGGGCTGATCATCGTGCAGTTGGGGGTGGTGTTCGTGCTGTCGGGGATGGTTAACCGCTTAAGCGGATCCGCCGCCACCGGGCTGTTCATGTTCTACTCGCTGCTCACCGGCCTGACGCTGTCGAGCATCTTCATCGTCTACACCTACAGCTCTATCGCCAGTACCTTCGTGGTCAGCGCCGGGATGTTTGGCGCCATGAGCCTGTATGGCTATACCACGAAACGCGATCTGAGCGGGATGGGGTCGATGCTATTTATGGCGTTGATTGGCCTGGTGCTGGCATCGCTGGTCAATATCTGGCTGAAGAGCAGCACCCTGACCTGGATCGTGACCTACGCCGGGGTCCTGATCTTCGTCGGTCTGACCGCTTACGATACCCAGAAGCTGCGTGTGATGGGGGAACAGATTGCGAGTGATGATCGCGACGGTTTCCGTCGTTATGCGATCATGGGGGCGTTGACGCTCTACCTGGACTTCATCAACCTGTTCCTGATGCTGTTGCGCATCTTCGGCGATCGCCGCTAAACGACCGTCACTCGACGGCCGCATTGATAACCCCAATGGCCTTTGGCCATTGGGGTTTTTTGTGCGCTTTTATCGCCTGGCGTCAGCGTGGCCTAAGGGGGTGACTATACTTACTGTTTTACAGTGTGCCGTGGGGGAATCATGAAGCAGAAGATAGAAACCTATCGGGCCGCCGCCGGCGGTTGGGATGCGGTGAAGGCGGTGGCGGGTGCGCTGCGCCAGCAGATGGATCTGCGGCGTGAGGTGATCGCCATGTTTGACATGAACAAACCGGATGGCTTCGACTGCCCGGGATGTGCCTGGCCGGATCCCAAGCACAGTGCCTCATTCGACGTGTGCGAAAATGGCGCCAAGGCATTGGCCTGGGAGGTGACGGATAAGCGGCTGGATGCCCCGTTTTTTACCGCGCATACGGTGCAGTCACTGCTGAGTTGGGACGATCACGCGCTGGAGGCCGCCGGCCGCCTGACCTTGCCGTTAAAGTATGATGCCGCCAGCGACCGTTACCTGCCGTTGAGCTGGCAGCAGGCGTTCGATGAGATCGGCGCCCGTCTGCAAGGTTATAGCGACCCGAACCAGGTCGAGTTCTATACCTCGGGGCGCACGTCTAACGAGGCCGCCTTCCTCTATCAGCTCTTCGCCCGCGAGTATGGCAGCAACAACTTCCCCGACTGCTCTAACATGTGCCATGAGCCAACCAGCGTCGGCCTGGCCGCCAGCATCGGCGTCGGTAAGGGAACGGTACTGCTGGAGGACTTCGAGCAGTGCGATCTGGTGATCTGTATCGGCCATAATCCTGGGACCAACCATCCCCGCATGTTGACCTCACTGCGGGCCTTGGTGAAGCGTGGGGCGAAGATGATCGCCATCAACCCCCTACAGGAGCGCGGTCTGGAACGATTCACCGCGCCGCAGAACCCGCTGGAGATGTTGACGGATGCCGAGACCCAGTTGGCCAGCGCCTACTACCGGGTGCGCATCGGCGGCGATACGGCGTTGCTCAAGGGGATGATGCGTTTATTGATCGAGCGCGATGAGGCGGCCCGCGCCGCCGGGCAGGCGCCGCTGCTGGATGACGCCTTTATTCAGACGCATACCGTCGGCTATGCCGATCTGCGTCGTGACGTACTCAATACGAACTGGGCGGATATTGAGCGGATCTCCGGCTTGCGCCAGGCCCAGATCGCCGAGCTGGTCGATGCCTATGCCGCCGCCGAACGTACCATCATCTGCTATGGGATGGGGATCACGCAACACCAACACGGGACGCAGAACGTACAGCAGCTGGTCAATCTGCTGCTACTGAAGGGGAACATCGGGCGGCCGGGAGCGGGCATCTGCCCGTTACGCGGCCATTCCAATGTGCAGGGCGATCGTACCGTCGGCATTACCGAGAAGCCATCGGCCGAGTTTCTGGCTCGTCTGGGGGAACGCTTCGGCTTCACGCCACCCTCGGCTCCCGGCCACGCGGCGGTCGCCAGTATGCAGGCGATTTGTTGCGGCCAGGCCCGGGCGCTGATCTGCCTGGGGGGAAACTTTGCGCTGGCGATGCCCGATCGGCAGGCGAGTGCCATTCCGTTGACCCAGTTGGATCTGGCGGTGCATATCGCCACCAAGTTGAACCGTTCGCACCTACTGACCGCGCACCATAGCTATATCTTACCGGTACTGGGGCGCAGCGAGATCGACATGCAAAAGAGCGGGGCTCAGGCCGTGACGGTGGAAGACTCGATGTCGATGGTGCATGCCTCGCGTGGGGTATTAAAACCGGCCAGTGCCTTACTGAAGTCAGAGTGTGTCGTGGTGGCCGGCATCGCCCAGGCGGCCTTGCCGCATAGCGTGGTGGCCTGGGAGAGCCTGGTGGAGGATTACGATCGTATTCGTGACGACATCGAGGCGGTATTCCCGGCCTTTGCCGACTTTAATCAGCGTATCCGTCATCCGGGCGGTTTCCACCTGACCAATGCGGCGGCGGAGCGGCGCTGGTTGACGGCATCGGGTAAGGCTAATTTTATTCCCTGTGAGGGTCTGTTAGAGGATCCCGCCTCGGCGTTTAACAGCGAGTTGGTATTGGCGACGGTGCGTAGTCACGATCAATACAACACCACCCTGTATGGGATGGATGACCGTTACCGTGGGGTGTTTGGCCAGCGCGATGTGGTGTTTATCAGCGCCGAGCAGGCGCAGCGCTGTGGTGTGCAGGCGGGCGAACGCGTCAATCTGATCGCCTTGACGTCGGAGGGGAAACGCAGCGCTCGCCGAATGGATGGCTTAACGGTGGTGATCTACCCGATGGCCGATCGCTCATTGGCGACCTACTTCCCCGAGTCCAACCATATGCTGACCTTAGAGAACCATGATCCAGCGAGTGGCATCCCTGCCTATAAGAGTATTCCGGTGGTGCTGGAACGGGTCGGTTAGAGATCCAGTTCGATGTCCTGCTGCACCTGACAGCAGCAGGGCAGGATCTCATCCGCCTGCAGGAAGGCCAGCGGCGGTTGGCGGTAGCTGACTCGACCGCGTAGTAGCCGGCAGCGGCAGGCGCCGCAAAAACCGGAGCGGCACTGGTACTCCAACGCCACCTGTTGCCGCTCCAGGCTCGCCAAGAGGGAGCCGCCATCATCGAGGTGGTCGACTTGGCGTCCGCTCCGCGCCAGCCGGATGCGGTAACGCACCGGCGCACAACCGTCACTCTCGCTTGCCGCCGTTTCCACGGCGGCGTCTAGGGCGAGCTTCGACATCAGAGTTGGAAGTCGCTCAGATCGTCGGTGTTGACTTCGGCGTCGATCTGTCCGACCAGATAGGAACTCACCTCGACTTCCTGCGGGGCGACCTGCACGTTGTCGGAGACCAGCCAGGCGTTGATCCAGGGGATCGGGTTGGAGCGTGTCTCGAAGGGCAGCGACAAGCCGACGGCTTGCATGCGGATATTGGTGATGTACTCCACGTACTGGCACAGAATATCCCGGTTTAGGCCGATCATCGAGCCGTCGCGGAACAGGTAGCTGGCCCAATCCTTCTCTTGCTGGGCGGCCTGCACAAACAGATCGTAGCACTGGGTCTCACACTCGGCGGCGATCTCGGCCATCTCAGGGTCGTCTTGCCCCGAACGCATCAGGTTGAGGATGTGTTGCGTACCGGTCAGGTGCAGCGCCTCGTCGCGGGCGATCAGCCGGATGATCTTGGCGTTACCCTCCATCAGTTCGCGCTCGGCGAAGGCAAAAGAGCAGGCGAAGCTGACGTAGAAGCGGATTGCCTCCAGGGCATTGACGCTCATCAGGCAGAGATAGAGCTTCTTCTTCAGATCGCGCAGGTTGACGATGACCGTCTTGCCGTTGACCTGATGCGTGCCTTCGCCCAGCAGATGGTAGTAACCGGTACTTTCGATCAGATCATCGTAGTAGACGGAGATGTCGCGCGCACGCTTGAGGATCTCCTCATTGCTGACGATATCATCAAAGACCACCGACGGATCGGTGACGATATTGCGGATGATATGGGTATAGGAGCGCGAATGGATGGTCTCGGAGAAGGACCAGGTCTCCACCCAGGTTTCCAGCTCCGGGATGGAGATCAGCGGCAGCAGGGCGACGTTGGGGCTGCGCCCCTGGATGGAGTCCAGCAACGTCTGGTACTTCAAGTTACTGATGAAGATATGTTTCTCGTGATCCGGCAGGGCCTGGTAGTCGATACGGTCACGTGAGACGTCGACCTCTTCCGGACGCCAGAAGAAGGAGAGTTGTTTCTCGATCAGTTTCTCGAAGATCTCATGTTTCTGTTGATCATAGCGAGCAACGTTAACCGGCTGACCAAAGAACATCGGTTCGAGTAGTTGGTCGTTCTTGTTTTGCGAGAAGATGGTGTAGGCCATACCCTAATCCTAGTGTGCCCCGCGGCGCGGGGCGTCGAAAATCAAGCGGAGATACCAGCGCTCCCGGCGGGGAGCGCCTGAGGCGGGAAGGTTAGATCTTACAGGCGCCGCTTTCGCAGCCATCATCCTGTGCACTTCCCAGATCCTCCTGGGCATCCTCCGCACCGTCGCGGGTGTTTTGATAATAGAGCGTTTTCACGCCCAGTTTATACGCCGTCAACAGATCTTTTAACAGTTGCTTCATCGGCACCTTCCCGGAGGGGAAGCGTGACGGATCGTAGTTGGTATTGGCAGAGATCGCCTGGTCGATAAATTTCTGCATCAGGCCGACCAACTGCAGGTAGCCGTCGTTGTTCGGCAAGGACCACAGCAGCTCGTAGGCCTCCTGCAGACGCTCATACTCCGGCACCACCTGGCGCAAGATACCGTCCTTCGAGGCCTTGATGCTGATGTAGCCGCGCGGCGGTTCGATGCCATTGGTGGCGTTGGAGATCTGTGATGAGGTCTCCGAGGGCATCAGGGCCGACAGGGTCGAGTTGCGTAGCCCGTCGCGGACGATATCGGCGCGCAGGGTCTCCCAATCATAGTGCAGCGGCTCGGCGCAGATGGCGTCGAGATCCTTCTTATAGTTGTCGATGGGCAGGATACCCTGCGCATAACGAGTCTCATTGAACCACGGGCAGGCGCCTTGCTCACGCGCCAGCTGGTGGGAAGCCTTCAGCAGATAGTACTGGATGGCCTCGAAGGTGCGATGCGTCAGGGCATTGGCGCTACCGTCGGAATAACGTACCCCATTCTTCGCCAGGTAGTAGGCAAAGTTGATCACCCCGATACCCAGGGTGCGACGTCCCATGGCGCCGCGCTTCGCGGCCGGGATCGGATAGTCCTGGTAATCGAGCAGGGCGTCGAGCGCACGTACCGCCAGGGTCGCCAACTCTTCCAGATCGTCCAGCGAGTCGATGGCACCCAGGTTGAAGGCCGACAGGGTACACAGGGCGATCTCACCGCTCTCGTCGTTGACGTCCTCCAGCGGTTTGGTCGGCAGCGCCACCTCCAGACAGAGGTTAGACTGACGAACCGGCGCCACCTGGGGATCGAACGGGCTGTGGGTGTTACAGTGATCGACGTTCTGAATATAGATACGCCCGGTGGAGGCGCGCTCCTGCATCATCAGCGAGAACAATTCGACGGCCTTGATCTTGCGTTGGCGGATGCGGCTGTCCTGCTCGTACTGTACATACAGGCGTTCAAACTCATTCTGATCGGCGAAGAAGGCATCGTACAGCCCCGGCACATCGGAAGGGCTGAACAGGGTGATCTCGCCGCCCTGGATCAGGCGTTGATACATCAGGCGGTTGAGCTGCACACCATAGTCGATGTGGCGCACACGGTTATCTTCGACCCCGCGGTTGTTTTTCAACACCAGCAGGCTCTCGACCTCCAGATGCCACAGCGGGTAAAACAGGGTGGCCGCGCCGCCACGTACTCCGCCTTGAGAGCAGGATTTCACCGCGGTCTGGAAATGCTTGTAGAACGGGATACAGCCGGTGTGGAAGGCCTCACCGCCCCGGATTGGGCTGCCCAGCGCGCGCAGACGCCCGGCGTTGATGCCGATGCCGGCACGCTGGGAGACATACTTCACGATGGCGCTCGAGGTGGCGTTGATGGAGTCCAGGCTGTCGCCGCACTCGATCAGCACGCAGGAGCTGAACTGGCGCGTCGGGGTACGCACCCCAGACATGATCGGCGTCGGCAGAGAGATCTTAAAGGTGGAGACTGCATCGTAGAAACGTTTGATGTAGTCCAGCCGTGTCTCACGCGGATAGTGGGAGAACAGGCAGGCAGATACCAGGATATACAGGAACTGGGCGCTCTCGTAGATCTCGCCGCTGACGCGGTTCTGCACCAGGTACTTGCCCTCCAACTGCTTGACCGCCGCATAGGAGAAGTTCATGTCGCGCCAGTGGTCGATAAAACCATCCATCTGTTCGAACTCATCACGGCTGAAGTCTTCCAGCAGATGGCGGTCATACTTGCCCATCTCGACCAGGCGCACCACGTGGTCGTACAGTTTCGGCGGCTCGAATTGGCCATAAGCCTTCTTGCGCAGGTGGAAGATGGCCAGACGCGCGGCCATATATTGGTAGTCCGGGGTCTCACGGGAGATCAGATCGGCGGCGGCCTTGATGATGGTTTCGTGGATATCCGCCGTGCGGATGCCATCATAAAACTGGATGTGGGAGCGTAGCTCAACCTGGGAGACCGAGACGTTCTGTAACCCTTCCGCGGCCCAATCGAGGACTCGGTGGATCTTGTCGAGGTTGATGCGCTCTTTTCTTCCGTCGCGTTTAGTGACGAGCAGACTCTGATTCATAGGATGCGTTCCTGTCCGTGTGATCCCCGGCGAGGCGTGCCCTGAGGGCCAGCGCCGCGCGGCATCAACACCCGGCGCACTAGTGGCTTGCTTGGGGTGTTAACACAATATATAGGGGGTTGGTGACGATGTGGCAACAAGATAGTGGTGTTTGCCGCGATTTGCAAGTGAACAAAATCGGCACGGCTTGTGGATAAGTTGGGGGTGAAATGTTACGGAGTGGACGGTAGACGGCGTCGGCTCTGGCACCATCCCCGTGGGGGATAAAATGGAGGCGGATTTAAAAAAATTGATCGTCTGCCGCTTTATTATTCATTGCTAAAATCACTAATCTTGATCTGCTTCGAGGTTGCTGCAAAAGCCATCGCATGGTGGACGGACGGTGCACCGCTACCGCCCGCCTTATCGGCCTTTTCGCTACGCTCGCCTTAGTCCGCCTCGCGTTGGGCGTGCAACAGGTAGTTGACATCGACGCGGGTCCCGAGGGTGAAACGGTCACGCAGCGGGTTGTAGTGCATGCCGCACAGATGGCGTACCGTTAACGGGGTGCTGTCTAACCAGCCCATCAGCTCGGCGGGGCGGATAAATTTACGCGCATCATGGGTGCCTTTGGGGACCATCTTCAGCAGGTACTCGGCGCCGACGACCATCAGTAGCCACGACTTCGGGTTACGGTTGATGGTCGAGAAGAATAACTGGCCGCCGGGCTTCACCAGGCGGGCGCAGGCGTGTACGACCGAGCAGGGGTCGGGCACATGCTCCAGCATCTCCATACAGGTGACCACATCATACTGTGCCGTGCCATCGGCGGCATGCTGCTCGACGGTCTCTTGGCGGTAGTCGACCGTGACGCCGCTCTCCAAGGCGTGCAGGCGCGCCACCTGGAGTGGCTCGCCTCCCATATCCAGCCCCGTCACGTCGGCACCGGCCTGCGCCATGGCTTCGGCCAGCAGACCGCCGCCACAGCCGACATCGAGCACCCGCTTGGCGAACAGCCCATCGGCACGCTGCTGGATGTAATCCAGCCGGAGTGGATTGATGCGGTGTAGTGGTTTGAATTCGCCTTCGGGGTCCCACCAGCGTGAAGCGACGGCCTCAAACTTGGCAATTTCCTGCATATCAACGTTTTGTGACACCTCAGACTCCTTTAATTCGGCGCGCTGGCGCGCGCAAAAAATACCCATTAGCGCGGATTATACCTTTTCCACGCCACGGGCAAAGGGGCAGCGATCAGGCGGGCAGGAATGGCGTGGCGCATTTCGCACAAGCAGTGCCTTTGTGGTATCATTGTCGTCTTTGTCATCGTGTATGCGCCTGGTTCTACTCGATGTATTGAGGGTAGCGGCAGATGAATAATTAGTAGAGGGATAGCAGCTCCATGAGCGACCTTGCCAGAGAGATTACGCCGGTCAATATCGAAGAAGAGTTGAAAAACTCGTATCTGGATTACGCCATGTCCGTTATCGTCGGTCGTGCGCTGCCGGATGTTCGGGATGGCCTGAAACCGGTACACCGTCGCGTCCTGTTCGCGATGAACGTGCTGGGCAATGACTGGAACAAACCATACAAAAAATCGGCCCGTGTGGTCGGTGACGTTATCGGTAAATATCACCCGCACGGTGACATCGCGGTTTACGACACCATCGTGCGTATGGCGCAGCCCTTCTCCCTGCGTTATATGTTGGTTGACGGTCAGGGTAACTTCGGCTCCATCGACGGCGACTCCGCCGCGGCGATGCGTTATACCGAAGTGCGCATGGCTAAGATCGCCCATGAACTGTTGGCCGATCTAGAGAAAGAGACGGTGGATTATGTGCCCAACTACGACGGCACAGAGCAGATCCCCGACGTGCTGCCGACCAAGGTACCGAACCTGTTGGTGAACGGCTCGGCCGGTATCGCCGTGGGGATGGCGACCAATATCCCGCCCCATAACCTGACCGAAGTGATCAACGGTTGCCTGGCCTATATCGATGATGAGAACATCACCATCGAGGGGCTGATGGAGCACATCCCGGGGCCGGACTTCCCGACGGCGGCGATCATCAATGGCCGACGCGGTATCGAAGAGGCCTACCGTACCGGGCGCGGCAAGATCTACGTGCGCGCGCGCGCCGAGATCGAGACCGACGCCAAGAATGGTCGCGAGACCATCGTGGTGCATGAGATCCCTTACCAGGTCAACAAGGCACGTCTGATCGAGAAAATCGCCGAGCTGGTGAAAGAGAAGCGCGTCGAAGGCATCAGCGCGCTGCGCGACGAGTCCGATAAAGACGGCATGCGTATCGTCATCGAGATCAAACGCGACGCGGTGGGCGAGGTGGTGTTGAACAACCTCTACTCCCAGACGCAGATGCAGGTCTCCTTCGGTATCAACATGGTCGCCCTGCATCAGGGGCAACCGAAGCTGCTGACCTTGAAAGAGTGTCTGGAAGCCTTCGTTCGCCACCGCCGCGAAGTGGTGACGCGCCGGACGATTTTCGAATTGCGCAAGGCGCGCGAACGCGCGCATATCTTGGAAGGTCTGGCCATCGCCCTGGCGAACATCGATCCGATCATCGAGATGATCCGTCATGCGCCGACGCCGGCGGAAGCCAAGGCGGCCCTGGTCTCCCACGCCTGGGCGCTGGGCAATGTGGCGGCGATGCTGGAGCGCGCCGGCGATGATGCCGCTCGTCCAGAATGGCTGGAACCACAGTATGGCATCCGCGACGGTCACTACTACCTGACCGAGCAGCAGGCGCAGGCGATCTTGGATCTGCGTCTGCAAAAGCTGACCGGCCTGGAGCACGAGAAGCTGCTGGATGAGTACAAGCTGCTGCTGGAGCAGATCGCCGCGTTGATCTTCATCCTGCAAAGCCCAGAACGCTTGATGGAGGTGATCCGCGAAGAGCTGATCGCCATCCGTGAGCAGTTCGGCGACGCGCGTCGTACCGAGATCACCGCCAACACGGCGGACATCAACATCGAAGATCTGATCGAGCAGGAAGATGTGGTGGTCACCCTGTCGCATCAGGGCTACGTCAAGTATCAGCCGCTGAGCGACTACGAGGCCCAGCGTCGTGGCGGTAAGGGTAAGTCTGCCGCCCGCATTAAGGAAGAGGACTTCATCGAGCGCCTGCTGGTGGCCAACACCCATGACACCATCCTGTGCTTCTCTAGCCGTGGTCGCATGTATTGGATGAAGGTCTATCAGCTGCCGGAAGCCAGCCGTGGCGCCCGTGGCCGTCCGATCATCAACCTGTTGCCGCTGGAGGCCGATGAGCGTATCACCGCCATCCTGCCGGTGCGCGAGTACGCCGAAGGGGTGAATGTCTTCATGGCCACCGCCAGTGGGACCGTGAAGAAGACGGCGCTGACCGAGTTCAGCCGTCCGCGAGCCGCGGGGATCATCGCGGTGAACCTGAACGACGGTGACGAACTGATCGGCGTCGATCTGACCGACGGTAACGACGAGGTGATGCTGTTCTCCGCCGCCGGTAAGGTGGTGCGCTTCAAGGAGGACGCTGTGCGTGCCATGGGCCGTACCGCCACCGGGGTGCGTGGGATTAAGCTGGCCGACGATGATCGCGTCGTCTCGCTGATCGTGCCGCACGGTGAGGGGGCGATCCTGACGGTGACTCAGAACGGTTACGGTAAGCGCAGCGCCGTGGCCGAGTATCCGACCAAGTCCCGTGCCACTCAGGGGGTCATCTCCATCAAGGTGACCGAGCGTAACGGTCGCGTGGTGGGCGCGGTGCAGATCGATGACGGTGACCAGATCATGATGATCACCGACGCGGGCACCTTGGTGCGTACCCGCGTCTCCGAGGTGAGCATCGTTGGGCGTAATACCCAAGGGGTGATCCTGATCCGTACCGCCGAGGATGAGCACGTCGTTGGCTTGCAACGCGTGGTCGAGCCGGTGGATGACGAAGAGCTGGACAGCATCGACGGTAGCGCCGCCGAAGGCGACGAGGAGATCGTGCCGGAGGTGGAGAACGACGACGAGGGGAGCGACGACGCGGAGTAAGCGTCGCCACGCCCGAGTAAACCAAGGCCGGTCTTGACCGGCCTTTTTGCTGTCTCCGCGCTTGTTGAGCCCCCGCTGGCGCGGCGCCAAGGGGGGCGATCGGCGTCAAGTCATTGCGCCGCGCGGGGTTTGCCGCTACCTTAACGCCATTCCTCCTGTCATCACGGTTACGGGTGCCACGTTGAAATATTTTGTCTCTTTTCGCACCACGCTCCGCCTGTCGCGCTACCTGTTCCGAACGCTGGCGTTGATGCTGTGGATCCTGGGCGCCCTGCTGACCACCTTCTATATTCTGAATCAGTTCCACCAGAAAGAGTCCGATATTCGCCAGGACTTCCACCTGAACTACGATCAGGCGGAGGCGGTGATCCGTCAGGCTAGCGCCACCATGCGCGACATTCGCTATATCGCCGAGAATCGCCTGGCCTGGTCGGGGGATGAGAGTATCCAGCCTTACAGCGGCGGGCTGTTGGACATTCACGGCGAGGTACCGCCGTTGTTGCCGGTATTCCCCGAGTCGGACTGCCGGCGAGCCAGCGACAACTATCGCACCTCGCTGCGGGCATTGAGCGGCTTCATCCGCTACTGGAAGGAGAACTTTGTCGCCGCCTACGATCTCAACCGCATCTTCGTCATCGGTGGTAGCAGCCTGTGCTTGGCGGATTTCAGCATTCGCAACGTACCGTTGGAGGGGGGGAACAGCCTGCGCTTATTACAGCAGCGTGTTAACCATTTCCGTAATAACAACGACAAGGAGCAGGTGTTGTACTGGGTGGTGCCAGGCGCGCAACGGGACGTCGGCGCCCTGTATATCACCGCGCCGGTCTATGCGGCCACCCACCTGGAGGCGGTGCTGGGGATCGAGCAGACGCTGCGCCTAGAGGAGTTGACCAATCCCTCGGTACTGCCCATCGGGGTGACGCTGCTGAGCGATGACGGAGACGTGTTGCTGAGTTACGCCGAAAACGGGGGCGCGTTGCCGCTGCTGAATGGCTTGCCGGAGGATGACAACTATTTCGGCTATAACAGCGGCTACGATACCCTGCTGTTGAAGAAGAAGTTGCGTCCCAGCGGCCTGACTATCGTCTATTCGTTACCGGTACGGGTATTGCTGGAACGTTTTAACCTGCTGTTGATCAACGCCATCGTGCTGAACCTGATCAGCGCGCTGGTGCTGTTTGTGCTGACCTGGCTATTTGAGCGCAAGATGTTCCTCCCGGCGGAGAACAACGCGCTGCGCCTCGAGGAGCACGAGCAGTTTAACCGTAAGATTGTGGCGTCGGCGCCGGTGGGGATCTCGATCCTCCGGGTGAGTGACGGCAGCAACATCCTCAGTAACGAGTTGGCCCATAACTATACGCGCCAATTTACACCGGAAGATCGTCAACGCATCGTACGCCTGCTCAATGAAGAGCAGGTCAGCGTGCTGGATGTGATCACCGCGCAGAATCAGAACCTGCAAATCAGCTTCGTGCGCTCGCGTTACCGCAACGAGGAGGTGGCCATCTGCGCCATGGTCGACGTCAGTACCCGGGTGAAGATGGAGGAGTCGTTGCAGGAGATGGCGGCGGCGGCAGAGCAGGCCAGCCAATCCAAGTCGATGTTCCTGGCGACGGTCAGCCATGAGTTACGCACGCCGCTGTACGGCATCATCGGCAACCTGGATCTGCTGCGTACCAAGACGCTACCCGAGGAGGTACAACGTCTGCTGGGGGCGATGAGCAACTCGTCGGGACTACTGCTGAAGATCATCAATGACATCCTCGACTTCTCCAAGATCGAGTCGGAGCAGTTGAAGATCGAGCCGGGGCGCTTCGTCGCGCGCGAGGTGATCCCGCACATCATCGGCAACTATCTGCCGCTGGTGGTGCGTAAACGTCTGACTTTGTACTGCTTTATCGAGCCCGATGTCCCGGCGGAGATCAGCGGCGACATCATGCGTATTCAACAGGTGCTCTCTAACCTGTTGAGCAACGCCATCAAGTTTACCGATACCGGCTGCATTATCCTCCAGGCGCGAGTCAATGATTTCTATCTGGAGTTCCGTATCCGGGACACCGGGATGGGGATCCCGGCGCGTGATGTGCTGCGCCTGTTCGACCCCTTCTTCCAAGTAGGTAGCGGCGTGCAGCGTCACTTCCACGGCACCGGGCTAGGGTTGGCTATCTGCGAGAAGCTGGTCAGTCTGATGGATGGGGATATCGCGGTGGAGTCGGAGCCGGGGCTGGGCAGTATCTTTACTATTCGTCTGCCGATGTATCAGGCCGTGCCGGCGCAGCCGATACAGCCGGTCTTGCTACAACGTACTCTATGGTTGGATATTCACAACGCCCGGTTGGAGCGTTACCTGCACGCGCTGCTGAGCGCGGCCGGGGCGCGGGTCTGTCTCTGTCCCGCCTCGTCAGACGAGGCGGCGCAGTCGGTGGTGATCAGCGATCATCCGTTGGCTGCCGAGACGCCTTTTGCTACCCGTATTCAGCTGCGTGCCGACTACTTGGGACACGCCTGTAGCCAAGCACCGGGCGCATGGGTGCTGAATACTGCCGCCCCGTTGGAGCTGTTGCAGCTACTCAACCGCCTCTTTGCCGCGCCGGGCGATGTGGTCAGCGAGGCGCTCGTCTCCTCGGGCGACGATGAGCAGGCGATGTCGCCGCAGGACTTCAGCGATATCGCGATCCTGATCGTCGATGATCATCCGATCAATCGTCGTCTGTTAGCCGACCAACTGAACTCGCTCGGCTTCACGCAGGTCAGCGTGGCGTGCGATGGGGTGGATGCCTTAGGCATGTTGCAGCAACAGCCGGCCGATATCGTGCTGACGGATGTCAACATGCCCAACATGGATGGCTATCAGCTGACGGCGCGTCTACGGCAGCAGGGGCGTACCCAACCGATCGTTGGCGTGACGGCCAACGCGTTGGCGGAGGAGCGGCAGCGCTGTATCGAGGTGGGAATGGACAGTTGCCTCTCCAAACCGGTGATGCGTGAGGATCTGCTGGCTTCGCTCAGCGGTTATGCGGCCGAGATCCGTCGCCATCGGGCGGCCACGCGCGGTGAATAAAAAAAGACCCCACAGATTTGGCGGCTGTGGGGTGACGGCTCGCCGCCGAGGCGGCGGGCGAGGGCGTGTTATTCCTTGTCATCATTCGGCATGATGTTGACCGATGAGAGGTAGTTGAGCAGGGCGATGTCGTTATCGACGCCCAGCTTCAGCATCGCCGATTTCTTCTGACTGCTGATGGTCTTGATACTACGATTCAGCTTCTTGGCGATCTCGGTGACCAGGAAGCCTTCGGCGAACAGGCGCAGAACCTCGCTCTCCTTCGGCGAGAGGCGCTTATCGCCATAGCCGCTGGCGTTGATCTTCTCCAACAGTTTAGAGACGCTCTCCGGGGTAAATTTCTTGCCTTTCTGCAGGGCGGCGAGCGCCTTGGGGAGATCGGTCGGCGCGCCCTGTTTCAGCACGATCCCTTCGATATCCAGATCCAACACGGCGCTGAGGATGGCCGGGTTATTGTTCATGGTCAGGACGATGATCGACAGTTCCGGGAAGTGGCGCTTGATGTATTTGATCAGGGTAATACCATCGCCGTACTTGTCACCGGGCATGGAAAGGTCGGTGATCAGAACGTTGACATCCAGCTTAGGCAGGCTATTGATCAGCGTAGTGGAATCTTCGAATTCCCCGACGACATTCACCCACTCGATCTGTTCCAGCGACTTACGAATGCCGAATAAAACGATGGGATGGTCGTCAGCAATGATTACATTCAGGTTATTCATATTGTTGGTTACCTAGTTGAAGCAGTCGGCTGACAAAAGCGTCAATATGACTGATCAGGACTCGCGCTTGTGCCGCGTCGTTATGTTTAACGGCCTCTTCTAGCTGTTCACACAGCTTTTTACCGACGGGGAACGCCAGCATGGCGAAGACACCTTTGAGGCGATGTGCGGTGAGGGCCAGCGTGGGCCAATCCTGTTGATCCGACTCAGTATACAGTTTTTGTATATCTGCGGGTACTGTATCCAAAAACAGCGAATAGTAATCCTTTGATTTAAAAGGGTTCTCCTCGATAGAGGATAACGCATTTTCAGCATTTTCAGCATATTCGCAATGGACGGGGGGCTCTGCCGCCGCCATTTGCCGCTCGATCAGCAGCAGGATGGCGTCGATCAATGCATCGCTGAGATTAAAGTTGGCGCGAATGCGTTGTGGCGCGTACTCCTCGAACCCGTCGACGTCGGCCGCCAGCAATAAGGTATTCGCCTGGGCCAGGGCGGGATCATCGGTAACCAGCAGATCGCAGGGAGGCGTGGCGCCGTTGGCTTCGCCCTCGTCGGCGGCGTTGATCAGCGTCGCGCCGAGTCCCTCCAGACGTTGGCTGACACGGGCGTGGATCTCTTCGGCGGTGATACGCAGGCCGATGGTGATGCCCTCCAGCAGTTTCTCCTCCTGCTGCTCGTTGAGTGGCAGGGGGTGCATACGGCAGGTGAAGCGGTAGTGGGTCCCGATATCGGGCCGGCTATCGATGGTTAACTCGCCGTCTAACCGGCGACAGAGCTGGGCGCAGAGGTAGAAGGTGAGGCTCGATCCACGGGTGAAGCGGTCGCTTTGTGCCGCGGATAGCGCTGGATAGTGCAGGTTACGGCGCTCGGTGCGTGTGAGGCCGGCGCCGGTATCGCTCAGTTGGACGTGCAGCCGGTCGGGTTGCTGGGGATCGAGGCCGATGGTCAGGCTGATCTTGCCATAGGCGGTGGTGACGATGGCATAGTGCAGTAGCATTTCCAGCACCCGCTCCAGGGTGGCGATGTCGCCATCAAACTGTTGCGCGGGATCGGTATCGACGCGCCCCAGTAGCATTAATCCCTTGCGCCGCATGGCGGGGAGATTGCGCAGTAACAGGGCGTCGATGTGCTCATGCAGGCGGAATTGGCGGGTCTGAGGATGCCAATCCTGGCTTTCGACGGCGGTCAACAGGGTGATTTCGTCGATCAGGCGCTGTGCGTGTTGGCTCTCCAGCCACAGATCATCGAGCAGGGCCGCTTGATTCGGCGCCTCGCGTAGGGCCGTACTTAGACGAGAGATCGCGCGTAGGGGGGCTTGCAACTCATGACTCAGGTTGTCGGTCATGGTCTTGCGCGCCGTCAGGTTCTTCTCATACTCCTCATGAGCCAGCTTGAGCTTCTGACTCATCAGCACCTCGGTGTCCAAATTCCGGATCAGAAATAGCGCCGAGTGAGGCGTCTGTTGGCTGCGCACCATCTGTACTTCGTACATGGCATTGTTGATGCTGACCTGCACCTTACCATGATGGCGATCGGCCATCGCAGCGATCTTATGCAGGCTCAGGTGGGGCAGCAACTGGTCAGCCTGTTTGTTACTGGCGACCAACGTGTTGTTATCGAAGCGGTAGATTAACAACCCCATCGGCAGATGCGCGATGATCTCCTGATTCATCTCTTGCTGGGCGTTCAGTTGAGCCGCCATGCGTTTACCGGGGCGAACATACTGGTGGCGTACGATGTAGAAGGCGATGGCGGAGAGGACCAGCAGCGCCAGGTTGATCAGCAGCACCCAGAAGTTGTTGCGCGCCAGATCGATGATCAACGCCATCGCCGGAATGTGGAACTGGAGCGTCAAGGGCGTGTTATGGATCGGGCTGTTGATGGTGATCCAGGGCCAGCTCAGCTGAGTCATCGCGCGTGGTGGCTCATCGTTGGCGTTCCACTCGCCCTCGTTGCCTTGCTCCTCCCGTAACTGGAAGCGCTGCGCCGGTAGGTTGCTCGGCAACAGATCCTCCACCGGAAGATCGAAGGCGATCACGGTGGCCAGATGACCGGGATCGTTGAAGGTGGTACGCAGGGTAAAGTAGTAGGCGTTTTGGAAACGAAACTTACGCAACCCGGAGAAGCCTTCACGCTGATCGAGCGCGTTCGACTGCTGGAGCATCTCGGCCTTGCGCGCCTCGACCAGGTTCCCCAGATAGCCATCCTTATAGCGCGCCGAGAGATCCTTCATCGGCATGGTTGAGATCAGGATCAGACTATTATCTTGCCCATTGAGATAGTAGAGCGAATAGGGTTCGGTATTGGCGCTCCAGAGGGTGTCCAGATAGCGCGACAGGTTCTGCGCCAGTTCGCTGGTGGCGCTATCGTGTAGGCCAAAGATCAAGGCATCGGTCTTATGGCGCGCCTTATCCAATAAGTAGATATCCGGGCGTAGGCGCAATTCATGCTGCGGCGCCGAACTGTTGGCGGGCTCGTCGCTGGGGGGCGTTTCGTAGATCTGATAGGTGATGAAACGGTAGGTCTCGATCCGTTGTTGTAACAACCGGGCGACCGACGACAGCATATTTTGTTTGGCGCTGAGGTAGCCATTGACCGTGTTATAGCCGTACAGCAGGTTGCCCAGCAGCAATAGCAAGATAAACAGCAGATAGCTGCGGGTGACGCCGGAAAGGGACATGGAATTTGACGTTAGCTGCATAGCGCGCGGGCGATCCTGTCAGTCGAAAAAAACGCTGTGCGCAGTATAGCAAGGGGGAGCAGCGCTGGCATCGCCCATCGTCGCCCCCCGCCTCATTAGGCGATCTTGCGCCGGAAGATGGCGTAGGCGATACCGCTGGTGGCGACGGTGATCACCAGCAGTGGCCACAGATTGTGCCAGATGACCGCGAAACCGACATTTTTCAGGTAGAGCTGCTTGGTGATGTCGGTAAAGTGGCGGATGGGGTTAATCCACGTCACATTCTGCAGCCAGACCGGCATATTCTCCACCGGTGAGACATAACCGGACAACAGAATGGCGGGCATCATGAAGACAAAGACGCCGATAAACGCCTGTTGCTGTGTGGCACACAGGGCGGAGATGAATAACCCGAAGCCGACCAGGGACAGGCCGTAGATCAGCAGGGTGAAGTAGAACAGCCACAGCGAGCCAGCGAAGGGGATCTGGTAGCCAAAGATGCCGATCAGCAGGACCAAGGTCGCCTGAAAGGTGGCGACGATCAGGGCGGGCACCGCCTTACCGATGAAGATCTGCCAGGTATTGAGCGGTGAGACCAGCAACTGCTCGAGGGTACCCTGTTCACGCTCACGCGCCACGGAGAGTGAGGTGACGATCATCACCCCGATGGTGGCGATCAAGGCGATCAGCGAGGGGACCACGAACCATTTGTAATCCAGATTAGGGTTATACCAGTTACGTACGATCAGGCGGCTATTAATCAAGCTAGGCTGATGCAGCTCGCTACGCAGCTGTTGCTGATACTCGCTGACGATCTGCTGGATATAGTTGGCGGCGATCTGGGCACTGTTAGAGCTACGGCCATCGAGGATCAGTTGCAGGGTGGTGGGCTGGTCGCTGAGCAGATCGCGGCTAAAGTTAGCTGGAAAACGCACCACGAGGAGGGCGCGCTGATCGTTGATGGTCGGGGCGATGGCTTGCGGACTCTCCAGCAGGATCACCTGAGAGAAGGCGCTGGCCTTGGCCAGACGCTGGGTCAGTTCGATGGAGGCCGGGCCGCTATCCGCGCTGTAGATGGCGATGGTGGCGTTAGTGACGTTAAGCGTTGCGGCAAAGGGAAACAGTAAGACTTGCATGATCACCGGCACTACCAAGATGGTGCGCGTCTGCGGGTCACGCAGTAGCGACTGTAGCTCTTTGATGATCAGGGTCAGTAGACGGTGCAGCATGGTCTCACTCCTCCTTAGTCCAGCCGCCGCCGGGTTTTTAAGGCCGTTAGGCCGATGAAGAACAGCGCCGATACCAGCAGGAAGGCCAAGTTTACCCACAGTACACTGCTGATGTTGCCGGCCAGAAACAGGGATTGCAGGGTGCTGACGAAGTATCGCGCCGGGATGACGTAGGTGATCGCCCGCACGATGGCGGGCATGCTATCGATTTCGAACACGAAGCCGGAGAGCATCACTGCCGGCAGAAAGGCCGCGTTCAGGGCGATCATCGCCGCGTTGAACTGGTTGCGGGTGACGGTGGAGATCAGTAGCCCCATCCCCAGGGTACTGGCCATAAACAGGCTGGTCATGGCGAACAGGATCAGCAGCGAACCACGGAACGGTACCCCCATAATAAAGACCGCCACCACCATGCACAGCACCATCGCCAGCATGCCCAATACATAGTAGGGCAACAGCTTACAGAGCAAGAGCTCGCTACGGGTGACCTGGGTCGACAGCAGCGCCTCCATGGTGCCGCGCTCCCATTCGCGAGCGATCACCAGTGAGGTCAGGATGGCGCCGATGACCGTCATGATGATGGTGATGGCGCCGGGAATGATAAAGTGCTGGCTGATGGCGGCCGGGTTAAACCAGTAACGCAGCTGAATATCAATAGGGGGCTGATAGGACAAACCGCGATCCTGGGCGCGTTGCTGGAGCCACACCTGCCAAACGCCTTCGGTGTAGCCGCGCACAAAGTTGGCGGTATTGGGTTCGCTACCGTCGGTGATCACCTGGAGCGGCGCGCTATCTTGGCTCCGCAGTAGGCGATCGGAAAAATCGACCGGGATCACCACCATGCCGCGGATCTGCCCGGCCTGGAGTTGGCGCGTCAGCTGTTGGCGATCGTCGCTGACGGTGGCGGCGATATAGGGTGATCCGCGGAAGGTATCGGCCAACTGGCGGGCCTCCGGCGTCTGTTGTTCCAATAGGATGCCGACGTGTAGGCGGCTGGAGTCGAGGTTGATGCCATAGCCGAAGATAAACAGCAGCAGCAACGGGATCACCACGGCGATCAATAAACTGCTGGGATCGCGCATGATCTGGGCGGTCTCTTTGCGGCATAGGGCGCGTAGGCGGCGCCAGGAGAAGTGGAGAGTCCCATCAGCCATGTTCATGCTCCCGATCGTAGGCCTGTACCAGTTCGATGAATGCCTGCTCCATGGTGGGCGTCGGATTGTCGGCACTGGCGATGCGCGCCTTGAGATCGTCCGGTGAGCCGGTGGCGATGATCTGCCCATGGTAGACCAGGCCGATACGATCGCAGTACTCCGCCTCATCCATAAAGTGGGTGGTAACCATCACGGTGACCCCCTTATCGACCATCCCATTGATGTGCAGCCAAAACTCACGCCGGGTCAACGGATCGACCCCGGAGGTGGGTTCGTCGAGAAACAGGATGTCCGGTTCATGCATCAGGGCGCAGGAGAGGGCTAGGCGCTGCTTAAAACCCAGCGGCAGGGCATCCGGCGTCTGCTGCAGGATCGGAGTAAAGTTAAACGCCCGGGTCATGTCGGCGATCTTGGCGCGCTGACGCTTGCCGTGTAGGCCATAGACGCCGGAGAAGAAGGCCAGATTTTGGGCGACCGTCAGGTTGCCGTAGAGGGAAAACTTCTGCGCCATGTAACCCAGATGCTGGCGCGCGCGCCCCGAATCGGTCTTGAGATCCATGCCTAACACCAGCGCGTGGCCGCTGCTGGGTACCAGCAGGCCACACATCATCTTGAAGGTGGTCGACTTGCCGGCGCCGTTGGGGCCGAGCAGACCGAAGATCTCGCCACGTTTGACCTGAAAATCGACGTGATCGGTGGCGGCGAAGCTACCAAACTTCTTGGTTAATTGACGCGCCTCGATCACCGTCTGCGTCGCATCGGCCTCAACCTGCGGCATGATACTCGCTAATGCCGAGGCCTGGTGCGGTCCGCCGCCTAAGAGGTCGATGAAGGCATCCTCGAAGCGAGGGGTGGCCTCCAACACCTCGGCCTGCATGAGGTTAAGCGCCGTCGGGATCTGCTGGTGGTCACAACCGGCTTGGAGGATCAGGCGCAGATACTGCCCCTGGATCACCGCGTCGCTGACCATCGGCAGGGTAATGGCCTGTTGCAGCAGGCGACGGTGAGAGAGGCCGGGGGCGCGTAGCAGAATGGTGCGCCCGGCCATGCGTTGGGTCAGTTGTTGCGGCGGGCCGCTGTACAGTAGCCGTCCCTCGTTAAGCAGGAGTACCTCACGGCACTGTTCGGCCTCATCCAGGTAGGAGGTGCTCCACAGGATCAGCATCCCCTCGTCGGCCAGCTCGTGCACCATGCGCCATAGTTCGCGGCGTGAGATGGGGTCAACCCCGACGCCGGGCTCGTCGAGCAGTAGCACTTGTGGCGAGCCGAGCAAGGTGCAGGCCAGCCCCAGCTTCTGTTTCATTCCGCCGGAGAGCTTGCCGGCGAGACGATCGGTGAAGGGGGCCAGCGAGGTGAAGGCGAGCAGACGTGCGAAGGTGCTGGCGCGCGCTGCGCCAGTGACGCCGCGCAGCTCGGCATACAGCACCAAGTTCTCCATGACCGTCAGATCCTCATACAGGCCGAACTTCTGTGGCATGTAGCCGAGGAGGGCGTGCAGTTGGCGATCCTGGCGCACGGGATCGAGTCCGACGACGTTGACCCGGCCGGCGCTCGGTTTCAGTAACCCGGCTAAGATGCGCATCAGGGTCGTCTTGCCGGCGCCATCGGGGCCGACCAATCCCATCACGGCGCCGCTGGCAATGCGCGTCGTCAGGCTGGCGACCGCTGGGCGATCCAGCCCCGCGAAGCGTTTTTCCAACCCCTCCAGCTCGATGTAATGGCTGACCATGCGCTACTCCGCTAGCGTTGCGCCGGGGTGGTCGGGAAGCGCAGGGTGACCGGCATCCCCTGGCGTAGCGCGTCATCGGCATCGTCGATGATCACGCGCAGACGATAGACCAGCGAGGTGCGCAGATCCGGCGTCTCGACGCTCTTCGGCGTGAATTCGGCCGTGGGGGAGACGAAGCCAATGGTGCCGTGATAAGGCTGACGCCGTCCATCGATATACAGCGCGATGGGCGTACCGGGGATGGCGCGATCGAGGTGGGTCTCATCGATGTAGGCCCGTACCCAGACCGGGCGGGTTAAGGCGACGTTGAATACCGTGTTACCGGCGGCCAGCATGGTACCCGGCTCGACGGCGCGGGTCATCACGGTACCGCGCGACGGGGCGAACAGCGCGGTGTCATGCAGATTCAGCTCGGCCTGCGCCACTTGGGCCTGGGCCTGTTGCAGTTGCGCCTGCGCCTGCTCGATCTGCTGCGGACGATTACCGGACTGATACTGTGCCAGCCTATCGCGCGCCTGTTGCAGTTGGGCCTGCGCCTGATTACGGTTGGTGCGCGCACTCTCTAACTCATTGGCCGAGACGGCGCGGCTGGTCCACAATCCCTGCTGGCGTTCATAGAAACTCTGCATGTAGCGGTAGTTGGCTTCGGCCTGAACCACGGCGGCCTGCGCCTGAGCGATCTCTTCGCTGCGATAACCGGCCTGCAACAGCGCCAGGTTCGCCTGTGCGGCGGCGGCGGCGGCCCGCGCCTCGTTCAACGCATTGACATAAGGGGCGTCATCCAGCCGACCGAGCAACATGCCGGGCTTGACCGCCGCGCCTTCATCGACGGTCAGTGAGGCCAGTCGGCCGCTGACGCGGAAGCCCAGATTGACGGTACGGATGTCGACATTACCGTACAGGGTCAGCGGTTGATCCTGCTGGCTGCGGTAGTAGCCATATCCTCCGGCGATGAGTGCTATCAGCACGATGCCGATAACGACGCCGGCGACTCGCCTTTTATTCATCGTTGATTCCTCGCGTTCCTCGCAATGCAGTGGGCTGTGCTGCGCCAAGGTGACGGCGCAGCCCGGTGATCAGCAGTTCGGTGTGGAGCTGTACCACCTGATGGATTTCATGTGCCTGTTGCGGCCCGATCTGTGGCCAGCCGGTCCGGGTAAGAATGGTTTCGCGCGCCATGCGAAAGGCCAGCACCTGACCGATCAGCGCATGGGTGTGCAGCGCCGCGATGGGATGATGCGCATCCAGACCGACGTAGCCCGAGACCAGGCGGGTCATCAGGGTATGCAGCGGGGTAATAAACTGTTGGTGCAGGATGGGGGAGGCGGCGCTGGGAAACATCTGCTCGCGCGAGATGATCTGGCTTAGGTGCAGGGTTTGTGGCTGAGTCATCAGGTGGCACAGATGGGCGATGGCGCGTTGGATCAATGCCAGCGCCGCCTGCGGCGTGGCGTCGGGATCGGCGAGATGGCGCTCGCACTCCTCGCGTAGCGGGCTGAAGCTGTGGCTGAGTGTCGTCGCGATCCATTGGGCGACGGCCAGATAGAGTCCCTGTTTAGAGTGAAAATAGTAGGGGATGGCGGCGATGTTTTGCCCACTTTCCTGGGCGATGTCGCGCGTGGTGGCCCCCTCCAATCCCTGCTGGGCGAACAGGCGTAATCCGGCGGCGATCAGTGCCTGGCGCGCCTGGTCGCCGCGTGAGCGGGCTTGATCTGGCGGTGGCGCGCGACGAAGTCTCTTCATGACGATGACACTCGGAAAAAGTTAATCATCTGATTGATTAACTTTAGGCCTCTTTTCCCCCACTGTAAAGTCGTGTCAGGCGGAACATCAGGGCAGACAGCGCGGGTGCTTACTGTTACACTAGCCGCCAATTGTGTACCCGCAGTTTGTGCCTGTCCTCGTGGTAATTCTCGCTTTGCCTCGTCTGATACGCCCGTCCGGAAACTGCATCCCTGGAAGCCAGGGAGTGGGCGGGTTTGGAGTTTTTCATGTCTTTTGATTCCCTTGGCCTGTGTGCCGAACTGTTACGTGCGGTGGAAGAGCAGGGTTACCGTGACCCCACCCCGATTCAACAGCAGGCCATTCCTCTGGTGCTGCAACGTCGCGATCTGATGGCGAGCGCGCAGACCGGTACCGGCAAGACCGCCGGTTTTACCCTACCGTTGCTGCAATTGCTGCACCAGAACCCGAAGAACGGCAAGGGGCGCCGTCCGGTGCGTGCCCTGATCCTGACGCCGACCCGTGAGTTGGCGGCCCAGATCGGTGATAACGTCCGCGAATACAGCCGTCATCTGCCGTTACGCTCACTGGTGGTGTTCGGTGGGGTGAGCATCAACCCGCAGATGATGAAGCTGCGTGGTGGCGTGGACGTGCTGGTGGCGACACCGGGACGCCTGCTGGATCTTGCGCATCAGAATGCGGTCGATCTGTCCCAGGTTGAGATCTTGGTGCTGGATGAGGCCGATCGCATGCTGGACATGGGCTTCATTCACGATATTCGCCGTGTGCTGGCTCGTCTGCCGGCCAAGCGTCAGAACCTGCTGTTCTCCGCGACCTTCTCCGACGAGATCAAGGCGCTGGCCGCCTCGCTGCTACATAACCCGGCCGAGGTGGAAGTGGCGCGCCGCAACACCGCCTCCGAGTTGGTTAGCCAACACGTGCATCTGGTGGACAAGAAGCGTAAGCGTGAGCTGCTCTCTTTCCTGATCGGCTCACAGGATTGGCGCCAGGTTCTGGTGTTCACCCGTACCAAGTATGGCGCCAACCATCTGGCCGAGCAGCTGAATAAGGATGGCATCAGCGCGGCGGCGATCCATGGCAACAAGAGCCAGGGCGCGCGTACCCGTGCGCTGGCAGACTTCAAGAGTGGCGACATTCGCGTCCTGGTGGCGACGGATATCGCCGCCCGTGGTTTGGACATCGATCAGCTGCCTTACGTGGTGAACTATGAGCTGCCCAATGTCCCGGAAGATTATGTCCACCGTATCGGACGTACCGGGCGTGCGCAGGCGACGGGCGAGGCGCTCTCACTGGTCTGCGTCGACGAACATAAGCTGCTGCGTGATATCGAACGCCTGCTGAAACGCCCGATCCCCCGTATGGCGATCGCCGGTTATGAGCCGGATCCCAGCATCAAGGCCGAGCCGATCCAAAATGGTCGTCAGGGTGGACGGCAGAATGGCCGCAACGAGCGTGGCACGCAGGGACAGGGGCGACGTGGAACAGGGACGCGCAGCAAGGAAAGTTCGGCGGCGGAAGGCCAACGTAACCCGGCGGCCCGTCCGGGGCAGAATCGTCGTCCGCGCCGTCCGGCGGCGGAGGCGAAGGGACGGGTAGAGGGGCGTTAAGCGAGACGTCCTAAGCGGAAAACGATCCGCCGCTGAGGCAGTCGTGAGACTGCATCCGCAGCGGGTCGATCACGCGCGGCGCTCAGGCGGCGCGCTCGAAGGATTTCGCGGTCACCATCTCCCGCTTCCAAACTCCCGGCGTCATGTCGAAACGGCGCTTAAAGGAGCGGGTGAAGGAGCGTTGGGAGTCGAACC
Organism: Edwardsiella sp. A.80236; assembly: GCF_044540725.1. Taxonomy (NCBI): domain Bacteria; kingdom Pseudomonadati; phylum Pseudomonadota; class Gammaproteobacteria; order Enterobacterales; family Hafniaceae; genus Edwardsiella; species Edwardsiella sp. A.80236. The sequence goes on from NZ_JBIUCY010000001.1 coordinate 85,047, forward strand.
CCATCGACAGTGCGATGTCGAGGATTGATCCTTGGCATACTTTCAGGCGACGCGCCGACTCATCCAACTTCTTATTACGAATATACTCGCCAAGGCGTACGCCGGTGTGCGCTTTAAACATGCGTTGTAGGTGCCATTTGGAGTAACCCGCACGCGCCGCTACATCATCGAGGGATGAGATGGTCGCAACATTGTTATCGATCCAGGTACGGAGCGCGCTGATAAAATCGGTATTGTACATGGCAATCACCTTACTCTTTTTGTGCGATGGTTAGTGACACGACGCGGTGTACAGCAGTTTAATCCGTACAGCAGGTGCGTTTTAGTGTCATTCTGGTGACGATCGCGGTGATGTTCGCATCGGGCGCACATCGTATGAAGTCATTATCTTAACGATCGTTAATTTAATGGTAATTCCGTCGCCGGAGTGTCGTCAACGTTTTTTATTAACGCTTATTAATAAAATTGTTAACTCTATGTTTGTTAACAAAATATTATTTATTCTCTACCTAGGGTGTGCAGCGTTCTGGCGGCGCCTGCACGGGCGGTGCGCCACGGTTTGCATATTCGTGGGGGCAAGGCTACCTTTAGCGGGAGATCCAGTGAGTGAGGTGTAGATAAAGGGAATGGTAACAGAACATACATCCTGTAAACGCGCCGGGCGCGGCCGTCCAAAGGTGTTCGATAGGGAAGTCGCGTTGCGCAAGGCGCTGGAACTGTTTTGGCGTAAGGGCTACGAGGCGACCTCGATGGCCGATCTGGTCGAGGCGACCGGTGCGAAGGCGCCGACCCTGTACGCGGAGTTTGAAAACAAAGAGGGGCTGTTTCGCGCGGTGGTCGAGTATTACACCGCCTGTAATGAGGATAAATACGATCGTCTGCTGTTCAAGGTTAACTTGCCGTTGATCGATACACTGCGTGACTACCTGAATGTCACGGCGTGTTGTTTTACCAGCGATGACACGCCCAGCGGCTGCTTTATCATCTGCGCATCGATGGTGCCGACCAGTTGTTCGGATAAGGTCAGCCAAGTGCTGAAGAGTCGTCAGCCGATACAAGAGGCGATGCTGACGCGCTTTCTCGAGCAGCGTCAGCGTGCCGGTGAATTGCCCGCCTATAGCGATGTTCAGGGATTGGCGCGTTACCTATGCTGCCTGATTCAGGGGATGTCGGTGCGCGCCCGTGAGGGGGCTGAATGCGGCGATCTCCAGGCCATCGTGGAGACCACCATGGCGGTCTGGCCGGCGTTATGTGAGGCCTGTCGCCTACCGGCATAAGCGTGTCGAGGAAAGCTAAACGACATGCTTTGCAACACTCTAGCGCTTGCCATCGATGAGTTAAACTGGTTAGCTGCCAAACAGGGTGATGGCGTGCCACCCGTGATAACCAACCGCCGTAATCCACTTACGGATGATGACGCCTGATGACTACCGTTCCTGGGGAGCGGGGCATCGGCGTCATACTATTTTCCCGCGCTTATCCCTGCACTCCCCGTGGTTAACCACCGCTATACGGAGGAGAAATGATCTACGTTTTTGGCCATAAGTATCCCGACAGCGACGCGATCTGTAGCGCACTGGTCGCCGCCCAGTGGCTGACGGCGCGCGGCTTGCCCGCGCACGCTTGGCGTCTGGGAGAGATCAATCATGAAACGGCCTACATCCTGCGCCAGGCCGAGTGTGAGCCGCCACCACTGTTGACCGAATCGTTGCAGGATAAAACGACTTGGCTGGTGGACTTTAGCGATGCCGAGCAGGGGCCGGACACGCTCGGGCAGAGCCACTTGCTGGGGCTGATCGATCACCATCGTCTGGGTACCCTGACCAGCCGTGAACCGATCGATGCCTGGATCCGTCGTGTCGGCAGTACGGCGACCTTGCTGTGGCAGATCCTGACCCAGGAGTACGCCATGGTGCCGGATCGCAGCCAGTCGATCTTGTTACTGGGCGCCATCCTGAGTGATACCATCGGCCTGATCTCCCCGACCACGACCGAGGCAGACCGCCAGGCGGTTGCCGCCTTACGCGCGGCTTGCCGCCCCGACTATGACACCTTCCTCGCCGGGCTCTTGGCGGCGAAGACGAGCTTGGCGGGTTACACGGCGCAGGCCTTGTTGGAAAAGGATCTGAAGCGTTTCGTCATCGGTGAGTATACGTTGGAGATCGCCCAACTGGAGGTGGCGTCGCCGCAACAGGTCGACGCACAGTTGACGCCGCTGTTGGCATGTATGCAACAGCGTTGCCGTGAACAGGCGTTGGATTACGTTATGTTGGCGGTCAGCGACATTCGGCAACGCCATACGATGCTCTACCGTGTCGCCCGCGATGGTCGCATTCTACCCGTCCAGCCATTACCCGGTATGCTAAGCCGCAAGAAAGAGATTTTGCCCTGGGTTAGCGCCCAGCTGATTTGAGATGAGGTCCCCGATGAAGATCTATCGACACGTTTTGGTTCTGGTGCATGGCCGGCATGATGGTGAGGTGTTATTGCCACACGCCTGTCAGGTCGCGCGCCAGAATGAGGCCCAGCTGACGCTCGGGCATATCAGCGGCGATTTGGCCGCGCTGCGTGGCATGTTGGATGTCAACCTGACGCGTATGGAGCAGCAGAGTATCAATGAGACGCGCCAGTTGCTGATGTCGCTAGTACATCAACAAGATTATCCGATCGATACGCAACAGATCGTGACTATCGACGCCCTCGACGATGTGCGCGCGTTCGTGACCAGCCAACAGGTGGACTTATTGATGCTGGGTCATCATAACCGCACGTTGGCCAAGTTTGTCTCCACCTCATTTGACTTTATCAATGGCCTTGAGACTGACGTTCTAGTGAAACACCTGTAAACCTAGGAGTAGAACATGAGCTTTGTGATCGATGACATTGTCGCCCGCGAGATCCTCGACTCGCGCGGTAATCCTACGGTAGAAGTGGATGTACGCGTAGAGACGGGCGCCTGGGCGCGCGCGTCGGTACCCTCCGGCGCCAGCACCGGTTCGCGCGAGGCGGTCGAATTGCGCGATGGCGATAAGGCGCGTTTTGGTGGGCGCGGCGTACAGCAGGCGGTGGCCCATGTCAATGGCCCGCTACGCGAGGCGTTACGCGGTTATGATGTACGCCAGCAGGCGGCGATCGATGGGTGTATGTTGGCGCTGGATGGCAGCGATAATAAGTCCGTGCTCGGGGCTAACGCCATCCTCGGCGTCTCGCTGGCCTGTGCTCGCCTGGCGGCGCAGCTGACGCAGCAACCGTTGTATCGTTATATTGGTGGGTTGGGCGCGACGCTGCTGCCAGTCCCGTGTATGAACATCATCAATGGTGGGGTGCATGCGCGTTGGCAGGGGGCCGATTTCCAAGAGTACATGATCGCACCGTGGGGCGCGAGTTCGCTGCGCGAGGCGGTGCGCTGGGGCAGTGAGGTCTACCAAACGTTGCGTCAGGTGCTGTTGGATGCCGGTCTGAGCATCGGCGTCGGCGATGAGGGGGGCTTCGCCCCGCATGTACGCAGTAACCGTGAACCTTTGGCCTTGATCGTGCAAGCTATCGAGCGTGCCGGCTATCGTCCCGGCGAGGATATTGTGATTTGCATCGATCCGGCCTCTAGCGAGTTTTATCAGGATGGCATCTACCACTTACGCAGCGAGGATCGTCGTCTCACGGCTCAGGAGATGACCGACTACTATACGGATCTGCTCGATGACTTCCCCATCGTCTTGTTGGAGGATGGCTTGGCCGAGGATGACTGGAGCGGCTGGCGTCATCTCAACACCCGCCTGGGTCAACGCGTCGAACTGGTGGGCGACGATCTGTTCGTCACCAATGTGCGTTATATTCAGCGTGGCATCGATGAGCAGGTGGCGAATGCGGCGTTGATCAAGCTGAACCAGATCGGCACGCTGACGGAAACTATCGCGGCGGTTCAGCTCTGCCATCGCCACGACTGGGGGACGTTCATCTCGCATCGTAGCGGCGAGACGGTAGACAGTTTCATTGCCGATATGACCGTCGGGGTGCGCGCGGGTCATCTGAAGACGGGGGCCCCTTGCCGCGGTGAACGCATCGAGAAATATAATCAACTGATGCGCATCGAGGATCAACTGGGGGCGGCGGCACAGTTTGCCGGGAAACACGCCTTCAAACGCCGTTAAGGCCCATTAATCTTCACGGCGCGATCCAGCGGGGTCGCGCCGTTTTTTTCGCCGCCACCCGCCTTTCTCATCGACCATCTCTCCCGCTCCTTTGCGCGAAATTCCGCCTTCCTCGTTGGCGCGTCACCGTGGCGTGTAGAAAAGAGGTTGTCAATCTTAGGTCCGCTATCTATAGTTACTATGATGGGACTTTTCTAAATATTTATAATAATTTCAATATATTATTTTTCTTATCTAACGGTGACTCCAGTATGAGGCCACAGGGGAATGATGGATCTTTTTGGCGATGATCGGCACCGCTCGATGGCGTTGTATGGTGATCCGGCGCAACCGCGCCGGCGCTTTACCCGTCGGCGTGCGTGGTTCCTCATGCTACTCGGGATACTGATGGTCGCGATCGCCGGCTTACATCTCGCCTATCTCCCCCATTATGCCTTGCAGCGCTTTAATGGCTTCGCCTTTGCATTGGAGTTAGTGGACTATTTGACGGTATTGCTGATGTTGGTGGCGGTGCAATACTCGGCGCTGGATCGCCCCGCCTACCTCTGCCTGACCTTTGGCTTGTCCCTGTGGCTGTTGAGTGGTTTGCTGAATTTATTGGATGAGATCGTCGTACAACCCGTCCTGTTAGGCGATCTAGAGGATGTTTTACACAGTCTGGGGATGTTGATCGGCGCCTGGGGTGGGGGCTATACCCTGCGTTATCTGGCGCGGGTGCGCGCGCGGTTACGTTACCTGGCGATGTTTGACGATCTGACCGCCTTGCCGAATCGACGCCATTTCTACTCCTACCTGATGTCACGCCCACAACCGCGCCAGATCGGGTTGCTGATCATCGATCTGGATCACTTCAAACGGGTCAATGACGAGTTTGGTCATACCGTCGGCGATCGCGTGTTATTTCAGTTTGGTCGCCTGCTGCGTGCCGAGTTTACCCATCATGCGTTTCCGGCGCGCATCGGCGGTGAAGAGTTCGCCTTGGTGCTGGAGCAGAGCGATTGCGCCAGCGTGACCGCGAGTGCACAACGTCTGTTACAGCGTGCCAGCATGATCCGCATCACCGAGGAGCGGATGCTCAGCGTCAGCATCGGGGTCGGCATCAGTAGTCCCGATGAGATGTTGGAGTCGTTCATCCATCGCGTCGACGACGCGCTCTATCAGGCGAAGGGGGCGGGGCGAGGGACCTACCGCTGGAGCCCTGACGGCACGCCACACGCCGCGCGTTATACCCCCCACCTTGATGAGGAGAAACCTCGACAATAGGGGCTATTCCCCGTCCGGAGCGCCATGCGATCGCGCGCTGGCGGGTGGGCGAGGTAGGGTGATGCCCCGATCGGCGAACACGCGCTGGGCGACGCGAATGGCGTTGAGCGTACGCGGTAGGCCGGCGTAAGGGATAAGATGGATCAGCGTGTCGAGGATCTTTTGCGGAGCGACCGCGACATTCAGCGCGTTGTTGATATTGGCGGTTAACTCCGCTTCACAACTGCCGAGAGTGGCCAAGGCGCTGATGGCGGTGAGGGTCTTTTCTCCCGGGCTGAGGCCGGGTCGGGCATAGATTTCGCCAAAGACAAACTCGACGATATAGCGTTGGATTTCCGGTGCGACGTCCCCTATCTCATCGCTCAGATGGTGTTTACTTTGCTGCGTATAGTAGTCAAATACTTGTTTCCCCTGGTCATAACGGCTCATCGCTCTCTCCTCTCGTGTCATCATCCTCGGGGTGTCATATCGGTTAGTCTCGCGTTGCCATCTTGCCGTGCGAGCGCGACGCTGTGAAGCGGCAGCCATTCCGATTTTGACGAGATCCGTTGAGGGGATGGGGAGAGGTAGGTAAACATGATTGGCGAGCAGAAACAAAAAAACCAACCGCAATGGTTGGTTTTTTTAGGGAATTTTGGTCGGCACGAGAGGATTTGAACCTCCGACCCCTGACACCCCATGACAGTGCGCTACCAGGCTGCGCTACGTGCCGAACTGGTTTTGTATACTACCGTTTTCCTCACCATTTGCAACCCATCACGCGATCGATCGCTGTTGTTTTAGGCAGTTAGTTGGCAATAAAGCGTTTTACGTCGGTCAGCACCTGCAACAACAGCGGCAGTGGCAGCTGTTCACCCGTCAGCTCACGATCCTCGCGGTCATAGGTGCGATAGCTCCCATTGCGGTTGAGCACGATGGTTTGCTGCGGGGTGACGATCACCAGATCGCGCCCATCGCCGAGCGTCAACCAATTGTGGCGACGGCTGGCGGCGAACAGATCTTCGCCCTGGGTGTAGTTGAGCGCTCGGCTATCGACGTGGAGCAGCCGCTGCATCAGGGTGGCCATCACATCCTCGTGGCTGGTCATCTTAGCGATCGATTGTGGCGTGGTGCCAGGCCAATGGACGATCAGCGGAACCTGGAGCTGATGACGTCGATAGGCATTATTCCCCGGCGCCTCGTTGTCGGCGGTTAAACCGTGGCTGGCGGTGATCACCACCACCGTCTTAGCCAGATCATGGCGCGCCCGCAGGGCATCGATCATCGCGGCGATCTGGCCATCTAACTGTTGGGCGGCGCGTGGATAGCGGCTGGCGGCACTCCCGCTCGGGTTACTGCCGCTGGTGGTGCCGTTAAGATTGACATAGGCAAACCACGGGTGCTGTGAGGTCTGGGTGTCTAACCAACTCTCCCATTGGCGCACGGTCGCGGCGTCACTCTGCTTCTGCGGAGTGGGGAGGGTAAAGTCACTAAACAGCGCCTGGCGGTACAGGGGCGCGTTGAAGCCATCGGAGGAGAAGAGGCCGAACTGATAATGCTGGTGTGCCAGTGCACTGATCAGCGCCGAAGACTTACGTCCGGCGAGGATGCTGTCCAAATAGTTGGGCGAGATACCATAAAACAAGCCGAATAACCCGCTATCGACGGCGCTACCGGTGCTGTAGTGTTGGCTAAAGTTCAGGCTGGTCGTGGCGAAGGCGGCCAAGTCCGGCATGTTCTGCGCCAGATCGTCGCTTTGCAGACCGTCGGCGACGATCATCAGGAGATTCAGCCCGGCGCCCTGGTCACTGTAGCTGAGCTCCCCCAAGGGGTATTCGATGGCGACCGCCTCTGGGTTACCGGTCCGAATCAGCCGCTCCTGATAGGCTTGGGCGTTCAACAGGCCGTGCTTCTCCAGGAAGCGTCGTGCTGTCATCGGATAGGAGAGTGGCAGATTCGCGCGCTGCATGGTGATCGGCCGGTAGAAGTTGGCATCCGCCCAAATATAGATCAGGTGTGAGGCGAGAAACGAGACAATAAACAATGCCGCCAACGGCTTACCGAAGGTCTGCCGGTTCAAGCTACGCAGCTTCTGCCAGCTCCAGGTACCGAAGAGCATCTCGATCAGGAACAGCACCGGGACGCAGATGAACATCAACTGCCAGTCGCGGGATAACTCGCCCTGGGACGGATTGACCACCAGCTCCCACACCAGGGGATTCAGGTGGAGATGGAAGCGTGTGAATACCTCGCTGTCGATCAGTAACAGCGTGAGCCCGGCGGTGGCGACCGCCGCCGAGAGAAAGCGCAGCAGACGCTGCGACATGACGACAAAGGTTAACGGAAACAGCGTCAGTAGGTAGACGGCAAAGCCGAGAAAGCTGAAGTGTCCTAGCCAACTCACAATGGCATAGACGCGTCCCGCGAGGGTAGCGGGCCAGTCGGCGATAAACAGGTAACGGCTGCCCAGCAGCAGCGCCAGCAGAATGTTGAACAGGGCGAACCAGTGCCCCCAGCTGATCATCTGGGAGACTTTTTCACGATAGCGCTGACGGTTGGTTACCATAAACTCTGTCTGTTTCCGTCGAATCCATACTCGGAGGATTTAGTGGGCGTTGTCTTCCCGAATGGAAGCCTGTAATGCCTCGGCAAAAGAGCGAGCGATCATGCGGCGTTGTGCGGGCGCAACGCTGCTGTTAATCAGGTTGGTTACCATGTTGCCCAGCACCATCAGTGACAGATCGGTGGGGGCATGTTGCGATTCTAGTACGTTGACCAGATCAGTGAGCAGTTGTTCAACGCGTTGATCGCTGTAACGGGATGATTGTGGCATATAAAGAGACCATCGATGACTGACAAAGTCACACATATTACCCGATGGGCGGCGGATTTTCTGCAGTTTTCTGCATACGCCGCATCGATGAGCGGAGCGCCCCTTGCGAGGGGCGGGCAACGGTGTTTGAATACGCGCCTATATCAGGCTGAGGATAACAGGAGTAAACAATGAGTCTGGATCTGGAGAACATCGCGCTGCATCAACTGGTGAAACGCGATGAACAGCAGTTGGAGGTCGTGTTGCGCGACTCGTTGTTGGCGCCGAGTGCCGTCGTCGACGAGACCATGGCGGAGCTGCACCGGGTCTACAACGCCAAGAGCAAGGCCTATGGCACTTTTACTCCCGACAGCGAGTTGGCGCAGGCGCTGACCCACTATCGTAAAGGGGAGGACACCTTTCTGCAATTCAGCCGGGCGGCGACCGGGCGCTTGCGCGATGAGCTGGCCAAGTATCCGTTTGCCGATGGGGGGATCGTGCTGTTTTGCCAGTATCGTTATCTGGCGGTGGACTACCTGTTGGTCGCGGTGCTCAACAATTGCAACAGCATGCGTGTCAATGAGCAGTTGGATCTCAGCGCCACGCACTACCTGGATATCATGCACGCCGACATCGTCGCGCGTATCGATCTGACCGAGTGGGAGACCAATCCAGCCTCCCAGCGCTATCTCTCCTACCTAAAGGGACGGGTTGGTCGCAAGGTGGCCGACTTCTTTATGGATTTCCTCGGCGCGCAGGCGGGGTTAGACGCCAAGGTGCAGAATCGTGGCCTGCTTCAGGCGGTGAGCGATTATTGCAACGAAGGGCAACTGGACAAGAACGAGCGTCAGGCGTGCCGTCAGCAGGTGTATGACTATTGCAACGAACAGTTGCAGGCGGGCGAGGAGATTGCCCTGGAGGCGCTATCACGCGAGATCCCGACGGTTGGCGAGCAGAGTTTTCAGCAATTTACCGCCGAGCGGGGCTACGAGCTGGAGGAGCATTTCCCGGCGGATCGCAGCACCCTGCGTCAGTTGACCAAGTATGCCGGTAGCGGTGGCGGCCTGACCATCAACTTCGACGCCATGCTGTTGGGTGAGCGCATCTTCTGGGATGCCCAGACCGATACCCTAACGATTAAGGGAACACCGCCGAACCTGCGCGATCAGCTGCAACGTAACGGTAGCGGGCGCTGAGTCCGCAATGGGAGGCGGGTGGCCGCCTCCTGTGCACGACAGGCGAAAAAAAACGCCGCTAAAGCGGCGTCTTTTTTACTGATCTGAATCCGAACGGCGATTAGGCGCGAACGAAGTCGATGTGGCTCAGTTTCGGCTTGTACGGATGACGCTGTACCGCCTGAACTTTTACTTTGATTTCTTTGCCGTCGACAACCAGGGTCAGCACTTCGCCGTAGAAACCGTCTTTTTCAGACATGTTCATGGTAGAGTCGTGGTCCAGGGTGATGGTCAGCGCGTCTTCTTTACCACCATAAACGATTGCCGGGAATTTGCCGGCGCTGCGCAGGCGGCGGCTCGCACCCTTACCCTGCTCGTTACGTACTTCTGCATTGATAGTTAACATAGATCTATCTCGATAAAAAAATGAAGTCCGCCACAGGCGACCCAGCAGCAGACGGGATAGTGTGCCTTGCCTCGGCAAAGCGGGCGGCATTCTAGCCGATCTGCGCCGGGACGGCAAATAAATTAGCCGCGCAGTTGATACGCCTTGCGATAACGTCCTTGGTAATCAAACACCTTTTGCCGTATTTGCCAGAATTGCCCCTTGCGGCGCGCCACCACGAAGTCGGGGGCGCGTAGCGCGTCTTGCTGGGCGACGATGTCCGCCGCCTGGCGCCAAGCCAGCTCGCATCCCGGCGCCCGTTGGTGCGGGCGTAAGAACAGCTGGGCGAAGGCGGTACGCTGGGCCGGCGTCGTCAGACGGAAGCGCTCACTGACATCGGCACCGTCCTCGTCGTAATAGGTGATCTGGAGCCACTCACCTTTGGCGTCCTCGCCATGGCGTAGCTGCATGCCGGCGCAACGTAGCACCAAGGCATCCTTCAGCTTCAGCGCCGCCTTGAGCATATCGTCGGCATCGACGAGGAGCGCCGCGCACTGATGGCAACGTCGGGCGGCGATATCGTTTTCTGCGTTGCACTGCGGGCAATGTTTAAAGCGGAAGCGGTAATCGCACTGCTCGCGCGCGCCCTCGTCATCCTCGAAGTAACCCTGACAGCGGCGTCCATAGTGCTCGATGATGCGCCCCTGGGCGTCGCATTTACCCCAGAAGGTGTTGGCGAAGCCACAGGCTGGGCAGAACACCTGTACCGGTTGGCTGTCGGCGTGCGGTTTGTGGCTGCCCACTTCGGGGCTATATAGGTCGTGTGGGTTCCCGGCGTAATCGAGGATCAGGCAATCCTGTTTCCCTTCGCACAGGCGCAGCCCACGGCCGACGATCTGCTGATACAGGCTGACGGACTCCGTCGGGCGCAGGATGGCGATCAGATCGATATGCGGGGCGTCGAAGCCGGTGGTCAGCACCGCCACGTTAACCAGGTAGTGTAAGCGCTGCGCCTTGAAGGCGTCGATGATCTCATCCCGCTCCTGATGCGGCGTGGTGGCGCTGATCAGCGCCGCACTGCCGGTGGGTAACAGCCCCAGCACCTCTTGCGCATGCTCGATGGTGGCGGCGAAGATCATCACGCCCCGGCGGTTGGCGGCATACTCCTCGATCTGGCTGACGATGTGCGGGGTGATGCGTTGCTGGGCGCGTAACTCGCGATTGAGATCATCCTGGCTGAACAGCCCGCTCTCCGAGGGTTGCAGGCGGCTAAAGTCATACTGTACCACCGGCATGTCCAAGCGCTCTGGCGGTACCAGGAAGCCGTGGCGGATCATGTAGCGCAACGGCAGCTCATAGATACAGGTCTGAAACAGACAGTCGGCGTCGCCCCGCACCATGCCATGGTAGTGATAACGGTAGATCCAGCCTTTACCGAGGCGGTAGGGGGTCGCGGTCAGGCCGAGCAGGCGTAAGCGAGGATTATGGCCGCGCAGGTGTTGCAGGATCTGCTGGTACTGCCCCTCTTCGCCGTCACCGATACGGTGACACTCGTCGACGATCAGCAGCGAGAAGGCGTCGTCGAAGTCGGCCAGGTTACGGGCAACCGACTGCACGCTGCCGAACACCACCTTGGCCTGGCTGCCCTTCTGGTTTAGACCGGCGGCATAGATGTCGGCCTCCAGCCCCCAGGCCAGATATTTGGCGTGATTCTGCGCCACCAGCTCTTTGACGTGGGCCAGGACTAATACTCGCCCACGCGCCAGGCGGGCCAGTTCGGCGATCACCAGACTCTTGCCGGCACCGGTTGGCAAGACGATCAGGGCCGGTTCGTCATGTCGCCGGAAGTAGGCCAGCGTGGCCTCGACGGCCTCACGCTGGTAGGGGCGAAGGGTAAAGGCCATCAGTGACGGCAGATCTTATTTGCCTGGGTGGTGAAGCCACCGTCGGCGGGGACGAACTTGCCGCGCGCCGCCAGCAGATCCACCAGCTCAGCGGCGCTGAGATCGGTCGCGGAGCAGGTGTGAAAACGGGCATCGGCGCCGAAACGCTGTGCGATGGCGGCGATCAGCGTTTCGCGAGTATAGGGCGTCGCGCTGGCAAGCATCATGTGCATGACTTCGTGGCCGTGGATAGATGTGCTCATAGGAGAACCTCGATAGTGACGAGAATAGGGGCCCGTTCGGGGCAGGGGATTCAGTTTACTCATGGCACGCGCGAGATCCAGTGGCATGACGGCGTGGGGGCGATGGCTGCCGGGGGGCGCTCTATGCTAGACTGGACGATCTGCGTTCGTCGCGATCTCCGCGGCCCCGCTTGATCTTCGCCGTCGGCTTATGCTTACGTCGGAATCGGTTTTTATTCGCCTAGTAATAACAGAGCAGATTTAATGAGACTGGATAAATTTATCTCCCAGCAGTTGGGGATCAGCCGCGCGCTGGTCGCACGGGAGCTGCGTGCTCGGTACGTCACCGTCGATGGTGTGGTGGCGCGCAGTGGCTCGCTACAGATCACGGCAGAGCAGGAGGTCGCCTATCAAGGTAATGTGTTGACCTTTATCACCGGGCCGCGCTACTTCATGCTGAACAAACCGGAAGGGTATGTCTGTTCGACGGACGATCCCGATCATGCCACCATTCTCTACTTTATCGACGAGCCGATGGCCGAGAAACTGCATGCCGCCGGGCGCCTGGATCTGGATACCACCGGTCTGGTGCTGTTGACGGACGACGGCCAGTGGTCACACCGTATCACCTCGCCGCGTCATCATTGCGAGAAGACCTATCTGGTGACCCTGGAGCAACCGTTGGATCCTCAGACGGCGGAGCAGTTCGCTCAGGGCGTGCAGTTGCATGGCGAGAAGGATCTGACCAAACCGGCGCGTCTGGAGGCGTTGGATGAGCATCAGGTGCGTCTGACCATCAGCGAGGGGCGTTATCATCAAGTGAAACGGATGTTCGCCGCCGTGGGCAACCGGGTGGTGGCCTTGCATCGTGAGCGTATCGGTGCCATCGCGCTGGATGCGGCGCTGGCACCGGGCGAGTACCGGGCATTGAGCGACGACGAAGTCGCCAGCGTCCTGGCGCCCGGAGCATAAGGATGGGCGAACGGAAGGGATCTCACCTGGGATTGATCTTGATCCTCGGGCTATTATCGATGTTGATGCCGTTGGCCATCGACATGTATCTGCCCAGCCTGCCGGTGATCGCCGCGCAGTTCGGTGTCTCCGGTGGCGAGGTGCAGATGACGTTGAGCGCCTACACCCTGGGTTTCGCCGGCGGTCAGCTGCTGTATGGGCCGTTGGCCGACAGTGTAGGGCGCAAGCCGGTGATCCTGTTTGGTACCCTGTCGTTCGCCTTGGCCGGTACCGCCTGCGCCCTGGCACAGAGTATCGAGCAGTTGATCGTTCTGCGTCTGCTGCATGGCCTGTCTGCCGCCGCCGCCAGCGTGGTGATCAATGCCCTGATGCGCGATATGTTCAGTAAGGATGAGTTCTCGCGCATGATGTCCTTCGTGGTGCTGGTGATGACCATCGCCCCGCTGCTGGCCCCATTGTTGGGTGGGGCGTTGATGCTGTGGTTTAGCTGGCACGCCATCTTCTGGGTGATGGCCGTGGCGGCATTATGCGCCACACTGCTGGTGGCGCGCTTTATCCGCGAGACCTTGCCGCGTGAGCGGCGTCAGCCCTTCCGCCTGTATACGACGCTGACCAATTTCGCCACGCTGTTTCGCCACCGGCGAGTGCTGAGTTATATGTTGGCCAGCGCCTTCTCCTTTTCCGGCATGTTCTCTTTCTTCAGCGCCGGCCCGTTTGTCTATATCGAGTTACACGGTGTTTCGCCGCAGCACTTCGGTTACTACTTCGCCTTGAACATCGTATTCCTGTTCCTGATGACCACCCTTAATGGCCGCCATGTGCGCCGTCAGGGCGCCCAATCGATGCTACGCATTGGTCTGGCGGTACAGTTCATGACGGGGCTATGGCTACTGGCCTGCGTCTCGCTCGATTGGGGGTTTTGGGCCTTGGTGCTCGGCGTGGCGGCCTATGTCGGTTGTATCGCCATGGTGTCATCGAATGCCATGGCGGTGATCCTGGACAGTTTCCCGCACATGGCGGGCACCGCTGCCTCACTGGCCGGCACCCTGCGTTTTGGCCTCAGTGCGCTGGTCGGTGCCTTGCTGGCGCAGTTACCGATCACCTCGGCTTGGCCTCTGGTTGGGTCGATGGCGTTGTGCAGTACCTCGGCGATGGCGCTGTTTCTGTATGCGGCACGATCGGCGCTACCGGCAAGGTAGATCACCCGTTGCGACGTCGTGGAGGGGAGAGATGTCGCTTCTGTTAGGAGTATGTAATTAAGTTCGCTTGGGCGCGGATAGGAAAATTGGAAATTTAATTGAATTTACGCGATTCAGCATTTACGTTGTGATTTTTTTGTGAAAAAATTGTGCCGTGTTTCCGAGCAAGGTATTAACGTGAACAATTTCCAGCTTTCGATCGTTCATCGGTTGCCGCGACCTTATCGCTGGGCATCGGGAGGTACCGGTGTCCAGGTGGAGCCGCTCTCCGAGCCGGAGTCGCAGAAGGCGGATGACCGGCTGATCGGGATTCAACTGCTCAGTCAGCGCGGTGAGGCGGCATGGCAGGTGATGCGTGACCTGGATCTCTCCCTGCAAGAGATGCAGGTTTCCAGCACTATCGTGGCGCTGGAAGGCGAGCCCTGCCTGTTTGTCCATGCCGATGATGAGAGCACGGTGATGTGCCGGCTGAAGAATGCCGGTGTGGTCATCGCCGAACCCATGGCACAACCCATCTTTATTTGATCCCTGTGGTGTCCCGCTCGGCGGAGTGCCCCAGACAGGGGGACGGCGTCGGCGCTAGGCGTGCGGCGCGATTCACATCATACCACCAGTAATCCCATCCAAGATCATACGGCACCGGCTGTGACGGCATGGCGAAGCGATCCCAATAGGCGATACGTCGCTGTGGGGTATACCACAGCGGCAACATGAACGCATTCCAGGTTAATACCCGATCGAGCGCTCGTCCCAATGCTAACAGCGATGGGGGATCGTCTTGTCGGGCGACGATCGCCGCGAGGAGGGTATCTACCGCCGGATTGTGTACATTAGCGAAATTGGCGCCGTCATCGGCGTAGCGCGAGCCCCAGCGCGCCAGTAAGGCGGGCGAGGGGTAGGGCGTGGCGGGATAGATGACGGGGAGCATGCCGAAGTCATGCCGCCGAGCCAGCGTGGCGAACTGAGCGCGCGGGGCATAGCGGATATGCATCACGATACCCAACGCGGCGAGACGATCGCCTAGGGCGGCGACATAGTGCAGCTGGCTGGCGTAGGGCAGCAAGAGGGTAAAGGCGAAGCGTTGTCCGCTATGCGTGTTGATCAGGCGCGCACCCTGGCGCCGCCAGCCCGCCTGAGCCAGCAGCACCTCGGCCTGGCGCAGGGCATCCTTGCCATGCCCTCCCGGCTGATAGATATGGTGGAAGAGGGCGGGCGGCAGTTGCCCCTGTAGCGGCGCCAGCCAGAGCAATTCGGCGGCGTCGGGGTAGCTGCGTGCCGCATAGGGGGTTTGCTGAAAGTAGCTGTTGGCGCGGCGGTAGGCCGCGTGATACCAGCGCCGATTGAGCGTCGGGAAGTCGAAGGCCAACGAAATAGCCTGGCGTACCCGTCGATCGTGAAACAGCGGGAGCTGCGTGTTGAAGGCGAGCCAGCGCGTCGCCTGGGCGGCATGGCTGTCGCGTACCTGGAGTATGATCTGTCCTTGGCGTACGGCGGGTCCCGTATATTGTTGTGCCCAAGCGGCGGGCGAGCGCTCCAGGCGGGCATCCAGCGCATCGTCGAGGAAGGCCGAGCGCGCCGCGGCGTCATTGGGATAATAGCGGTACGTCAGCGTGGTGAAGTTATCGCGTCCGCGGTTAACCGGCAGATCGCTAGCCCAGTAGTCGTCCAGGCGCTGGTAGGTCACCGAGTGGCCAAGCCGGTAGCAGGCGACGCGGTAAGGGCCGCTGCCGATGGGTGGCGTGTATCGCGGCCGATCCAGGCGCTGATGGCGCCAGGCATGCTGCGGCAAGATCGGCAGTTGGGTCAACAGCGCGAAGATGCGCGCCTTGTCGGGACCAGGCTGGTCGATGCGTACCGATAATGGGCTAAGCGGCCGTAGCGTGACGCCGCGAAAGCGCTGGCGAAACGTGGCCGGACCATGCTGCATCAACGCCTGAAAGCTGAAGACGACATCGGCGGCGCCGATCGGTGTGTGATCTTGAAAGCGGGCCTTCGGGTTAAGACGGATCTCGGCCCAGCGAAAGCGCCGATCGTAGCGGATCGCGGAGCCGATCAGGGGATAGGCACTGGCGGGTTCATCCGCCGATCGCGTGAACAGGGTATCGAACAGGCGGGCGCTGCGGATGGCCGGGGTGCCCTGTGCGGCATAGGGATTAAAGTTATCATAGCTGCCGAGGGCGGCAAGGCGTAAGGCGCCTCCCTTAGGGGCGGCCGGATTGGCATAGTCGAAGTGGTTGAAGTCCGCGGCGTAACGAGGCGGGCCGAAGAGGGAGAGGGCATAACGCTCGTCGATGTGATCGGCCTGGGCCGCCGCATAGGGCGAGCACAACAGAAAGAGCGCCGCCAGCGGCCGCGCGATGGAGACAAACATGGCAAGCAGGCTCCAGAGAGTAAGCGTGGGGGCGCCAACGCGAGCGTGCCACACGGCGTGCGACCATAGGCCGCGGGATAGCGACCTCAGTATACGCTAGATGCGGCGGCATTGCCGAGCAACAGGGTAGGTCTGCGTCGGTGAAATGGGTATACTTGCCGCCCTGTATCCGTAATCCCCTCGAATCTGACGATGAAGAACAAGCCAGTTACACCGCCGGAGCGGCGGCAGAAAGCGCGCCTACACCCCCGTAACCGCCATCAGGGGCGCTACGATATGGCGGCGTTGTGTCAGGCCTCGCCGGCCTTGCGTCCGTTTCTACGCACCACCCCGCGCGGTGAGACGAGTATCGATTTCGCCGATCCCCTCGCGGTACGCGCCTTGAATCAGGCGTTGCTGGCGCAGGTGTACGGCATCGCCCAGTGGGATATCCCCGCTCAGTTTCTCTGCCCGCCGATCCCGGGACGTGCCGATTACCTGCACTATCTGGCCGATCTGCTGGCGAGCCAGTGCGCGGATGGTCAGATTCCGCGCGGCGCACAGACCTGTGTGCTGGACATCGGCACCGGTGCCAACTGTATCTACCCCCTGTTAGGGCAGGCTGAGTATGGCTGGCGTTTCACCGCCAGCGATATCTCGCCGCAGGCGCTGGCGGCGGCGGCGGCGATCATTCAGGCTAACCCGGGCATGGCGACGCGTATTCGCCTGCGGCGTCAGCGCCAGCCACAGGCGCTGTTTCACGGCATTATCAAGCCCGGCGAGCGTTACGCCGCGACGATGTGCAATCCGCCCTTTCACCGTGACGCCGCGGAGGCGGCGGCGGGCAGCCAGCGCAAGCGGACCAACCTCGGGCTGGCAACGACGGCGGCCGACTTGAACTTCGGCGGCCAGGCGGATGAGTTGTGGTGTCCCGGTGGTGAGCAGGGCTTCATTCTACGGATGATCGCCGAGAGCCGTGAGTTCGCCGAGCAGGTGGGCTGGTTCACCTCATTGGTGTCTCGGCGCGAGACGCTACCAGCCTTGCGTAAGGCGTTGCGGGCCGTTCAGGCGCGCGAGGTGCGCGAGGTCACGATGGCGCAGGGGCAGAAGGTCAGTCGCTTTATCGCCTGGCGCTTCTAGGCGCCAGATGTCACCCGGGGCGCCATCGCACGCCCCGGGTTTTATCCTCACCGCCAGTGGTATTACGCGACGTGTTGCAGGAATTCGCGCAGACGCTCGTTGGGCGGATTATGGATCAGCTGTTGCGGGCTACCATCGGCGCTGATACGGCCTTTATCGACGAAGATCAGCCGGGAGGCTACCTTTTCGGCGAAGCCGATCTCATGGGTCACGATCACCATGGTCATCCCCTCTTCGGCCAGATCTTTCATCACTGTCAGGACCTCATGGCGCAGTTCGGGATCCAGTGCCGATGTCGGCTCATCGAACAGCATCAGCTTGGGTTTCACCGCCAGGGCACGGGCGATGGCGACACGTTGTTGCTGCCCGCCGGACAGTTCGGAGGGGTAGTGATGGGCGCGCTCCGACAGTCCCACCTTGGCGAGCAGGGTACGGGCGCGCTGCTCGGCGTCCGCCCGGCTCATGCCACGCACGCGGATCGGGCCGAACATGACGTTCTCCAGCGCGCTCAGGTGGGGGAACAGATAGAACTGCTGGAACACCATGCCCGCCTCCTGGCGGATCAGCCGCTCGTCCACCTTGGGATCGTTGACATCCATCCCATCGACCAACAGCTGGCCACGGCTGATCACCTCTAACTTATTGATGCAGCGTAATAGGGTGGATTTGCCCGAGCCGGATGGCCCGATGATCACCACCACCTCACCCGGCTGGATACGCAGGTTAATGTCGTGGAGGACGGCGGTCTGACCGAAGCTTTTATCGACGTTTTTAAATTCAATCATATAATTTTCAATCTTCTTTCCAGACGGCGTAAGACAAAGCTCAGGGCGAGCGTCATGATCAGGTAGATCACGGCGACGGCGCTCCAGATCTCCATGGCACGGAAGTTACCGGCGATGATCTCCTGCCCCTGGCGGGTCAGTTCGGCGACGCCGATGACGATAAACAGCGAGGTATCCTTGATGCTGACGATCCACTGGTTACCCAGCGGCGGCAGCATGCGGCGCAGTGCCAGTGGCATGATGACATAGCGCAGGGTATCGCGTCGTGACAGTCCCAATGCCAGCCCGGCCTCACGAAAGCCGCTGTGGATGGAGAGCACCGCACCGCGCGTGATCTCGGCGATATAGGCGCCGGAGTTGATCATGATGGTGACGACGGCGGCGGTAAAGGGATCGATACGCAGCGGCATCATCATCGGCAAGGCGAAGTAGATAAACATCACCTGTACCACGATGGGGGTACCACGGATCAGTTCGATGAACACCAGGGCGACGTGGTTACTCAGCCAGCCACCGAAGGCGCGGGCGAAGCCGGCGGCCAGACCGATGACCAGGCCGCCGAGTAGCCCTAGCACCGAGATCCAGAGGGTGAGTTTGGCGCCTTCCAGCAACAGCGGGATGGCATCCCAGATGGCGCTCCAATCAAACTGCATGTTGATTCTCCTGGTAAAACGAGGTTGTTACCGTGCAACGCCCAAGCGGGCAAAGGGGCGCCCGGCGGGCGCCCAAAGCATGACGATTATTTCGGTTCGACACCGAACCATTTTTTATAGATGGCGGCGTAGGTGCCGTTCTCTTTCAGGGTCTTCAAGGCACCATTAACTTGTTCACGCAACACATCGCTGCCTTTCGGGAAGGCGATGCCATAAGCCTGGGCTTCCAGTGAGTCGCCCACTGCCTTGAACTGGCCGTTACCGGCGGTCTGGATAAAGTAGAGGATGTTCGGGGTATCATGCAGCACGGCGTCGGCACGGCCGGTCGCCAGCTCCAGATAGGCGTTATCGATGTTGGGGAATTGACGCAGATCCTTGCTCTTCACGTGCGCCTTCGCATAGTCCACCCCGGCGGTACCACTCTTGACGGCCACCACTTTGCCATCCAGATCCTTAATCCCTTTGATCTCGGCGTTATCGCTCTTGACCATCACCATCAGGCCGCTGTTGTAGTAGCCGTCGGAGAAGTCGATGGCTTTCTTCCGCTCTTCAGTGATGCTGATCCCGGCCAGCGCCAGATCGACGTTATGGGTTTGCAACGCCGGAATGATGCCGCTGAAGTCCATCGGCTTCAGGGTGTAGTTCAGGTGCAGTTGCTTGGCGATGGCCTCCCACAGATCGATATCGAAACCGACATACTTGTCACCTTTCTTGAACTCAAAGGGGACAAAGGCCGTGTCGGTGGCGACGATCAGCGGTTTTTCCGCGGCCTGAGCGCCGAGGGCGAAGGTCAGGGCCAGTGCGGCTACAGAGGCTTTCAACAGTGATTTCATTGTAATGGTTCCTTGTCGTGGCGATAACCCGCTGCGCGGTGTCCCGTGGTGCTGCGCGTCAGCGACGCGAATCAGGACACCGCCTCATCTATTCCTGAACAGTAATGAAAGAAACGTGCCAATAATTTATTTTTATTTGTAATCAATCTATTAAAAGTATTTTTGCCATTAATGCCTATCGGGCGAGCGCGTGAGCACCATAAACTTGCACCATTTTTGTGCATTGTGAGTTGTTTTGGTGCAGAGAAGGGGCGAAGGTTGAGCGGGATTGGTGCAGTGCGGGAGATTGAGCGAAATAACGGCAGGTATCGTCTTCATTGTAGAGGAATTTTTATACAATCTTTCAGCGCTCCGCGACGGTGCGGGCGCACCATGGCGGAGCGTAGGCGCCTGGCTTAGCCGTGTGTCGCCTGATAGTGCTGTCGCGTCAGCCAGAGCGCGACGCCTTGGCGGCAGGCCTCGAAGCAGGGCTGTGGTAGCTGACGCGGATCGCACCACTGCCAGCCTTCACACTTATGCGGTTCGCAGCGTTGCGCCTCGCCCACGCTCGGGGCTGCCACCTGCATAATGATGGAGACGGTGTGTACCCCCTCGTCGCGCCAGGTCTGTAGATTGTTGGTGACACCGACGAAGTGTGGTGTGGCTATCTGCAGCGCGCACTCTTCGACCACTTCACGTATCGCCGCCTGCTCGAAGCTCTCGCCGGCCTCGACGTGGCCGCCGGGGATCGACCAATAGGGGGCGTGGCTGCCACAGCGTTTTCCCATGAGGATCTGGCCGTCCGCATTCACGATGATCACGCCGACCCCTACGTTTACTGCCATCTCTATTCCTCCATCAGCAAATTTCAGCTCTACCATTGTCGCACGTGAGATCGCGGGATGACAGCCTTCAGCAAAAATGTGCTGAAGGTCTAAAATTTAATCAGGCTTCGGGAGAAGTGCTTGCGTAACCCGGCGAGAAATACCACACTTCAAGAAACGATTCAGCTTCGTCATAGTGGCCCAGCAACGTAAAGATGGTCCATTTTTTACCTCACGAAGCTGAAACGATTCAATTCGCCGGCGGCGCTTGGTGCAGGCGCGACAACGAGGAGCATCCATCTATGTTTCATCTGACCCCACAGGATATTCACCTGGCTGCGGAAGCAGGAAATAAAGAAGAGGCCATCCGGCAGGTTGCGGCGGCCTTGGTTCAGGCCGGCTATGTCGGCGAGGGCTATGTACAGGGCATGTTACAACGTGAGAAGCAGACGCCGACCTACCTGGGCAATGGTATCGCCATTCCTCACGGCACCACCGACACGCGAGATCAGGTGCTGAAGACCGGCGTTCAGGTGTTTCAGTTCCCGCAGGGGGTGGATTGGGGCGAGGGGGAGCGCGCCTATGTGGCGATCGGGATTGCCGCCAAGTCCGACGAGCACCTGGCGCTGTTACGTCAGCTGACGCATGTGCTGGGTGACGAGAGCGTCAGCCGCGAGTTAGCGCAAACTACCTCGGCAGAGACCCTGCGCAGCCTGTTGCTCGGCGAGCGTAGCATTGCCGAATTTCGCTTCGATATCAGCATGATTACCCTGGATGTAGAGACGGATAACCTGATGACGCTGCAGGCGCTGAATGCCGGGCGTTTGCAGCAATGCGGTGCGGTGGGGGGAGAGTTTGTCAGCGATGTCATTCGTCGTCCGCCACTGTGCCTCGGCCAAGGGATCTGGCTGTGTGATAGCGCGCTGGGCGTCAGCGCCAGCGCGGCGGCCGTGGCGCGTCCGCGTCAGCCGTTTGAGGTCGATGGCGAGCAAGTGGCCTTGTTGCTGACGGTCGCCATGGCCGATGCCCAACCGGAAGGGATGCTGGATTATCTGAGTCGTTTGCTGCGACAGCAACAAGCTGAACGCCTACTGACGGCTCAGAGCGCGGCGGAGGTGCTGGCCTTGCTGACCAGCGAGCTGACGGATCAGCAACTCAGCCTGAGTGCCGAGTTTACCATCCGCAATGAGCATGGATTGCATGCCCGTCCGGGCGCACAACTGGTGAGTACTATCAAGCAATTTGCAAGCCAGATAACCGTTGCCAATCTTAATGGCAGTGGGATTCCGGTCAATGGCCGCAGTCTGATGAAAGTCGTCGCACTGGGGGTTAAAAAAGGCCACCGCCTGCGTTTCACTGCCAGCGGCAGTGATGCGCAGCAGGCTTTAGACGTTATTGGTCAGGCCATCGCAGATGGCCTCGGCGAGGAAATATCATGAGTAGACGAGTAGCAACCATCACCTTAAACCCGGCTTACGATCTGGTGGGCTATTGTGCCGAGATCGAGCGAGGTGAAGTCAACCGGGTGCAGACCGCCGGGTTGCATGCCGCGGGTAAGGGGATCAACGTCGCCAAGGTGCTGAAGGATCTGGGCATCGATGTGACGGTAGGCGGTTTCCTGGGGAGAGATAACCAAGATGGCTTTCAGCAGCTGTTCAGCGAGCTGGGTATTGCCAATCGCTTCCAGGTGGTGCCAGGGCGTACGCGCATTAACGTGAAGCTGACGGAGAAGGATGGGGCGGTCACCGACTTTAACTTCTCCGGCTTCGATGTCAGCAAGAATGACTGGGATCGTTTCGTCAACGATTCGCTCAGTTGGCTGGGGCAGTTCGACATGGTGTGTGTCAGCGGCAGCCTGCCGGCTGGCGTGGCGGCAGACGACTTCACCGACTGGATGCGTCGTCTGCGTAGCCAGTGCCCCTGCATCATCTTCGACAGCAGCCGCGAGGCGTTGGTTGCCGGCCTGAAGGCGGCGCCCTGGTTGGTGAAGCCGAATCGTCGCGAGTTGGAGATCTGGGCGGGGCGTGCGCTGCCGACGCTGGCGGATGTGGTCGGCGCGGCGCATGCGCTACGTGACCAGGGCATTGCCCATGTGGTGATCTCCCTCGGCGCCGAAGGCGCGCTGTGGGTTAACGCCTCCGGCGCCTGGCTGGCGAAGCCGCCGGAAGTCGAGGTCATCAGCACCGTCGGTGCCGGTGACTCGATGGTCGGTGGGCTGATTTATGGTCTGATGATGCGTGAATCCAGTGAACATACCCTACGGCTGGCGACGGCGGTCTCCGCCTTGGCGGTCAGCCAGAGTAATGTGGGCATTACCGATCGGACTCAACTGGCGGCGATGATGGCACGCGTGGAGCTCGATCCTTTTAACTGATTGCGGAGGGCGTGATGAATACCCTACTGATTACCGAAGGTGCGCAGGGCGAAGCCCGTTGTTTCCTGGCTCGACGAATGTTGGAAGCGGCCGGTGAACAACGGCAGGTGAGCTGGGTGAGCCACCCGCAAGAGGCGGAGTTGGTGCTGTTTATCGGCGACGACACGCCGCAGGATGCGGCGTTAGACGGTAAGCGTTTCTACCGTGCCACGGTGGCCGAGGCGATCCGCCAGCCGGAGGCGCTATTGGCGCGAGCACAGCGCGATGCCATGCCTTACCAGTATGTGGCGCCGCAAACAGCTGCGCCGGGCGCTCGGCCGTTGCGCCTGGTGGCGGTCACCGCCTGCCCGACCGGGGTGGCCCACACCTTTATGGCAGCCGAGGCGTTGGAGGCTGAGGCACGACGTCGCGGCTGGCAGGTCAAGGTAGAGACGCGGGGATCGGTAGGGGCGGGTAACGCCATTACGCCCGAAGAGGTGGCACAGGCCGATCTGGTGGTGGTCGCCGCTGACATCGAGGTCGATCTGGCGAAGTTCGCCGGTAAGCCGATGTATCGGACCAGCACCGGCTTGGCGCTGAAGAAGAGTGCGCAGGAGTTGGATAAGGCGCAGCGGGAGGCGGTGATCTATCAACCGGCCTCTGCGGCGGGTGCCCCGGCGTCGGCGAGCGCTAAGAAGGAGGCGGGCGGCGCCTATCGCCATCTGCTGACCGGTGTCTCCTATATGCTGCCGATGGTGGTGGCGGGGGGGTTGTGTATCGCGCTCTCCTTCGTCTTCGGTATTCAGGCCTTTAAGGAGCCGGGTACGTTGGCGGCGGCGTTGATGCGGATCGGCGGAGACTCCGCCTTCGCATTGATGGTGCCAGTCTTGGCCGGCTATATCGCCTTCTCGATCGCCGACCGTCCCGGCCTGACGCCCGGGTTGATCGGCGGGATGTTGGCGGTCAGTCTCGGTTCCGGCTTTATCGGCGGCATCATCGCCGGTTTCCTTGCCGGCTATGTGGCGCGCGCCATCAGCAATGGCCTCAAGCTGCCCGCGAGTATGGAGGCGTTGAAGCCGATCCTGATCATTCCGCTGCTGTCGAGTCTGATCGTCGGTCTGGCGATGATCTATGTCATCGGTACGCCGGTGGCCAAGATCCTAGAGTGGCTGACCCACTGGCTGCAAACCATGGGCACCGCCAATGCGGTGATCCTGGGGGCCATCCTGGGTGCGATGATGTGTACCGACATGGGGGGGCCGGTAAACAAGGCGGCCTATGCCTTCGGGGTGGGGCTGCTCAGCACCCAGACCTATGGCCCGATGGCCGCCATCATGGCCGCCGGGATGGTGCCGCCGCTGGCGATGGGCTTAGCGACGTTCGTGGCGCGGCGTAAATTCGCGCAGAGCGAGCGAGAGGGCGGCAAGGCGGCGGTGATCCTCGGGCTGTGCTTTATCACCGAGGGGGCGATCCCCTTCGCCGCGCGCGACCCGATGCGTGTCCTGCCCTGCTGTATCCTGGGCGGCGCGTTGACCGGGGCGTTATCGATGCTGTTTGGCGCCAAGCTGATGGCTCCGCACGGTGGGCTGTTTGTCCTGCTGATCCCTGGCGCGATCTCGCCGGTATTGCCTTACCTGTTGGCCATCGTGGCCGGGACGCTGTTGAGCGGGCTGTTGTATGCCCTGATCAAGCAGCCGGACGGCGCCATTCAGGCGGAGAAGGCGGCGGCACACTAAGCACGCCCTTTTATCTCGCCACGCTGAAGCGGGGGAGTCAGTTGACTCCCCCGCTTTTTTTATATGATGCCATTCTCCTCGCGCTGGGGCGTGGTGGCGGGACGGTGGCGGGTGAAACGCCAGCCGATAGCCAGCGCGATAAACCACAGCGGGGTGACCATCAAGGCTTGGCGGGTATCGTTTTCGAGGGTGAGCAGGATCAGCACGCCGAACAGAAACGCCAGGCATAGCCAACTCATGACGATGCCCAACGGCATCTTGTACTGGGAGGCCGCATGGCGCTGTGGATAGCGCCGGCGATAGACCAGATAGCTGCACAGGATGATCGACCAGACGAACATAAATAGCACCGCCGAGACGGTGGTGATCAGGGTGAAGACGGTGATGACGTTAGGGATCAGATACAGCAGTACCACACCACCCAACAGGCACAAACACGAAAAGAGCAACCCGGCGGCGGGAACGGAGCGCCGCGATAGCCGGGCGAAGCGCCGCGGGGCCAGACCGCTCTGCGCTAACCCATACAGCATACGGCTGGTGGAGAAGATGCCGCTATTGGCAGAGGAGGCGGCGGAGGTCAGCACCACGAAGTTGACGATCCCGGCGGCGGCGGGCAGTCCCGCTAAGACGAACAGCTCGACGAACGGACTTTTGTTCGCGACGACCTGATGCCAAGGGGTGACGATCATGATGGTACAGAGCGCCAGGACGTAAAACATGATGATGCGTAGCGGTATGGCGTTGATCGCCTTGGGTAAGACCTGATGAGGGTTGCGCGTCTCCGCCGCGGTAGTGCCGACCAGTTCGATACCGACGAAGGCGAAGACGGCGATCTGAAATCCGGCAAAGAAGCCGCTGATACCATGGGGGAAGAATCCCTCGCGCCACAGATTGCTGAAGGCGGCCTGCTCGCCGGAGGGGGCGCGGAAGCCGGAGAGGGCCATGCCGAGGCCGATCAAGATCAAGGCGATGATGGCGACGATCTTAATCATCGCGAACCAGAACTCGGTCTCGCCGAACATCTTGACCGTGACCAGGTTAAGCGACAGTAACAACAGCACGCAGGAGAGCGAAATGCTCCAGTCTGCCAGATGGGGAAACCAGAAGTGGGCATAGGCGGTGATGGCGACCACGTCGGCCATGCCGGTGACCACCCAGCAAAACCAATAGGTCCAACCGGTAAAGTAGCCGGCTCGCGGTCCGAGGAGATCGCTGGCGAAGTCGCTGAAGGACTTATAGTCCAGATTGGAGAGCAGTAGCTCGCCCATCGCCCGCATCACGAAGAACAGCATAAAGCCGATGATCATATAAACGAAGATGATCGAGGGACCCGCGAGGCTGATGGTTTTACCCGATCCCATAAACAGGCCGGTACCGATGGCGCCACCGATGGCGATGAGTTGAATATGGCGGTTGGTGAGGTGACGCTGTAGTCGCTCTCCCGGGGGCGGAGTGGGATGGGCTTCCGGTGGTGCGATGCGATTTCCCATGTCTGCTCTTCCTATCTGATTAGCCTGAGGAAAGGCGTCGGCTTGCGTCATAGCGCGCTATCGCCGCTGCCGCCATGTTGCTGCTAGGCGATATGAATAGTAGGGCCTATAGCGCATTTTGCCTACCGCGACGAGATTATTGTGTTAATAAAATGTATGTCTTTGTGTAAATCTTCGCGGCGGGGTGGGGGAGGAGCAACAAAAAACGCTGCCGAGGCAGCGTCTTATCGGGACAGGAAAACGGTAGGTATATTAACTGTGTGTATCGGCCTGGGCTAACTGGACACCCGGCAGGACGCGACGCGCCTCACGGTAGCGTTTCTTCCAGTAAGTCTCGTTCAGGTTAGAGATGGTTACGCCGCTGCTGGTGGAAGCATGCACGAACTGATCATTGCCCAGATAGATGCCGACGTGACGCCCGGTAGAGCCGGCGCGGAACAGCACCAGATCGCCGATACGCAGTTTGGAGCGTTTGATGGCGCGCCCGGTTCCCTCTTGCTGAGAGGTGGAACGCGGCAATTCCAAGCCGAATTGTTCACGGAAGGTTCGCTGCACAAAGGCGGAGCAGTCGATACCACGCTTGCTGTCGCCGCCTAAACGGTAGCGGACGCCTTTCCAGCTTGCGTATTGATCCATGATCTTGGACTTGATGTCCACATTGCGCACCATCTCTTCGAATTCATCCTGAGACGCTTGCAGTAAAAGGTTATCTTGATTGGTAACTGCATGCGTATCAGTCTGTGCGTAGCGATCGCGAGGTACCGTGGTACAGGCTGAAAGTAACACTGCGGCGGCGATGGCGGGTGCCAAACGCAGAATGTATCTCAGAACTGGTTGAGACTTGACCATTATAAACCGTTTCCCTTGTTGTCCTTAACGACCTGTCATGTCGCTATCTAAAAATTACCCTTCAAGAGACTAATTTCCGCGTGACAGGCTGACAATCACACTAGGGTAGAATTGTGCAGCAGAACACACTTTTTGTCCTGTTTTATTCCCATCGCCGGCAAAAATTTGCGTCTGCAAAAGCAAAGTTATGGAATAAACGTCAGGTTACCGCTTGTCTCTCGGGGGATATTCAGTAGAAGCCACTAAGCTAATCATATGTAAAACCAGCTAAATATATGACTTATTCTCCTGATTTGTGCCGCCCTATTATATGGAGGAAAAAACGAAACGGGGAGAGATATCTTATCAATAAGTAAGCAATAGTTTAATTTGACACATTTAGTAATATATTCGCCTGTAATCTCTCCAGATTCTTCCTCTCCTCATGCCGTTTTGCCGTGCCTCGCCGAGCGTTTGGTCGTTGCTGATCCCTTGCGAACTCGACGAGGGCATCGGGGATGCAGAATATTCATCGGCTATCGGGTTGCTT
This sequence comes from Edwardsiella sp. A.80236, assembly GCF_044540725.1. Classification (NCBI taxonomy): domain Bacteria; kingdom Pseudomonadati; phylum Pseudomonadota; class Gammaproteobacteria; order Enterobacterales; family Hafniaceae; genus Edwardsiella; species Edwardsiella sp. A.80236. Next base: position 112,626 of record NZ_JBIUCY010000001.1, read on the forward strand.
GCGTCGTGCTTACTCTGGTTGTGGGAGAGGGGATTGGCCGTTGAGGTGGGGGACTTTCTCCCCCTTCGTCTGCCGGCCTGCGGGTGATGAGCGCGAGGAGGACGGCATCGACACGCGACGGGAGCCTTTACCCTCTCACCGGCGTGGGCAGGCTGGGCGTCACGATTAAGAGCACTGCCCAGGGCCAAAATGGCAAACAAAATAGCCTACTGGAATAGGCTCTAAGCCCTGTCGTCGCAGTGACGGCGCGTGCGCAGCTTTAATAAGGCACTCTGTAGGCTGTTCCAATCGGCTTCGGCGTCGTGGATCACCTCGATGCGGCTATCCGGTGGCGCGACGGGGCTGGTTTCGATGTGGAAGTCGTCTCCCTGGCGGTTGACGCGTAGCGTCCCTTCGGCGACGCGTAAGACACCCTTAATGCGTAGCAGTGGGGTGAGGCGAACCCACTCCAGCAGCCCGACGGTATCGAAGAGGCTGTCATCGCTAAAGATCCAGCCGCAACTGTAGTACCCCTGGCCTTGATTGAGCGCGCGGCGCCAACCTTGGCCCGGTTGTAGGCGTAAGGCGGCGATGCCGGAGGCGGGCGTCGGGGAGGCGTGATGATGCGCGGATGTGGGGAGTGGCGTAGTGGCGCGACGCGGGGTGTCGAGCCAGTGTGTATCGAGCTGGCCCTGCTGAGTCTCGATCAGCGTGCGTTCGGCTCCCTGTGCTTGCCACCAGCGCTGCAAATGCTCACGTGTTACGGCGTCATAGGTGTCGCATTTATTCGCCACAATAATGTCGGCCACGGCCAGTTGCGCATTGAAGCTCTCATCGTTGCGTAGACGCGCGCTGTCGAGCTGGCGCGCATCGAGCAGGCAGAAGGTCGCCTGGATCGTCAGCCAAGCTTGATAGGTGTCGCTCGCGAGTTGTCGCAGGATCTGACTGGGGTGCCCCAATCCCGTGGGCTCGATCAGCAACCGATCGGGCTGCTCCTTCAGTAGTCGGTTTAAGCCGATTTGCATCGGCAGTCCATTAACGCAGCACAGGCATCCGCCGGGGATCTCCTTCAACAGGGCTCCGCTATCGGCTAAGAGTGCGCCGTCGATGCCGATTTCGCCAAATTCATTGACCAGTATCGCCCAGCGCTCTTGTGCCGGTTTGTGGGCCAGTAAGTGGCGCAGGGTGGTGGTTTTGCCACTGCCGAGAAAACCGGTGATCACATTTACACGGGTCATTGTCTCTTCCTTCTCTTTCTTTGCTGCTACGGCCGGGACGGGAGTTTTGTGAGCAAGAAAACATTCTTGAGAAAAATCGACCGGGAGACAACCCCACGCCTAGCGGGAGTTTGCGTAAACGCCATGTATTTAATCAGATTCGGCATTTTATTTATCATATTTAAGATTTTTATGCTGAATTAGCTAAGTGCTTTGGCGAGTAATTCTGTATTTATATCACCTGAAGAAATAACTGAAGTTTTGATCTGGATAGCCGTTATTAATCAATGAGTTCTGCTATGTTTCAAGGAGAGGGTTTACAAGGAATGTCTCTGTTTTTTCACCCATTATTGCCTAGGCAGGGTGAGAAAACGCAGTAACTTGACGACAGGAGTGATATATGAAGCGTGAGTATTTATCACTATTTAAGGTTGTCGCTGTGGGGATGCTATTGATGGCCGGATTGGCCGCAGGTCCCGCCCAAGCTCAATCCATGGGCGTGGTCCATTTTGGAGGTATGATTGAGGAGGATGGCTGTCAGTTCACTGTTATAAATAATCAGGTTCATTCCGCGTGTTATCGCGAGGGTAAGCTCCAGCAGGTTAAACGCGATATCGGCAGGCAGTATCATGCCGACTGGCGTCTACCGGCTCAGGTAGGCGAAGGGCGTCTGACCTGGGTGGACACGGCGCATACTCAGGCGCTGATTACCGTCGTGTATCGTTAATGCTCCTGTCCGGGACGTTCCGGCGTGAGCGGGAACGTCCCTCCTATCTCTTGCACCTTCATCATGAGGCGTGCCATTGTCGTGTTCTTATCTGCTTTTTCTGAACGAATCAACGCTGTGATACAATCAGACCAATCTAGACGCAACAGCGTATAATTATTGACAATTGGTCTGTCCAATTGCGGTTTTACTCTGCATCGGCGTACATCCAGAGGGGCAAGCCATGAGATTGTATCAGGAAGTCGGCAACACGCTGCGGGCCGCGATCGCACGCGGCGATTATCCTATCGGGGAGCGTCTGCCTCCGGAGCGTGATATCGCCGAGCAGTTCGATGTGAGTCGGAGTGTGGTGCGCGAGGCGTTGATCATGTTGGAATTAGAGCATTTGATCGACGTCCGTAAGGGGTCAGGGGTGTATGTGATGGCCCTTCCCCAGCAGGTCTCGGGGGTGCACGTACGCAACCTCGACGAGAATACCTTTGGGCCCTTTGAGCTGCTCCAGGCGCGCCAATTATTGGAGAGCGAGGTCGCCGCCTTCGCCGCGACGCAAGCCACCAAGTCCGATATTTTGCAGATGCGTGAGGCCATCGAGCAAGAGCGCCAGGCATTGAATGGCGGCTGTGCGGATGAGAGCGCGGATGAGCGCTTTCACTGTTTGTTGGCACAGTCGACGCAGAACAGTGTCTTGGCCGGTATGGTGCAGGAAGCTTGGCGGGCACGTCAGCATAATCCGCTGTGGGCGGGGCTGCATGGTCATACCCAGGACTTCAGCTACCGCTGGAATTGGCTGGAGGATCACCAGAAGATCTTACAAGCGGTGTTGCGCCGTGACGCGCTCGCCGCCAAACAGGCCATGTGGCAGCATTTGGAAAATGTGAAGGCTAAACTCTTGGAGATCTCTAATCCGGATGATCCAGGATTTGACGGTTATCTGTTTGACTCCACACCGGTACGACTAGACTGTAAGTAACGAACGATGCGCGTCGGGGTGGGTGGTCGGCGCAGGGAGCGGCGGGCCGTATGGCGCGTCGGGCAAAAGCGAGGCATAGCGGAATGACGCAACTGGGCACTGAGCGTTGGCGCGGTTATTTCCGCCCGCTGCTGTCTGCGGGTGCGGTAGGGATGGTGTTGCTATTGGCGGTGATCACCGTCTCCTGGCAGGCCTCGCGTGGCTTGAGTAATTCGGCGCATCAACGCATTACGCTGGCCTTGGGGCAGATCGAGGAGGCGCTGGGCAATGCCCGCCTGGCTTCCGATGCGGTGTTACGCTATGCCGGACAACCCTGTGATGCCACGGTACACGCCGCGTTGGCCTTCCAAGTGACCACGGTGCCCGACGTGCGCTCGGTCAACCTGGCGCGAGACAGCACCATCTACTGTTCGTCGTTGTATGGCGCCACCCAACGTAAACTTGGTCATGATCGCTACAGCGAGCATCGCTTGACCCTGATGCCGAATAATCAGCTGACGCCGAACCGCTCCCTGTTGGTGTTCAGTACACCGGGGCCGGAGAATAGCAGTGTATTAGTTGGGATCGATGGCTACTATCTGCGCAATATTTTGCGTTCGTTGAGTGAGCCGACCCCGCTGTATCTGCATATCGGCGATCGTTGGATGGATGCGCGCGGCCAGGTGATCGCGGCGCTGCCGCCGGTGGAGGGGCGGCGCATCGTGCAGCAGGCCCCCCATTATGCCGTCTCGGTGGTGACGACGATCCCGGTCAACAGCCACTGGGCCTATATTTTGGATTACTCGCGCGGCAGCCTGGTGCTGTTCTTGGGCCTCGCCATCGTGTTTGGTGTGGTGACCTACCGTCTGGCGGGGCAGGTGAATAGCCCGGTGGCCTACTTGCGTGAGGCGTTGCGTCGTCATCAGTTCATCCCCTACATCCAACCGGTCGTCAGTGGTCAGGATGAGCGTCTGGTCGGCTGTGAGATCCTGATGCGTTGGCAGCATCCCCAGTTGGGGCTGATCCCACCGAATAACTTCATTCCCTTGGCGGAGGATAGCGGGCTTATCGTCGCGATGACGCGTGACATGATGCAGCAGGTCAGTGACTATTTTGCTCCTCGCTGCAAAAGTTTACCGGCAGATTTTCACTTCGGTTTTAACATCAGCGCCAGCCATTTTAACGATCTCAGCCTGGTCGAGGAGTGTCGTCGTTTCCTCGCCGCCTTCCAAGAGAACCCGATTCAGCTGGTGTTGGAGCTGACGGAGCGTCAGCGGGTGCCCGATGGCGCGTTGACGGAGCGTATCTTCGATGAGTTACGCGCATTAGGGGTGCAGCTGGCGCTGGATGACTTCGGTACCGGGCACTCGAGCCTGGCTTATCTACAGCGTTACCCGTTTGATATCTTGAAGATCGATCAGAGCTTCGTGCGGATGATCGGGAGCGACGCGTTATCCGAGCATATTGTGGATACGGTGATCACTTTGGCGAAGCGTCTCAACATGGTGACGTTAGCGGAAGGGGTGGAGTCGGAGCCACAGCTACAGCATTTACGCGCTTACCATCTGGATTTCTTGCAGGGTTATTGGTTCGGTCGTCCATCATCTCTCACGGATTTTACCCAGCATTGGTTAGCTAATGCGCCAACTCAGGCGATGAAATAACATAAAATGTTATTTCACTAGTTATTATCACCGAGCGGTCTATTTCTACAGCCATTATTTGGCTGTATGCATTGTAGACATATTTTATATTTTCAAAAAAACTGATAAAGAAAGTGATGCGCGTGCCGATAACGCTTACTTAATAAATAATCGGCGACAGGAAAATCCGTTCTTATGTTTTCTAAGGTAAAAATAGCAACATTAATTCCGATAATAATCGTTGCGATTTTTTCAATTCAGGCGATCTCATTCTGTATTTTTTATAATGTAATTAATAACGATGATGATCACATACAGGAAAATTATCAGTCACGGCGTAATGTCATGTTCTTCAGCGAAGCCTGGATCAATTTAATTCAGGCGCGCTCGAGTTTACGCGAGGCGTTAAATCAGGTTACGGCAGTAAAGTTTGATCAGGAGAAGGTGCAAGGCCTCTCAGACCGAGCGGAACGGCGGATCGCTGAAGCTCGCCGCAACTACCTGGCATATAAAGATATTCCTGATGTTGATGGTTTATCGGCCGATGTGGTTAATCGGGTAAATAATAATTTCAGTCAGTATCTCACCATTGTTTCTCAAATCTATTCATTTTTAAAGCAAAATGATATCCAGCAGGCGATGGCGCTGAATGAGAAACTGGTCGATCTGAATATTGCGACACAGCATGCCTATAATGCCTGGCAGGAGCAACATGATCGACTCATGCATCAGGGCGTCAGTAAGAGTCAACATGATTGTCTGGTGATGAAGTGGGTATTATCGCTGGTCGGTATGTTATCCCTGCTTTGCCTGTTGATATGTTGGCTCTCGGTGAAAAAAGCGATGCTACTGCCGTTGCAGATCGTCATTCGCCATATTCAATACATTGCCCGCGGGGATTTGACGCAGCGTATCGCCTGTCAGGGTAAAAGTGAAATGCAGGTTTTGTCCAGCCATCTGGCCGAGATGCAGCGGGCGTTACGGGATATTGTTATCTCTGTGAGAGGCAGTGCCGAGGTGATTTATTCGGGGGCTGGCGAGATTTCCTCCGGTGGGAGCAATCTTGCGTCGAGAACCGAACAACAGGCGGCGGCGTTAGAGGAGACGGCCGCCAGCATGGAGCAAATTACCTCTATCGTGAATCAGAATAGCGATAACTCACGCAACGCGGCGCAGCTGGCCAATGAGGCGGCGAAGACAGTGGTGTCGGGCGGCCATGCGATTACGGATGTCGTTAAGACCATGGAGGCGATTTCCGCTAACTCCCAACATATCTCGTCGATCACCAGTGTCATTGACAGCATTGCGTTTCAGACCAATATCCTGGCGCTGAATGCGGCGGTTGAGGCCGCTCGCGCGGGGGATCAGGGGCGGGGCTTCTCCGTGGTAGCCAGCGAGGTTCGCAATCTGGCCCAGCGCAGCGCTCAGGCGGCGAAGGAGATTAATAGCCTGATTTCCGCCTCGGTGGAGAAGGTGAACCAAGGCAGCGCCAGCGTCTCGGCGGCCGGTTCTACGATGGAGAATATCATTAATTCGATCACCCATCTCTCTGCGGTCTTGGGGGAGATCTCGGACAGTGCAGAGGAGCAAAGTCGGGGGATTGTCCAGATAAACCAGGCCATCAACCAGATGGATACCGTGACGCAACAGAATGCGACGCTGGTGGAGGAGTCCACCGCCGCCTCCCATGTCCTGGAGGATCAGGCCAAGGTGCTGACTGAAATGGTCGCGACATTTACCGTTAGCGAGGGGAGCAAAACGTTGCCGGCCGTGTAAGCGGCGAAACGCAGGCCCCGGAGGGGGCCTGCGAGGAGAACGCGAGGCCGTCCAAAGACGGCCTTTTTTTATGCTTGAGCGGCCAGATCGGCACAGCTCTGCGCCGCGCCCTGCTGCATCAGTGACAGGTAGGCGGCGGTCACCGCCTCGACAAAGCGGGACTCTTGCGGCAGCGCGTCACCGAAGACCGCGCTGACGCCCAGCAGCGCCTGGACACGCTCTGCGCCGTCGGCGCTGTTGGCTACGCACTGCTTCAGGGTTTCCGCCATCGGGTCGCGCACGTCGATCGGCTGCCCGGCATCATCGATAGCTCCGACGTAACGCATCCAACCGGCCACGCCCAGCGCCAGGCAAGGGAAGGCGCTATCGTGCGCCAGATGCCAGCGGATGGAGTCCAGCATGCGTTGCGGTAGCTTCTGGGTGCCGTCCATGGCGATCTGCCAGGTACGGTGCTTCAGAGAGGGGTTGCTGTAACGGTCGATCAGCAACGCGGCGTAGCGTGCCAGATCGACGCCGCTGACGCTCAGGGTTGGCGCCTGCTCTTGCAGCATCAGACGATGGGCATCTTGACGGTAGGCGCCATCCTCCATGCAGTCATTGATGTGTTGATAGCCTGCCAGATACCCCAGGTAGGCGAGGAACGAGTGGCTACCGTTAAGCATGCGTAGCTTCATCTCCTCGTAGGGCAGCACATCGCTGACCAACTCGGCGCCGGCGATCTCCCACTCGGGGCGACCGGCGACGAAATTATCCTCGACCACCCACTGAATAAAGGGTTCACAGGCGATGCCACACGGGTCGTCGACGCCCAGTGCCGTATGGATCTCCGCCAGCGTCTCGGCGGTGGCCGCCGGTACGATGCGATCGACCATGGTGCTGGGGAAGGTGACATTGGCGTCGATCCAGGCGGCCAGTTGCGGGTCACGCGCCTGGGCCAGATCCAATACCGCATTCTTCACCACATGGCCGTTTTCCGGGATGTTGTCGCAGGAGAGTACGGTAAAGGGGGCGAGGCCGCGCTCACGACGTAGGCGCAGCGCCTCAACGATGGCGCCAGGGGCGGAGGCGGGTTGGTGCGGCGTGGCCAGATCGGCCTGGATCAACGGGTTGTTCAGGTCCAAGCGTCCGCTACCCGGCTCGATGCAGTACCCTTTTTCGGTGACCGTCAGAGAGACGATGGCGACCTGCGGCTCGGCCATCTTCTCGACCACCGCCTCGATGCCATCGAGGGTGGCGTGCAGCGACTCATGCACCGCGCCGACCACGATCGCCTGATTGTGGCTAGCGCCCTTCTCCAGCACGCTATAGAGATGATCCTGCTGGCGCAATTGCTCGATCAAGGCCTCCCCGCCGATCAGGTTCACCTCACAGTATCCCCAGTCACCGCCTTGCTTATTCAAGACGCGATCGGTCAATAAGGCTTGATGCGCACGGTGAAAGGCGCCAAAGCCTAGGTGTACGATACGGGACTTCAGGGCGCTGCGATCGTAGCTGGGACGCTGCACATCGGCCGGTAATGTATGGTTGGCGAGGTTTTTCATTCGGAGCTCCATCTAATGGATGAGTGAAGCAGCACCGCATGGGCGGCCTGTTTCATAGCAATACGCAAAGGTGTTAGACCACTTTATCGAGAGCCGTCACCTGAATCGCGCTAAGCCCACACGCATTCACAGGGTGGTCAGACAGCATCACATGGGCTTGCAGTCTAAATTGATATGACAGAAAATCAAATTGGTTAGTCCAAAATTCCCCGATAATCGTGAGGCGGATCAACCAATGAGACTTTCGCTTTTGACAGGCGCATCGGGATGCGTCAGGGTAAAGCTGAGTGATATCTGTGACGATTTGGTATGACAGATTGTGCCGGCGATGGCCGTGAATCGTGAAATCTGTCTGACCCGTCAGAGCAGTACCCGTTAACACACCGCAGAAGGTAACAGTAGATGGAACAAACTTGGCGTTGGTATGGCCCGAACGATCCGGTTTCCCTTGATGATGTCCGCCAGGCTGGCGCGACCGGCGTCGTGACGGCGTTGCACCATATTCCGAACGGCGAAGTGTGGAGTGTCGAGGAGATCGAGCAGCGTAAGGCGATGCTGGCTGAAAAGGGATTGACCTGGTCGGTGGTAGAGAGTGTTCCGGTTCACGAAGAGATCAAGACGCAGACGGGTGACTATCAGCGTCATATCGACAATTACAAACAGAGCCTGCGTAATCTGGCGGCCTGTGGCATCGATACCGTCTGCTATAACTTCATGCCGGTATTGGACTGGACGCGTACCGATCTGGAGTTTCTGATGCCGGATGGCTCCAAGGCCCTGCGTTTCGACCAGATCGCCTTCGCCGCCTTCGAACTGCATATCTTGCAGCGTCCGGGTGCCGAACAGGATTACAGCGCGGAAGAGCAGCGCCAGGCCAAGGCCTACTTCGACGCGATGAGTGAGGCCGAGGTGGCCAAGCTGACGGGCAACATCATCGCCGGATTGCCGGGAGCGGAAGAGGGTTATACCCTGGATCAGTTTCGTGCCCGCCTGGCCGAATATGATGGCATCGACAAGGCGCAGCTGCGTGAGCATATGGCTCATTTCCTGCGTGAGATTGTCCCGGTGGCCGAGGCCTGTGGTCTACGCCTGGCGGTACATCCGGATGATCCGCCGCGTCCGATCCTCGGCCTACCGCGTATCGTCTCGACAATCGAAGACATGCAGTGGCTGAAAGAGACGGTCGACAGCATCTACAACGGGTTCACCATGTGCACCGGTTCCTACGGCGTGCGGGCCGATAACGATCTGGTGGAGATGATCGAACGCTTCGGCGATCGTATTCACTTCACTCATCTGCGCGCCACCTGCCGCGAAGATAACCCGAAGAGCTTCCATGAAGGGGCGCATCTTCAGGGGGATGTCGACATGTTCGCCGTGGTCAAGGCGATCCTGACGGAAGAGCAGCGTCGTCAGCAGGCGGGCGATCTGCGTCCGATTCCGATGCGTCCGGACCATGGTCACCAGATGCTGGACGATCTGAAGAAGAAGACCAACCCGGGCTACTCCGCCATCGGGCGCCTAAAGGGGTTGGCCGAGGTTCGCGGTGTCGAGCTGGCGATTAAACGTGTCTACTTCCCGCAGATGAAGTGATGCGCTCGGCGCCTTGGCGCATGAGATAACCAACAGGGGGGACGCGATGCGTCCCCCCTGTTGCGTACCGAGCGGCGTCACCTGCCGCATGGGCGGCGACTTAGTCGGCGCGGCCCATAAAGCGACGCTCTTCGACGTGAATACGGATCTTCTCGCCGTTGCTCAGATACTCCGGTACCTGGACGACCAGCCCGGTTGGCAGGGTAGCCGGCTTGGTACGCGCACTGGCGGAGGCACCCTTGATGCTCGGAGTGGTCTCGATGATTTCCATGTCGACGGTCTGCGGCAGTTCGAGTGCCAGCACCTGGCCTTCCATGGTCAGCACCTGCATCCCCGGGATGCCGCCTTCCGGGATAAACAGCAGCTCTTCTTCGATCTGCTCTTTCTTGAAGGTGTACGGGGTGTAGTCTTCGTCATCCATAAACACATACTCGTCGCCGTCGATGTAAGAGAAGGTGACGGGACGACGGCTCAGGGTGATGGTCTCCAGCAGATCGTCGCCTTTAAAGCGCTCTTCCACTTTCAGCCCGGTACGCACGTCGGAGAAACGCATTTTGTACAGGGTCGCCGCGCCGCGTGCGCTGGGGGACTGGATATCAATATCGCGGACCAACAGCAGCTTACCGTTGTAGTTTACCGCCATACCGCGTTTGATTTCGTTAGCTCTGGCCATGATTGCAATACCTTAAAAAAACAGCGGGGTTATTCGGCCGCGCTCCCATCCGTTACGGATACCACTGGCGATACGGCGGGAGGCAGTCAGGTGGCGACACACTACCCGTACACCGCGTTTCAGGCAAGGGGAGGCGGCGGAAAAAGTGGCCTCGACGGGAAAAGAGGCGCCCCGGAGAACGGGGCGCGAGTCGTTTAGCGGTAGATTGGTAACAGATTGAACAGAGACAGAATATGGGCGATGGCGTTGAGCAGGCCAAAGCCGATCACCAAGACGATGACCGCGATGCCGCCCGGCACGCGATAGTGCGCTTGCGGGAAGCGGCGGCGGCTGGCGTGCGCCATTAGCGCCGGGACGATCACCGCCCAGATGGTGGCCGCCAGGCCAGCGAAGCCGATGGCATACAGGAAGCCATTGGGGAACAGCAGCGCGCCGATGGTCGGCGGCACGAAGGTGATCAACGCGCTCTTGGCCCGCCCACTCGGTGTATCGGTAAACTTCAGCATGTCGGCGATGTAGTCGAACAGCCCCAGAGAGACGCCGAGGAAGGAGCTGGCCAGAGCCATATAGGAGAAGGCGTTCAGCAACTGCGTCACTAACGGGCTGCTGGCGACGCTGCCCATCTGCTTGAGCAGGCTGCCAATGTTACCACCCTCGGCGATGATCTGGCGGAAGGCCGCCCGGCTGATGTTGCCCTGGATCACATACTGCCAGAAGAGGTAGATCACCAAGGCGATCAGGGTGCCGTACAGCAGGCTACGCACCACCGCGCGACTATCCTTGTTGTAATACTTGACCAGCCCCGGCACGTTGCCATGGTAGCCAAACGAGGTCAGCAGGTAGGGCATCGCGGCCAATGCATAGGGCAGGTAACTGGCCTGTTCGTCGCCGCGATCGAACAAGATGGCGGGATCGACATGGGTAAACATATCACCGGTCGACAGCAGGAAGGTGATCACCATCCCGCCGATGAGCACGGTGCTCAGGCGATCCACCGCCCGCGTCGACAGCCAGACGATGAACCCGACTAACAGGGCGAAGACCCCACCGGCCAACGGCTGGCCAACCTCGACCAACGGTGCCAGCGTATGGGTGATGATCGAACCGCCGGCGGAGATATAGGCATAAGTCAGGATATACAGCACGAAGGCGATGGACAGCCCGTTGAGACTATTCCAACCCTTGCCCAACAGATCGCCCACCATGGTATGGAAGCTGGCTCCCGCCGGGTAGTGCAGGTTGCTCTCCAGGATCATCAGACCGGATAGGTACATGCAGGCCCAGGTGATGAGTAACAGGATGGCGGAGAGGCTGAACCACACCCCGGCGGTGACGACGGGAATGGAAAACATACCGGCGCCAACGGCGGTTCCGGCGATGATCATCGCTCCGCCCAAGATTGAGGGGCGCTGCAACGAGGTGGTCAAGGTCTGCTCCATGGTCATCGGTGACTCCTGTGGATTCTTATGTACTAGCGCAATGGTACGATGCGGCGCATAGAAAGTAAACCGGAGAATCGACGTGTAGAGAAAGAAAACCCGATGGGGTAGAGGAGGAGTCGCGACCGGGCCGCTGAAAAGGCGGCCATGACGTTTTTTTCACCGGCGGGGCTAGCCGACGCGGCGCGGCTTTGTTAGGGTAAGCGCCCCGCCGAGCCGAGCGCCGATTTTTTCTGCGCCGCATCGGTCCTGGCCGCCCATCGGGTGTGCGCCCCTAGCATCGACCGCCCGAGGCGGAGAGGAGAAGTCATCAATGATGGAGTGCCGCGCCGCGTGTGCCGCCTGTTGTATCGCCCCGTCGATATCCAGCCCGATCCCGGGGTTGCCGCAGGGCAAGCCAGCGGCGATGCCGTGTCCACAGTTGGATGAGGCGTTGCGTTGTCGGCTATTTCACTCCGCACAGCGCCCGGCGGTGTGTGGCCAGCTTAAGCCCTGCGCCGAGATGTGCGGCGCGGATCGTGAGGCGGCGTTGGCTTATCTGGGCGCCTTGGAGCGCGCCACCGCACCCTGAGTCGGCGCCACCGCGCGGGCGAGTCCATCGCCACGTGTTCCCCGATAGGCGCCCGGTTTAGGGCGCCGATGTCGAATTGTCCGTGAGTTGACGATCGCTCTTCATCTTCAGCATGCAAGCGCTGGCGGCGAAGAGCATCAGCAGCGACACCGGGAATACCGCCGAGTAGTTCCACCATTCGGCCAGGACCCCGGCGATCGAACCGGCGATGATCCAGCCGATACGTCCGCTGGTGGTGAACAGCGTGGTGGCCGAGCCCGCCTGTCCCGGCATCAGATCCTGGAAGTACAGCATGCCGATCCCCGCCAAGATACCGATAAACACCGCATTCAGCAGTTGCAGAGCCAGCAGGGCCCAGGGATGGGTGATCCAGCATAATCCCGCGTAGAACAGCACCCCGGCCGCCAGCGCCAGTAGCATCAGGCGCCGTTTCCCCAACCGTTTGGCATAGACGCCGGCGATCAGCATCGTCGGGATCTCTAGCCCGGCGGCGCTGCCCATCATCAAGCCGGCCAGCCGCTCCGGGAGTTGCAGCTGATGGCTGATATAGAGCGGCATATTGATTAGATACATGCTATTGCAGGTCCACATTAAGGTGGCGCAGATCAGCAGCAGCAGCGTCTGATGGCGATTACGGCGTGGAGCCTGGGCGCCGCCGCGCGGGGTTTCCGCCGCTCGCGGCATCGTCGGCAGCCAGCGCCACACGATGGCGGCGCATAATAGAAAGGTGAGGGTCGCGGCCAGATACATCAAGGTGAAGCCCCAGCCCAAGGCCATGGCGAAGGCCAGCGGTGGGCCAATCACCCAGGCCAGGGAGATCTGGGCGCGCAGGATGGAGCTGAACATCACCGCCTCCTTGCCGCTGCGATCGGCATACTCGCGCGCCAGGGCGAACATCTGCGGGTTGGCGGTGGAGCCGAAACTGGTTAGGCATACCCCGACCACCAATAACAGGGTGTAGTTGCGGTTGTAGGCGAACAGGAGGCAGCCGAGGGCTCCCAAGAGGCAGCATCCCAGGATTAGTCGCTTACGATCGCCGCGCCGATCCGAGAGGCTGGCGAGCCCTTGACTGACGATGATGCCGATCACGGCGCTGCCAGTATAAAACAGGCCGACCAGCAGCGGACTCTGCGTGACCTCGCTGGAGAGGAACAGGCTGAGCGTCGGGGTTTGAAGCGCCCCGGCGATCCCGGTGAGAAACGCGACGATCAAGAAGGCGCTGCCGGTACGATCGGGGAGTCGTCGAGTGAGGGCGCGGGCAAGAGTGAGCATGGATCAACCGCTAATAAGCTGAGAAAGTAAGGGGGTATTTGGCGCGCATGTTACGCACCTTCTAGATAAATGAAAAGGGATTTCAATATGCGACGGCGCCCGTTGCAGGCGCCGTCAGACGGTGGGATTAACGCGTCGTGCCGGCGTTAGGCGCCGCGCGGCACGTCATGTGCGGTATTGGCCGGAGGGGTGCCCTGGAACTTCTCGATCTCCAACTGCGCCATATGGCCACAGTTACCCTGGGCCAGGCGAGAGGAGCCGATATCGAAGGTCAGGCAGTTGACGTTGCCGTTTCGACACAGCGAACCGGGCTTTGCCGGATCGGCCGGATCGAACCAGGCCCCTTCGCTGATACGCACGACCCCGGGGCGGATATCCTGGGTGACGATGGCGCCGACCAGGATCTGACCACGATCGTTCCAGGCGCGTACCAGATCGCCGTCGGCGATGCCACGTGCCTTGGCATCCTGCGGATGGATCAGGATCGCCTCACGATTGGCGACGGCATACTTCTCACGCAGCGGGGTGTTGTCCAGCTGGGAGTGCAGACGGTTGACGGCGTGCGCGGTACTCAGCGAGAGCGGGAAGCGTTGAGCCACCTCGCTTTGATACCACTCATAGGGTGGCATCCAGCTAGGTAATCCCTTGCAGTCGGGGTAGTTCATCGCGGCGATGGTATCCGAGTAGATCTCGATCTTGCCGGACGGTGTCCCGAGTGGGTTGAGCAGCGGGTTGGCGCGGAAATCGGCGTAGCGCACCCACTCCTTGTTGGCCGGCGGGATCGGGAAGCGGATGTAGTTGTTGGACGCCCAGAACATATCGAATGGCGGCAGGGCGACGCGCGCGTTGCGTGCCTGCGCCGCCATGCCATCGTACATTCCTTTCAGCCATTGCTGTTCATCCTTACCCTCGGTGAAGGCCTCCAGGACCCCAAGCTTCTCTGCCAGCCCCGCGAAGATGGCGAAGTCGTTACGTGCCTCGTGTTGCGGTGGAACGCATTGATGCATCGGGAATACATACAGCTGGGAGTAGTCACCGCCCATCTCCAGATCGTTACGTTCATAGCTGGTGGTGGCGGGCAACACGATGTCGGCGTACTTGGCGGTGGCGGTCCAGTAAGGTTCGTTGACCACGATGGTCTCCGGCCGACGCCAGGCTTCGATCAGGTTGTTGGTATTTTGATGGTGGCCGAAGGGGTTGCCCCCGGCGACATACACCATCTTCACATCGGGATAGGTAACCTTGCCGCCGTTAAAGTCGATGGTCTTGCCCGGGTTGGCTAGGCAATCGGCGATGCGTGCCACCGGAATAGGCGTCGGACTGTTCTTCGGCGCATTCCCCGCCGAGATCCCCGACAAGATGCCGCCGCGCGCCGTGGGGCTACCGCCGGAGGAGTAGTGATAGCTAAAGCCGAAGCCACCGCCAGGCAGGCCGATTTGGCCAAGCATGGCGGCCACGGTGACCAGCAGCCAGTGAGGTTGTTCGCCGTGATGCTGGCGCTGGATCCCCCAGCCCGCCATGATCATGGTGCGCTGACGAGCCATGTCTCGTGCCAACTGGCGCAGGGTTTCGGCCTCGACGCCACTGATGGCCGCCGCCCAGGCGGCATCCTTGACGACGCCATCATCCTTACCATTCAGGTAGTCGGCGAAACGATCGAAGCCGACGGTATAGGTGGCGAGGAAGTCGCGATCGTGCAGCTTCTCGCTCATCAGGGTGTGGGCGATACCGAGTAGCATCGCCGCGTCGGTGTAGGGGTGCGGGGCGATCCACTCGGCGTTGAGCTGGGTGGTGCTGGCGCTGCGTACCGGATCGATACTGATGATACGCGTGCCCTTCTTCTTCAACGCCTCGAAGCCGGTCTGGCCGACATGGTCGGGCATATTCCAGCTGTTTTCCAGGGTGATCATGGGGTTACAGCCCCAGAGCACCACCAGCTCGCTGTGCTCGATCACGTTGGGCCAGGCGGTTTGCTGCTCGTAGACCTCCATCGAGCCGACCACGTGGGTCATGATGACCTGCGCCGCGCCGGTCGAGTAGTCACCGGCGTAGCCGAGGAAGCCGCCGCTGAGGTTCATCAGGCGTTGCAACAGGGTACGGCTATTATGCAACATGCCAACGCTCTTCCAGCCATAGGAGCCGGCGTGGATGGATTGCGGGCCATACTGGCGTTGCAGGCGGGTGATCTGGTCGCTGACCAAGGTGAGCGCCTGATCCCAGCTGACGCGAACCCACTCGTCGCAGCCACGTAGCTCGGGATGGCCATTCTGCGGCCCCCCCTCCAGGTAATGCTTACGCACCATCGGGTACTTGATGCGGTTGGCGGCATGGACCTGATAGGGGGCCATGGTGATCAGCTCGTTGGGGTAGGGATCGTCGCTGACCGCTCGTACGCCGACCATCCGATCGTCGCTCACGATGGCCTCGAAGGCCCCCCAGTGGGCGCCGGTCAACGGCCCCTTTTGGGCCGGCTGCAGGGCGGTAAACTGCGGCAACGCCAGGCTGATGGCCTGCGCCAGCGCCGACTTGGGCCACAGTCCGGCCAGTAGCGGTGCGCCGAGCAGGGCGGCGCCACCGGCGAGGAAATGACGGCGTGAGACGCGCAGCGGCGCGGCGGTGGGGGCGGTTTTCTTATTCATCACTTCGTCTCCTCGGCACGATCGGCAGACATATCGCTGGCGTGTTTTTGGACATATTGGGTCAGTAGGCGCAGCTGTTCTTCATTCAACGAGGTGCGTGAGGCCATGCCCTTGACCACCCCGATCCATTGGTTGGCGTTGAACCGATCCAACGCGGTGAGGCCGTGACAGCCGGTGCAGTTGTCGGACATCATCGTGGCGGCATAGCGCCAGATGGGTTGCTCACTGCCGATCAGTTTGGCCTTCGGCAGCCAGACGGCGAGGCTGACGCGATGCCAGATCAATCCCGTCGCCGCATCGGTCTCGCTCGACAGGACTTTCACCTGCTTACGCGCGGCCTCACCCAGCAATGCCGCCAGAATGCGTTTGCCTTGGGCATCGTAGATCACCTGGTTGACGCCATCCTGTTGCCAGCCATTGAGTTCGCCTTGGATCATCTCGCCCTGGCGTTGCAGGACGCGGATGGCGGTCGACGGCATCAGGCTACCATCGTCGTGCGCGCCGCTGTTCGGGCTCAGGAAGAACGGTTGGGTGGCGATGGCGTACAGGGTGTGGGCGCTGGCCGGTGTCTGGGCGGCGGCGGCGGCCAGTTCGTTGGCGCCGGCGGCCGTCAAGGCGCTCATATCCGGCAGAATATGAGCGACACCCTTATGGCAATCGATACAGGTTTCACCTTGCTTGATCGCCACCGGGTGCTGCTGACGTGCTTCCGGGCTCTGATCGATGATATCCATCGCCTGGTAGCTGTGGCAGGAGCGGCAGGTCGCCGAATCGTTGGCCTTCATGGTGTTCCAGACGCTTTGCGCCATGGCCAGCTTGTGGGCCTGGTACTTCTCGGGGGTGTCGATCTTCCCGGTGAGTTCACCATAGACATCCTTCAGCGCCAACACCTTGGTTTTCAGGAAGTCGAGAGGTTGTTGCGGGACGTGGCAGTCGGCGCAGTCGGCGCGGATGCCGGGTTTATTCTGGAAGTGGACACTGCCCTGATATTCGGCCAGCGGTTGTTGCATGGTGTGACAGGAGACGCAGAACTCGGTGCTACTGGTCTTATGTAGCACGGTGAAGCTGGCGGCGACCAGGATGATGCCGAGGATCACGCCCAGCAGCAGTAACCACGGCCAACGCCGATGTCGCCCAGAGGCGGGATAACGATTGCTCATAGAATGGACCTTATTATTATGAGAGAGGGGTAACACTTGCCATAACACGCCGCGTGTAACACGTCGGCGTTACACTTTTTCCTAATTAATCATATTACGATTAGTGCTATCTACTCTGTTGAATTGCGGTCGAAAGATGGGTTTCGTGAGCGGGCAGACGCTTTTTGTATCGGTCATTAACCCACGGATACAGCACGTTCACACCCCGATTACCTCAGGGGAGGAGACGCCAGCGGGGAGGGGGGAGGACGCCGCCGTAGCGGCGTCGGGTGAGATTAAGGGCGGCGGGCGTGGCGCTGAGATAGGCAGTCGATGACGTCACCCAGCGATAGACGCTGATCCTGAAGCAGCACCAGCAGATGGTAGACCAGATCGGAGGCCTCGTTGACCAGCTCGTCGCGGTCCTGCACGGTGGCGGCCAGCGCCGTCTCGACGCCCTCTTCACCGACCTTCTGGGCGATGCGTTTGGTGCCGCTGGCGTAGAGGCGCGCGGTGTAGGAACTTTGCGGATCGGCGTGCTTACGCGCCGCCAGCAACTGCTCTAACTGATAGAGGAAGAGCCATTGCGGGGTGGCGGGGTCGAAACAGCTGTCCGTGCCGAGGTGGCAGGTCGGTCCCTGCGGCTCGGCCAGCACCAGTAACGTATCGCGATCGCAGTCCGGCGTGATGCTGACCACATTCAGCACATGGCCGGAGGTTTCCCCCTTGGTCCACAGGCGCTGCTTGCTGCGCGAATAGAAGGTGACCTTGCCGCTGCGCTCGGTCTGTTCCAACGCCTCCGGCGTCATGTAGCCCAGCATCAGCACTTGGCCGGAAGCGGCATGCTGCACGATGGCCGGCATCATTCCCTCGACCTTATTCCAATCCAGCCGCTCTTTTTGTTGTTGCGAAAGAAAACCTTGAGTCAACACAGTCGAATCTCCACACCGTTGAGCGCCAGATAGCGCTTGAGTTCACCGATTTGAATAATCTGTTTATGGAATACCGAGGCGGCCAGGGCGCCGTCGACATCGGCCTGGTTGAAGGCCTCTAGGAAATGTTGCGCCGTACCCGCGCCGCCGGAGGCGATCAGCGGCACCTGACAGACGGCACGCATCTGTGCCAACTGACGTAGATCGTAGCCGTTGCGTACCCCATCCTGATTCATCATATTGAGGACGATCTCGCCGGCACCCCGGCGTTGTACCTCCTGCACCCAGGCCTCGGTCTGCCAGGTGGTGGCGCGGGTTCGCGTCTCGTCGCCGGTAAATTGGTAGACCTGATAGCTGTCGCTGGTGGTGTCGTGCCAGGTATCGATGCCCACCACCACACACTGTACCCCAAAGCGATCCGCCAGACGTGAGATCAGCGTCGGATCGGCCAGGGCCGGTGAGTTGATGGAGATCTTATCGGCCCCATAGCTCAAGATCTGCCCGGCCTCCTCGACGCTGCGGATGCCGCCGGCGACGCAGAAGGGGATATCGATCACCTCGGCGACACGGGCGACCCAACGCTTATCGACCGTGCGCCCATCGGCGGAGGCGGTGATGTCATAGAACACCAGCTCATCGGCCCCCTCGGCGGCGTAGCGCTGCGCCAGCGGTACGATGTCGCCGATGATCTCGTGATTACGGAACTGAACGCCCTTAACGACCTGGCCGTCGCGTACGTCTAGGCAGGGAATTATGCGTTTTGCCAGCATGCGATAGCCTCCTCGACACTCATTTTTCCTTCCAACAACGCCCGCCCGACGATCACCCCCTGTACGCCGCTACCGCGTAGCGCGGCGATGTCGGCTAATCCGCCGATGCCGCCGGAGGATTGGAACGCCACCTGCGGGTAACGCGTGCAGATCTGGCGATAGAGCGCCACGTTGGCGCCTTGTAGCGTGCCGTCGCAGGCGATGTCGGTACATAACACGTGTTGCAGTCCCAGTGGTAGGAAACGATCGACCATCTGCTCCAGGGTAACGCCGGAGTCCTCCTGCCAACCGCTGACGGCCACCCGTTTCTCGCCGTCCGCGCCGATGCGGACATCCAGCGCCAGCACCAGCCGCTCGGCGCCGAAGCGGGCAAACCAGCGGGCCACCTCGTCGGGCTGACGCACCGCCGTCGAGCCAATCACCACCCGGGCGGCGCCGGCATCGAGCAGTGCCGCCACATCATCGGCGCTGCGCACACCGCCACCGACCTGGACCGGCACGTGCAGCGCCTGTAATAGGCGTGTCAGCATCGCTAGCTGACGCTGTGCCGGATCGCGCGCGCCGCTCAGGTCGACCAGGTGCAGCGCCTGAGCCCCTTGTGCCTGGTAGGCCAGCAAGCGGGTCAGGGCATCCCCCGCATAGTCACGCTGGCGGCCATAGTCCCCTTGATGCAGGCGCACTACGTTGCCATCGATAAAGTCCAACGCCGGAATGATCATGACGGCATCTCCAGAAAGTTTTTCAACAGGCGCGCGCCAGCCTGACCGGAGCGCTCGGGGTGAAACTGTACGCCATAGAAGTTGTCGCGCTGCACCGCCGCGCTGAAGGTATAGCCGTAGTCGCACTGCGCCAGCGTGTTGGCGCACAGTGGGTAGGCGTAGCTATGGACGAAGTAGAAGTAGCTGCCGTCGGGAATCGCGCGGAACAGCGGATTGCCGGCGCGCGAGCTGACCTGATTCCAACCGGTGTGCGGCAGCGGCAGGCCGGTATCGGTCATCTGCGCCACCGCCGTATCGATCAGTCCGAGGCAGGGGACGTCGCCCTCGGCGCTGCGGCTGGCCAGCAACTGCATGCCGAGGCAGATGCCGAGCACCGGCTGGGTACAGGCGCGGATCAACTCGATCAGATCGCGCTGGCGCAGTTGGGCCATGGCCGCTTGGGCGCTACCGACGCCGGGCAGCAGCAGCTTGTCCGCCGCCAGCACCCGGCGTGGATCGCGACTCACCTGCGGGTCATAGCCCAGGCGACGCAGGGCATACGCGACCGAGGCCAGGTTGGCGCAGCCGGTATCCAGGATCACCACGTTACATTTTTCGCCCATCACAGCACTCCTTTCGAGCTGGGTAAGCGGTCATCCTCGATGCGGATGGCTTGGCGCAGGGTACGGCCAAAGGCCTTGAAGAGGCTCTCGACGCGGTGATGGTCGTTCTTACCCTTGGTCTTCAGGTGCAGCGTGATCCCCATCGCGTAGGCGAGCGATTGGAAGAAGTGCTCCACCATCTCGGTGCTGAGATCACCGACACGCTGATGGCTGAACTCCGCCTTGAAGGAGAGGTAGGGGCGTCCGGAGATATCCAGCGCACAGCGCGCCAGACACTCATCCATCGGCAGGACGAAACCGAAACGGGCGATGCCGCGCTTGTCGCCTAAGGCGACACGTAACGCCTCACCCAATGCCAGGCCGCAATCTTCCACCGTGTGGTGATCGTCGATGTGCAGATCGCCCTGCGCCTCGAGGCGCAGACGTAGGCCGCCGTGGGTGGCGATCTGATCCAGCATGTGATCGAAGAAGCCGATACCGGTACGGATATGGTTATCGCCCTGGCGATCCAGCCACACCTCGGCGACGATCGCCGTCTCGCGAGTGACGCGCTCGACCCGAGCATGGCGATCGCGGCGGGTCAGGCGCTCGGCGATCTGCGGCCAGTCGAGGCTAGTGCCCTCCTGTGGGTCGGCGGCGTAACGCAGGCCGTTGATCCCCATGTTATGTGCCAGCTGCAGGTCACTGTCGCGATCGCCGATCACCCATGAGGCCTGGCTATCGAGGATGCCGGGTTGCAGATAGGCGTCGACCAGCCCGGTGGCCGGCTTACGGCAGGCGCACCCGGCTTGCGGCAGATGCGGGCAGATCAGCACCTGATCGAAGACGATGCCCTGTGAGGTGAAGATCTGCATCATCAGATCGTGCGGCGCGTCGAAGTCCGCCTGCGGGAAGCGTTCGCTGCCCAAACCATCCTGGTTGCTGACCATCACTAGGCGGTAACCAGCCTGTTGCAGACGCAGCAGCGCCGGGATAACGCTGGGCATCAGCGCCAGCTTATCCAGTCGGTCGACCTGAAAGTCCTGCGGCGGTTCGACGATCAGGGTGCCGTCGCGATCGATAAAGAGATACTTTTCCATGGTTACTTCCCCTCCTGGCTATAACGACGCAGCACCGTGAGCACCCGCTGATGTTCGGCGTCGCTGCCGATGGTGATACGTAGGCAGTTGGCTAACGCCGGCTGGCGGCTCTGATCGCGCAGAATGATGCCCTGTTGCCACAGGGTCTGGAAAATCTGGGCGGCTTGGTCGCTGCGGAAAATAAGGTAATTCCCCTGAGAAGGATAGACCTCCTGAATACAGTCGCAGCGCAGTAACTGTGCGATCAGCGCCTGACGCTGCGCGACGATGTAGGCCACCCGCTCACGCATGGCGGCGATCCCGGCGGGCGTGGTCGCCTGCGCGGCGATGTCGGCCACCGGCGATGGCAGGGGATAGGGAGCGATCACCTTCTGCAAGAGGGCGATGATTTCGCTGCTGGCGAGGGTAAAGCCACAACGCAGTCCGGCCAGGGCGAAGGCCTTCGAGAGGGTGCGTAACACCACCAGATGGGGATAGTCGGCGAGCCAAGAGACGACGCTGGCCTCGGGGGCGAACTCGATGTAAGCCTCGTCCACCACCACCAGCGCTCGCCCGGCGGTTAGCGCCAGCAGATGACGCAGCGCGTCGGGGTCGAGCAGGTTGCCCGTTGGGTTATTGGGGCTACAGACAAACACCAGTTTGACGCCGTCGAGGGCGGCGGCGATGGCGGGGAGATCCAGCTGCCAGTCGGCATCCAGTGGCACACAGCGCCGCTCGACGTCACAGGTCTCGGCGCTGACGGCATACATGCCGTAGGTAGGCGGGCAGTAGAGCATCGCATCGCACCCCGGCTCGCAGAAGGTACGGATCAGCAGCTCAATCCCCTCGTCGGCGCCCCGGCTGACCAACACCTGCTGGGGTGTCAAACCGGCGTAGTCGGCATAATGCGCGACCAGCTCGGCGGGCTGACACTCGGGGTAACGGTTAAAGGCGGAGCTACGCAGCGGGTAGCTGACCGGCTGCGGGTATTCGTTGGCGTTGAGCCAGACGTCACCCTGGCCGCCGAGGCGACGCGCGGATTGATAAGGGGTCAGGCGCTGAATAGTCTGGCGCGCCAGTGCGCTGATCGGTTTCATGCTTGGCTCTCCCTAATGGCGGCAACCCGTAGGCTGACGGCGTTGCTGTGGGCGTCGAGGCGTTCG
Organism: Edwardsiella sp. A.80236; assembly: GCF_044540725.1. NCBI lineage: Bacteria > Pseudomonadati > Pseudomonadota > Gammaproteobacteria > Enterobacterales > Hafniaceae > Edwardsiella > Edwardsiella sp. A.80236. The sequence continues at coordinate 135,028 of NZ_JBIUCY010000001.1, forward strand.
GCCTGCGCCATGACTTCGACCGTCGGCGCCAGCGCCAGCAGGCCGGCGGGGCTGAGTTGTTGCACGGTCATGCGTTTCTGGAAATCGGCCACGCCCAGGCTGGAGTGGGTGGCGGTGTAGCCATAGGTCGGCAGCACATGGTTGGTGCCCGAGGCGTAATCGCCGACCGACTCCGGCGACCAGTCGCCGAGGAATACCGAGCCGGCGCTAGTGATGCCATCGACCCAGGCGGCGGCGTCGCGCGTCTGGATGATCAAGTGCTCTGGCCCGTAGCGATTGCTGATCGCCACGCAGTCGGCCAGCGAGTCGGTCACGATCAGTCGGCTCTGCGCCAGGGCTTGGCGCGCGATGGCCGCACGCGGCAAGCGCGCCAACTGTGCCTCGACTTGCTCGGCGACCTGCTGCGCTAACCCGGTATCCGGGGTCAGTAGGATCACCTGCGAGTCGGGGCCGTGCTCTGCCTGAGAGAGCAGATCGGCGGCGATAAAGGCCGGATTGGCGTATTCATCGGCGATCACCAAGACCTCGGAGGGACCGGCCGGCATGTCGATGGCGGGGCCCTGTACCTGCTGGCTGACCTGGCGCTTGGCCTCGGTGACGTAGGCGTTCCCCGGGCCGAAGATCTTGTCGACGCGTGGAATCGACTCGCTGCCGTAAGCCATGGCGGCGATCGCCTGGGCACCGCCGACCTGGAAGATCTCGTTGATGCCGCACAGGCTGGCGGCATAGAGGATCGCCGGATCGATGGGTGGCGGCGAACAGAGGATCACCCGGCGGCAGGCGGCGACGCGCGCCGGGATACCCAGCATCAGCACCGTGGAGAGCAGCGGGGCGCTGCCGCCGGGGATATACAGGCCGATGGTATCCAAGGGGCGGGTGATCTGACGGCAGATCACCCCCGGCTGGGTCTCAACCTCGATGGCGCGGGGCAGTTGGGCGCGGTGGAAACGGGCGATATTGTCCGCCGCTTGACGCATGGCGCGTTTCAGCGTTTCCGGCAGGGCGTCTGCGGCGGCGTCGCGCGCCTGTGGCGTCACGCACAATTGTTCGGGCGCAACGCGGTCGAACCGTTGGCTGAGGCGGCGCAGGGCGGCGTCACCATCTTGGCGCACTTCTTCGAGGATCGCCGTGACGCTGGCGCCGATCTCGGCGGCGTTGTCGATGGCCGGACGTTGTAACAGGGCCTGCTGTTGTTCGGAGCTACAGGCATTCCATTCGATCAGGGTAGCAAAGCGGCTCATGGTCTCACTCCATCATCTTTTCGATCGGCAACACCAGAATCGAGCTGGCACCCAGGGCTTTGAGCTGTTCCATCGTTTCCCAGAACAGCGTCTCGCTGCTGACCATGTGCATGGCGACACGCTTCTGGTCGCCCGCCAGTGGTAGCAGGGTCGGGCGTTCGGCACCCGGCAACAGCGCCATGATCTGATCCAGGCGATCGCTCGGGGCGTGCAGCATGATGTACTTCGACTCCCGCGCCTGGATCACTCCTTGGATGCGAGTCAACAGGCGTTCGATCAGCGCCTGCTTGGCGGGCGCCATCTCCCCATCACGCTGGATCAGGCAGGCCTTCGAGCGGTAGATCACCTCGACCTCACGCAGGCCGTTGGCCTCCAGCGTGGCGCCGGTAGAGACCAGGTCGCAGATGGCGTCGGCCAGACCGGCGCGCGGAGCCACCTCGACCGAGCCGTTGAGCAGGCAGGACTTGAAAGCGACGCCTTGCTCGTCGAGATAGCGTTTGAGCAGGTGTGGGTAGGAGGTGGCGATGCGGCAGTCTCGCAGGCAACGGACACCGTCGTAAGGGGCATCGAGCGGCATCGCCAGCGACAGGCGGCAGGCGCCGAAGTCGAGGCGGCGCAGTAAGCTGTAACGCGGATCCTCACCCTGGGCGCGACGAGAGAGTAACTCCTCCTCCAGCACGTTTTCTCCGATGATGCCCAGATCGACCACGCCATCCATCACCAGGCCAGGGATATCATCGTCACGCACCCGCAGAATATCGATAGGCATGTTCTCGGCGAAGGCGATCAGGCGTGGTTGATGCAGGTTGATTTTGATCCCGCAGCGGGCCAGGAGTGCCTGAGAGTCTTCGCTCAGACGGCCAGATTTTTGCATGGCGATGCGTAAACGTGTCTTGTCCAACATGATGTTACCCCTTACTTGCCGGCCCGTGTGGCCGGTGCCTGTGAATGATGAACAACAAAAAAGCCCTCGGAAGAAGATCTTCCGAGGGCTTTTTCACATCTTGCGTCTGTCGCCACTGGAAGATCCGTTGACCGTCTTCCAGCACTCATCCGCCTGAAAGAACTAGTCAGGGTGATGATGATGGTGGTGGTTAAACAGTACGCGAGTCAGCATGATGGTGTCCGTATTTCTGGGTGGTGCCCGTAATCAATAATGCATCGCCTTGACGATGCTGCGCAGTATGCGCTCAGTGATTTTTAACCTAAACCAATTCGGTCATGCCTGGCAAGCGCTTTTTTGTTCAGCGGTCAATGACGCGCTGCCCGCCCACCATCAGGGGAGGTGCCGAGGCTGCGTGTCACCTGCGTTGTCGCGAGTAACAATTGTCTAACCGTCGCGGGCAGCGTAGCCTTAACGGAGAATATGCCGACGACGAGACGCGGCGGGGCCGAGATGAGGAGAGGGCAATGAAGCGAGTGGCTATCGTAGGGTTAGGTTGGTTAGGCATGCCGCTGGCGTTATCGCTATTGGCGCGCGGTTATCAGGTGGTGGGCAGTAAGACCACGCCGGATGGGGTCGAGGCGGCGCGCTTGAGCGGCGTGGAGTGTTATCCATTGCTGCTGGCACCGCAACTGGAGTGCGACGAGGAGGATTTGGCGCAGTTGTTACGCGTCGATGCCTTGGTGATCACCTTGCCGGCCAATTGTGGTAACGATGGCGGTATCGCCTATCGTCAGGCGGTGCGTCAGCTGGTGGATAGCGCGTTGGGCTATGGGGTAGCGCGTATCATTTTCCTTAGCTCGACCTCGGTGTATGGCGATGTGGCGGGTGAGGTGAATGAGGATACGCCCCTGTATCCCACGAGTCAGGCCGGCCAGGCACTGGCCGATCTGGAGCGCTGGCTACACGATCTGCCCCATACCTCGGTCGACGTGTTGCGTCTCGCCGGGTTAGTGGGGGAGGGGCGTCATCCGGGGCGCTTCCTGGCGGGGAAAACCGATCTACCGGGCGGTAACGCCGGGGTTAATCTGTTGCATCGGGACGATGCGATCGCGGCGATCCAACTGCTGCTCGAACAGCCGCAGGGGGGGCATATCTATAACCTGTGCGCACCGCATCATCCGGCGCGTCAGCAGTTTTACCCGTCATTGGCCCGCTCCCTCGGCTTGACGCCGCCGCAGTTCCGCACGGCGGAGGATGGGGACGCGGCGGGTAAGTCGGTAGATGGCTCGCGCATTCATCATGAGCTGGGATTTGTCTATCGTTACTCTGATCCTAACGTGATGCCCTATGAATAAGGAGTGAGACGCCGCCGCCCATGATGGCGGCGTTGTTTTTTCTGTTGGTGTTTTTTTGTCTCAGCGAGTAAAAAAGCGCATCGTTTTATGCCGAGTGATGGGGAGATAAATGGCGTAAAATGATATTTTTATTATTTTTATCTGCAAGATGGCTGTTTTATACAAAGTAGCTAACCCATGCCAGGGCAGTAGGGGCGATGAGGAGAAGAACGATGAATTTATGGGATCGTTATGGCGCACCGCAGGCACGGTGCGCCATAAGTATTAGGCCAGAGAGCCCCACATGTCATACTCATCGACATTTTCGATGGTGACGTTGACGATATCGCCCGCTTTAACGTTGCGCTCGCCATTCAGATAGACCACACCGTCGATCTCCGGTGCATCGGCCATGCTGCGCCCGATGGCACCTTCCTCATCCACCTCGTCGATGATCACCGGCAGGGTCAGCCCTACCTTCTCTTGCAGTCGCTCGGCGGAGATCTGCTGCTGCAATTGCATAAAGCGATCATAACGCGCCTGCTTGACTTCATCCGCAACCTGATCGGGCAGGGCGTTGGCCGCCGCGCCTTCGACCGGGCTGTACTGGAAGCAGCCGACGCGGTCCAGACGCGCCTCACGCAGGAAGTCTAACAGCATCTGGAAGTCCTCCTCCGTCTCGCCGGGGAAGCCGACGATAAAGGTGGAACGCAGCGTCAGTTGCGGGCAGATTTCGCGCCAGCGCTTAATGCGCTCCAGGGTGCGCTCGACGGCGCCCGGGCGCTTCATCAGCTTGAGGATGCGCGGGCTGGCGTGTTGCAGCGGGATATCCAGATAAGGGAGCAGTTTACCCGCCGCCATCAGCGGAATGACATCATCCACGTGCGGATAGGGGTAGACGTAGTGCAGACGCACCCAAACGCCCAGCGTCGCCAGCTGTTCGCACAGGCTTAGCATGCTGGTCTTAACCGGCTGGCCGTTCCAGAAGCCGGTACGCTGTTGAATGTCGGCGCCGTAGGCGGAGGTATCTTGCGAGATCACCAGCAACTCTTTGACGCCAGAATCGGCCAGGCGTTTGGCCTCGTCCAACACGGCGCCGATCGGGCGGCTCTCCAGATCGCCACGCAGAGAGGGGATGATGCAGAATGCGCAGCGGTGGTTACACCCTTCGGAGATCTTCAGGTAGGCGAAGTGCTTCGGCGTCAGCTTGACGCCCTGCTCCGGCACCAGGCTGGTAAAGGGGTTGTGCTGCGGCTTGGCGACATATTTGTGTACGTGATGCAGCACCTGTTCATAGCTGTGCGGCCCAGAGATCTCCAGCACCTTGGGATGCACCTCACGGATCTGATTCTCCTTGGCACCCAGGCAACCCGTCACGATGACTTTCCCGTTTTCATTCAACGCCTCGCCGATGGCTTCCAGCGACTCCTGCACCGCGCTGTCGATGAAGCCACAGGTGTTGACGATCACCAGATCGGCGTCTTCATAGGTCGGCACCACCAGATAGCCTTCGGTGCGCAGTTCCGTCAGGATGCGCTCGGAGTCGACCAGGTTCTTTGGGCAGCCGAGTGAGATAAAGCCGATCTTCGGCTGGCGGGATTGATTGCTCATAGCGTAAAAATTCATCGTGTCTGGTTATGATAGGGCAGGGATTTTACAGCGCCCTGCGCTGAATTTGTACCGCTATTTCTCCCGTGTCCGCCGCAGAGGGAATTAGACGAGCGCCGAGCCAGCCTGAGGGGCGTCGGGCTGGCGCAACGCTTGGCGTAGGGCGCTGGGGGTCAGGCCGTAGCGGCGCACGAAGCGGGCGGTGAAACGTGATGGGCTGGCGTAGCCGCTCTGGCCGGCGATATCGCCGATCGGGGCGTTGCCCGACTGGATCGCCAGCAACGCCTGGCCAAGGCGTACCTCATCGAGAATATCGCGAAAGCTTTTGCCTTCGGCGCTCAGGCGGCGGCGCAGGGTCGATTCGGCCATATGCAGGCGCTGGGCGACCTCCCCGGCCTGCCAGGCATGGGCCGGGTCGAGCAGTAACAACTGCTGGATCTGCTCTGTCAGGCGGTCGTGGCGCTCATGCAGCAGCAGCGCGCTGTGGCCGCTCGGCTGGAGCGCCAACAGTAGCCCTTCGGCCAGATGATTGAGCAGCGTGGGCGCCAGCGGCAGACGTAATCCCTGTAACAGTTGCTGCCACAGTAGCGTCAGCGTCGGCGTCATCGCCAGGCAGCAGGAGCGGGACGCCCCTTCGGGGGGCGTCGGCTGAGGATAACGGCGGCGAAACTGCTGCAACAGCGCCGCCGGTAGGTAGAGCATCTCGGCGCGATAGTAGCCGCCCCCCGGCTGGTTTGCCATGCACACCTCGCTGCCCGCCGGGAACAGCACCAACGATGCCTCCCCGGCAACCTCGCAACGCTCTCCCCACTGAATGGTCTTGCTGCCTTGGCGTATCAGGCAGAGGGCCGGGCTGAACAGGGTGACGCGCCGCAGTTGATGACTCTGGCGGGCGCTGATCTCTTGCAGCGTCGGAACAGGGATGACGGGCTGTGGCATGTCGCGCGCTCTCCGGATCTTAGTGACCGTATACCGGCACCAGTTGGGCGGTCGCCAGTTTGTTGGCGTTCAGCATAAAACCAACCAAGGCACCGCTGGAAGCATTATCGATCGGCAGTTTATCGGTTTTCAGCGCCCACACGGTGAACTGGTAGCGGTGCGGTTTGTCTCCCGCGGGCGGGCAGACGCCACCGAAACCGGCATAACCAAAGTCGTTACGCCCCTGAACCGCGCCGGCGGGTAGGGTGGTGCTGTCCTGTGCTCCGGCCCCGGCCGGCAGATGATGCACGGTGGCCGGAATATTGACGACGGTCCAGTGCCACCAGCCGCTGCCGGTCGGTGCGTCGGGATCATAGGCGGTGATGGCGAAGCTCTTGGTCCCTTGCGGGGCGCCGGACCAGCTCAGCGCCGGGGAGCGGTTGCCGCCTTGGCAGCCGAAACCGGCGAACACCTGCTGATTGCTCATCTGTTGGCCTGGCTGCATATCTGGGCTGCTCAGGGTGAAGTCTTGGGCGTGTACCGGCAGTGAGAGCAGCGCCAGGGCTGCCAGGGAAACGGTGGTCTTAGTCATGGGATAGCTCCTCTGTGATGATGACGATAGCCTACCCGAGCCGGCGGGGGGATGTTGTGCCGAAACGCTCTGAGATTGTGCCGAATCGCTCATCCGATGGTGCCCATATGGGGGGGAATGACCGTTACGGCATAGTGTTCATTGCGGCGGGATGGGGCGCGCGGCGCTTGGTGGAGAGCGGCGGCGCGCTCCTCGGTGCGAATGGATAACCGAGAAAAATGTGCCCCCGCCCACAATCGCGCGTCAAGAAGTGTCTTTACATGGAAAAAATCCTGTTAGCGGCGCTATAACGGCGTGAAATGTCATAAAATTAAGTCATGCTTTCTCGGCAGGATTGTCCGCCGGGTGGTGGCGGGCGGAGTCCCTCCCCCACGATACGGTGTCGCTGCCAACGCTATTCCAGGCGCATTGCTGCGGGCAATGACGCGTTGTTTGATCATTTGAATGGACACATTGGTCTTATCATGAAGAATCGTGCGCTTACTCTCTTTCTCCGCCGGCTAACGCTGGGGGCGGGGCTGACCTTGGTTGCCTTACCGTTACTTGCCGCCGAACCGGCGCCACCGCAGATCAACGCCAAGGCTTATATTCTATTGGATTATGATAGTGGCCGCGTGCTGACGGAGGGCAATGCTGATCAGCGTCTCGACCCGGCCAGCCTGACCAAGATCATGGCCAGCTACGTCATCGGTCAGGCGTTGAAGTCCGGTAAGATCGCCCCCGGTGACATGGTGGTGGTCGGTAAGGATGCCTGGGCGACGGGCAACCCGGTGCTGCGTGGCTCCTCGTTGATGTTTCTCAAGCCAGGCGATCGCGTGCCGGTATCGGAGTTGAACCGTGGCGTGGTGATCCAATCGGGTAACGACGCCAGTATCGCGTTGGCGGATCATGTGGCTGGCAGTCAGGACGCCTTCGTCAACCTGATGAACAAGTATGTGGCGTCCTGGGGGCTGAAGAACACCCACTTCCGCACCGTCCATGGTCTGGACTCCGCAGGGCAGTACAGCTCGGCGCGTGACATGGCGCTGATCAGCCAGCATCTGATCGCCGATGTGCCGGATGAGTACCAGCTGAATAAAGAGAAGGAATTTACCTTCAACAACATCCGCCAGACTAACCGCAACCGTCTGTTGTGGGACACGAGCCTGAACGTCGATGGCGTAAAGACCGGCTTTACCAATGGCGCCGGGCATAACCTGGTGGCCTCGGCCACCGACGGCCCGATGCGCTTAATCTCGGTGGTGCTCGGCGCGCCGAGCGATCGGGTGCGTTTTGAAGAGAGCAAGAAACTGCTGACCTGGGGCTTCCGCTTCTATGAAACCGTGACGCCAATCAAGATCGGCCAACCGTTCACCACCCAGAAGGTATGGTACGGCGAGCGCAGCGAGGTCGCACTCGGGGTCGATAAGAGCGCGGCGGTCACCATCCCGCGCGGGCAGATGAAGGATCTCAAGGCCAGCTATACCCTAACCCAGCCGACGCTGGAGGCGCCGCTGAAGAAGGGGCAGGTGGTCGGCACCATCGACTTCCAGCTCAATGGCAAGAGCATCGAGCAGCGTCCGCTGGTGGTGTTGGAGGCGGTGCCGGAGGCGGGCTTCTTTGGCCGCATCATCGACTTTATTATGCTGAAGCTGCATAGCCTGTTCGGCGGCTGGTTCGGCTAAATACGCCTGTCGCGCCGAATGCCTGCAAAAAAATGCCCGGCCAATGCCGGGCATTTTATGTTTAGCGCAACCTTAGCCGCAGGAGAGCACCTTCAGCGCCAGGCCACCGCGCGAGGTTTCGCGGTACTTGGCGTTCATGTCCTTACCGGTTTCGTACATGGTCTCAATGACCTTATCCAGGCAGACGCGCGGTTCGCTGGTACGACGCAGGGCCATACGCGCCGCGTTCACGGCCTTGACGGCGGCGATGGCGTTACGTTCGATGCACGGCACCTGAACCTGGCCCGCCACCGGGTCACAGGTCAGACCCAGGTTATGTTCCATCGCGATCTCTGCCGCCATGCAGACCTGTGCCGGGCTACCGCCCAGCAGTTCGGCCAGACCGGCCGCCGCCATGGAGCAGGCGACGCCGACTTCACCCTGGCAGCCCACTTCGGCGCCAGAGATGGAGGCATTCATCTTATACAGCGTACCGATGACCCCAGAGGCCAGGAAGTAGCGGGTATAGGAGTTGGCGTTAACTTCACGGATAAACTTGTCGTAGTAGGCCAAGACCGCCGGAATGATCCCGCAGGCGCCGTTGGTCGGTGCCGTGACGACACGGCCGCCAGCGGCGTTCTCTTCGTTGACCGCGAAGGCGAACATGTTGATCCAATCGACCACCGCCATCGGATCGATGCTGATCTTGTCGTTGGTGACCAGCATGCGGCGCAACGCGGAAGCGCGACGCGGCACGCGCAGCGGCCCCGGCAATACGCCTTCGGTGTTCATCCCACGCTCGATACCGGTACGCATGACATCCCAGACTCGGGCGAAATGCGCGTCGATCTCTTCTTTGCTGTGCAACGCCAGCTCATTTTGCATCACCAGGCCGGAGAGCGAGAGGCCGGACTCTTTGCACAGACGCTGTAGATCGGCGGCGCTGGCGTAAGGGTAGGGGACGGAAACCTGCTGGCTGCCCTGCTGACCGAAGTGCTCCTCGTCGACGATGAAGCCGCCGCCGATGGAGTAGTAGGTCTTGCTGTAGATCGCCTGATCGCCGGCCAGCGCGGTGATGCGCATGCCGTTCTCGTGCAGGGAGAGGTTATCCTCGTGGAAGTTCATGCTGGTTTCCAGCGGGAACGCCACTTCGTGGCGACCGTTCGCCATCAGCAGACGACCACGGGTCTCCACATCCTTGATAAAGCCAGGAATGCTGTCGATATCGACGCTATCCGGCAGGTTGCCGGCGAGGCCCATGATGATGGCCAGGTCGGTGTGGTGCCCCTTGCCGGTCAGCGACAGGGAGCCATAAACGTCAACAACGACGCGGGTGACGTCGTTCAGTAGACCCTTTTCGATCAGGTCGTCGCAAAATTGTTTACCGGCCTTCATCGGCCCGACAGTGTGGGAGCTGGATGGGCCAATGCCGATCTTATAGATATCAAAAACACTAATCATATCGCCTCCAATAATTCATCAAGGCTGGGAATTAAAGCGGTTGCCAAGCGAAAAAAACGACCGGCGCGAAGACACGCCGGTCGAGTTGTCGAGCTGAATTAACCGAACAGGGTGTACAGGATTGCGGAGATGGCAATCAGACCCATGATGACAACGAATACGTTGCTGATGTGGCCGCTGTACTTGCGCATGGCCGGTACTTTGTTGATGGCATACATCGGCATCAGGAACAGAATCATCGCGATAACCGGGCCGCCCAGGGTTTCGATCATGCCCAGGATGGACGGGTTCAGCGTCGCCACGACCCAGGTGGTGATCAGCATGAACAGCGCGGTGATCTTATTCAGTTTGCCGATTTCGATGCTCTTGCCACGGCCACGCAGTGACTTGATGACCAGACCGTTGAAGCCTTCACGAGCACCCAGGTAGTGACCCAGGAACGACTTGGTGATGGCCACGAAGGCGATGATCGGCGCTGCGAAGGCGATGACCGGCGTATTAAAGTGGTTAGCCAGGTAAGACAGAATAGAGATGTTCTGTGCCTTGGCTTCGGCCAGATCCGCCGGAGAGAGGCTCAGGACGCAGCTGAATACGAAGAACATCACGGTCAGAACCATCATGATGTGCGCGTAGCTCAGGATCTGAGAACACTTCTTCTCGGCCAGTTCGTCACCGTACTCTTCACGCTTCGCCACGGCGAAGGCGGAGATGATCGGTGAGTGGTTGAAGGAGAACACCATGACCGGGATAGCCAGCCACAGGGTCATCCACAGGCCGCTACCGGAGGCAGAGCTGGCGATGGCCGCGCTGTCGAAGATGGCGCCGTTCCAGTTCGGGATCAGATACAGAGCCAGCATCATCAGTACCGCGACGAACGGGTAAACCAGGATGCTCATGACCTTCACGATCAGATGCTCACCGAAACGTACGATGGTCATCAGACCCAGGATCAGGATCAGGGACAGGAGGATACGCGGCGGGGCCGTCATACCCAACTGGTGAGTAATGAAGCTTTCCACGGTGTTGGTGATAGCGACGCTATAGACCAGGCAGATCGGGTAGATGGCAAAGAAGTACAGCAGGGTAATCAGTTTACCTGCGCCGATACCAAAGTGCTCTTCAACCACTTCCGTGATGTCTTCGCCCGGATTTTTACCGGACAGGACGAAACGGGTCAGACCACGGTGAGCAAAAAACGTCATCGGGAATGCCAGGATCGCCATGATGATCAGCGGGATCAGACCGCCGACGCCGGCGTTGATCGGCAGGAACAGAACGCCCGCGCCGATCGCCGTACCATACAGGCCCAGCATCCACATGGTGTCTGACTTACGCCAGGCACTCTTTGCGGCGGAGGTAGAAGCAATAGTACCAGTTTGAGTGGTGTCCATAGTGTCTCCAAATTGAACACATGTGTTCTGATTGGCCTATTTACCCCATGGGCAAACAGACGCTCAATCAGGGAACTGAGTGAGTTAATAATTCCTAATGAAAAAACGAAAAAAGTTTAATCCGTTAAAATAAAGCCGCTGAGCGGAAAAGAGCACAAACAGTAATCGCTCGCTATTTCTTGAGAACAGCGAACCGATTGAATCCGTTCAGAAAACAACTTTTCTTGTTGGTGTGCTACAGCATTTTTCGGGCGCAAAGATATAGATTTACAGTTTAAACGTCCGTGATCAGGCTCGCAAATGCAATATTCATTTATTTTTTGCCGTTTTTTGCCGGATTTTTGGTCAAAAGTCAAACAAAGGCTTAACAAATAAAATCGCGCCGCTTAACATAATTAGCGAGTTAAGTAAAAAAATGTAGAGAGTATGTGATGAATATTCTGCTGCACCATTTTCCCCTATTTAATTGAATTACAGTGAAATAACTCTTATAGGTTACGCCGAGGCTGCATTTTTAATGCATTGTTTTTAAAAGTCTTTTTAAGGAAAGGTCAAGATTCTTCAATTCGGATTAATTATTCATCTAGTCGTTGAAAAATAACGCAACCGTTATCGTTCCAGATAATTTACGAATAATAAAAGAGCCCATTCCTGATATTACATATTATGTATGATAATTAATTTTGTAGTCTGAATAGTGGCTCACACTTTAACGAGAGAAAAATCTTGCGGGGATTTTATACCGGGGGATAAGGCTGCCGTTGTTATGTCTAGCGAGAGAATTAATAACGACGGCAACGATAAAGCAGGTGAGCACCGTGAGGGCTAGTATAATAATTGTACTTTGTGTGTCTGAAGATAGTTCTTTAATTCAGCACGCGGCGCTTGATCGCAGATGAGGGCGCTAAACTGCTCCAAGGGCGCGATCCAGGCGCTGCGTACCTCACCAAATTTGCTGGCGTCGGCGATCAAGATAGTGCGCCGAGAGCATAGCAGAGCCTTGCGCTTCATGGTGATCTCGTCGAGGTTGTAGCACGTCGCTCCCTGTTTAATCGAGATACCAGCCGCGGAGACGAACGCGAGCGTCGGGCAGAGGTTGTCTAACTCGCTGGCGCCGTCGCTAGCGACAAAGATGGCGCTATCTGGGTTAAAGATCCCTCCGCACAGGATCACCCGACAGTGGGGCTTGCTCTGTAAGGCGAGAAAGGTGTTCAGCGAGTAACAGACGCCAGTAAAGCGCAACTGCTCATCGATGGCATCGATGATAAAGGGCACCGTCGTCCCACAATCGAAAAAGACCACATCGTCTTGCTGCACTTGTTTCGCCGCCAAGGCGCCGATGTGGCGTTTCTCTTTGACCTGTTTTTCCTGCTGATCGCTGACAAAGTAGCGCACGCTCTGGTGGATCTTGGGATCCAGTACGACATAACCGCCCAGCAACACTACATCACTGTTCTGGGCCGCCAGATCGCGGCGGATGGTCATTTCAGAGACATTCAGTAATTCGGCCGCATCTTTCAGGTGCAGCTTATCAGTACGTTTCAGTGCCTGAGATAGGCGATTGATACGATCGTAACGCCGGGCTTCCATAATCTCTCTCGCTGTGTGATTCCGTGAATGGCGTCGACGAGCCTGGAGGGAGGGGGCCGCCGTTTGATACAACGCAAGACACCTCGACCTGCGCAGCCATACCTGACTTTCATCAACTTCAGCATGCACCCTAGGTGCGTGGAAACGACGCGTAGGGAAAGCATACTGTGTTACTTCCCCTACATGATACGCCGTTTCTTGATGATTACGTGACATTTTTATTTGTCACGCATCACGCATCACGCGTGTAACACCTGATTATTCCACGCTTAGTTTTGCACCCAACCACGTCGAATCGCGTAGCCGAACAGGCGACGGTAAAGGCGCTGTAGCGCCGCTACCAGCGCGTTGCCATAAGATGGCCAGAGCAGTTGTACCAGGCCACAGCTGGCCAGGGAGACCAGGAAGGCGCCGATCATATCCAGCGGCCAATGCACGCCAAGGTAGACGCGTGACCAGGCGATGGCGAGGCCACAGAGCAGTAGCGCCAATCCGGGCCACTTGCTCGGCGACCAGAGCAGGAACGCCAATGCGAAGCTGAAGATGGCGCAGCCATGATCGCTGGGATAGGAGCTATCGGGCGCATGGGGGAGGAACTGATGACCCAGCCCAATGGCGAAGGGGCGCGGATGGGGCAGTAGCCAGCCGATGATCTGGGCCAACAGGAGGGTGATGATCAGGGTAAGCGTCGCCTGGCTGATGATCACCCGACGGGCGGGCAGCCGCGCGGCATTGCCCCATAGCCAGCCGGCGACGATGGTCAGGGGAATCACCAGGATCACATCTTTGGCGATAAAGCGGGCGAACATCAGCCAGGCTTGCGGTGCGTGCGGCGTGGCGTTGATCCACAGAAAAAGGGTGCGGTTAAACTCTTCCATGCAAACAGACTCAATCAACAACGGAACAGGGAGGACGGCAGCCCGACCTCGCCTAGGGCGAGCGGACGAACGCTAAACTATAGGGAGAAGCGCTCGCCGACGCCAATGCTAATGCGCGGCGGTTGTCGCCGGGTTTAACCACAGCGTAATCGGCCAGGCTTAAGGAAACCTTATTCCGCTCGTGGGGCGTGGAGGAATTGATGGAGTGAATGGTGATTCACGCAGTTGCGCCGGATATCGCCAGTCAGTGCGGCGATCAGGTTCTCTACCGCGCAGCGCGCCATCGCATAGCGTGTCTCATGGGTCGCCGAGCCGATATGTGGCAATGCAACGACATTGGCTAACCGGAGTAGCGGATCGTCGACGGGGAGCGGTTCAGGATCGAAGACATCCAACCCGGCGGCGCGCAGTTGGCCCGATTGTAGTGCTTGGAACAGAGCGTGTTGATCGACAATTTTTCCCCGGGCACCATTGATTAGGATCGCGCCAGGCTTCATCTGAGCGAGTCGCTGCGCATTGATTAGACCTTGACTCTGAGCGGTGAGTGGAAGCGTTAAGCAGACAAAATCGGCGCGCGCAAGCAAGGTTTCTAACGAGCAGCGCTCGGCGGCGAATACCCGTTCTGCTGCGGGATGTGCATGGTGACTGTGGTAGCATACCGACATGTTAAAGCCAGCATGCGCGCGTTGCGCTAAGGCATAACCGATTCGCCCCATCCCGACGATGCCGATGGTTTTATGATGCACGTCGATGCCGTAATGACGGGCGTCGATGCTGTCCCGCCATGCGCCTGCCTTGACCCATTCAGCCAGTTCCAGAGCTCGTCGGGCAGTCATCATCAATAGCATAAACAGCGTATCGGCGGTGGTCTCAGTTAGGACATCGGGGGTATGCATGAGAGCGATGCCGCGCTGGGAAAGGTCGTCGACATCGAACTGATCGATGCCGACGGAGATGGTCGAGATGGCGCGCAGTCGTGGCGCATGGGCTAATAGGGTGGCATCGATGACGGCGCCGGAACCGATCAGGCCGATGGCATCGGGGAGTGCGGCCTCTACTTGCTGGCGATTGTCAGCGGTGAGAGCCGCGAAGCGATGCACGGTAAAGTGCTCAGTAAGGCGCTGTTGCAGATCGGTAGGCAGGGAGTTATAGAGAACAATGCTTGGTTTCATGGTGCCTTTCTCCGTGAAGTGTGATGAGCCGCGAGGAAAGGCGGCACAGAATAGCGCGCCGCCATGATCTCCCTTAATGGCGCCTCTGAACGAGGGCCATTAAGGGAGTCGATGACCGGATAAGCCTTAGCCCATCCAGGCCAACGGTACGGTGACGATTTGCGGGAAGATGATCAGCAGGATCACCACCGAAAACTCGGCGAGTAAGAAGGGCATCATGGCCAAGGTCACGGCTCCGATCTGGAGTTTACCGACGCTGCATACCGAGTTGAGCGAGGTGCCGACAGGCGGAGTGATCAGTCCCAGTGCGGTTATCATGACGAAGATGATGCCAAAATAGACCGGATCGATACCGACGGCTTTCACCACAGGAATTAACACCGGCGCTAAAATCAGGATGATCGGCGTCTGATCCATCGCGGTGCCGATCACGAATAGCAGCGTCACTAATACCAGTAGAAATAGGGTGGGATGGTCGACGAAAGGTTCGAGCACGGTGAGTAACTCTCCCGGCAGATCGGCAACGGTGATTAGCCAGGAGGTGACCATCGCCCCGCCGACTAGGAACATCACGGTGGCGGTCATCTTGGCGGCATTAAGGAAGAGTCGGTAGAGATCGTGGAAGTTAAGTTCGTGGTAGATAAACCTGCCGACAAACAGCGCATAGGCCGCGGCGACGACCCCGGCTTCTGTCGGAGTAAATAGGCCGAACTTCAAGCCGAATAAGATAATGAAAGGCAATACCATCGCCCAGCATCCCTGGCGAAATATCTGGCAGAGCTCGGCCTTGCTAGGTTTGGCGAAGGTTGCAACGTGTTGATCGTTGCGCGCAATCCACCCCCAGACGATGAGGATGCTCAGCCCCATCAGGATACCGGGTACGATACCGCCGATGAATAGCTTGGTGATAGATACCTGCGCGGCGACGCCGAAGAGGATTAGGGCGATGCTGGGCGGGATCACCGGGGCGATCACGCCACCACAACAGATCAGGCCGGCAGAGCGATTGAGGTTATAACCCGCATCGCGCATCATGGGAAGCAGCATCGCCGCCAGTGCGGTGGTATCAGCCAGTGCCGAGCCGGAGAGACTGGCCATCAGGATGGCGGCAAAGACGGCGACATAGCCGAGACCGCCGGGAATATGACCGACTAAAGCCAGCGCCATGCGAACAATACGGCGTGAGAGACCGCCCGCATTCATAAACTCGCCAGCCAGCATAAAAAAGGGCGCCGCCAACAACACGAAGTTATTGGTGCCGTCGACGGCATTCTGTGCGATCAGCTGTGCATCGAAGAGATCCATATGCCACATCAATCCGATACCGGAGAGAAAGAGGGCGAAGGCGATGGGAACACCGATGGCGAGGCTGCCAAGTAGGATGCCGAGGAAGATAAACAGGATCATCGTCTCTCCCCCTGCCATTGACATAATAGGCGCAGAATATTGCGGAGTGCATATAAGGCGATGCCAATGCTGGCGATGACGCTGGTGATATAGAGTGAAGCCATTGGCCAACCGGTGACGGGGGAGTGGGTCGTGATGTTGATCAGGGTCTGCTGCCAGCCGCCCTCGAGTAATAGGCTACAGACGAAGATGATGAGGCCATGGCCGATCAGCATACAGCCTTGTTGAGCACGCGCGGGGAGATGGTTGAGCAAGGAGTCCACATTGATATGACTACCATCGCGCATGGCGATAATCGCGCCGAGGAAGGTCATCCAGACAAAGCATAGCCGTGAGACCTCTTCGGAGAAGGTGATACCAGTGTTGAAGCCATAACGTAGCACCACATTGACGAAGACCATCACCATCATGGCGGCAAGACAAGCGACGATGATCCCGTTGATCAGTGTAATAAGATATTTTTCGAATACAGCCATCGCGATGTTCCCTGAGTTGAGTCTTCCCTTCACTCACTCCCCAACGTGCGTTGTGTCTCTCGCATCAGCGGCATTGGGGCCGTTACCGACGGGATGGGTGAGGACGCTTATAGATTGTTGGTACGGGCTAACTCCTGCTGAAATTGTTTGACCAGTTCAGGATCTAGCTTGGCGGCGTATTTATCGATGACCGGCTGGACCACGCTCTGCATACGAGCCAGTTCGGCGGCAGAGATCTCATTGAGCTGCATACCATTGGCCAGCAGATTCGCCCGCGATTTCTCGGTCATCTCACGAGCGAACTGGCGTTGGGCGTCACGCGCCGTCAGGGCGGCTTGCTGGAAAATCTGCCGCTCGTCCTCCGAGAGTTGGTCCCAGAGCTTCTTACTGACCATCAGCATTTGGGGATTGTAGATATGACGTGTGCCGCTAAAGTATTTTTGTACCTCATAATATTTATTGGCATCGATAGAGGTTTCCGGGTTTTCTTGGCCATCGACAGTCTTAGTCTCCATCGCGGTATAGAGCTCGGGGAAGGGCATAGGAATGGCGTTCGCCCCTAAAGCATTCAGCATGTCGATATATAACGGATTAAGGATAGTTCTAATTTTTAATCCCTTAATATCCTCCAGTGTGTTGATCGGGCGTTTATTATTGCTGATGCTCCGATAACCTTGTTCCATATAGGCTAGACCGACCCAACCCTTCTCCGGCATATAACTCATCAATTGTTTTCCGAAGGGGCCATCTAATACGGCGTCGGCCTGGGCTTCATTTTTTAGGGTGAAGGGGAAATCCAATACGATAAATTGTGGCACGGTCCCGACAATCTGGGCTGGCGACATCATCGAGACTTCGATCGTCCCACCCTGCATAGCTGAGGCTACCTGTTGCTCACCACCGAGTGTGCCGTTGGGAAAGATCTTTATCTTGATCTTACCGTTACTATTTTTAGCTACCTCCTCGGCGAAGACCTTGGCACCAACGCCTTGAGGATGATCGATGGCGTTAACGATCGGCATTTTGAGGATGCGGGAATGAATGTCGGTGGCTGAACTGGTAAGGGGGAGAAGAATAAGGGCGCTGGCTATAAGGGTTCTGGTTATAATGGGTATAGAGAAGAATTTATTTATTTATTTGCATTATATATGCTCCATCGGCGCGGTGATTCCATGAGGGAGAGAGTGCCTATATGGCGCAGCCAATATAATTGGGACCGGTCCCAGTCAAAGTGAAACTCATCACAGATGATTAATTGATCATGAGTCGAAAGATAAAAATGTGAGAGTGACTCAATTAGAGCATGTTGATTGACGGATAATTAACTCAGGTAAACAACGTTGTTCACAGAAATCGCTGAGATCGCCGTTCAAACGCTGGATCAATCGTTCGGCGGCGAGGATACCTATCTGCATGGTCGGTTGGCGGATCGCGCTGATGGTCGGCGTGGCCAGGCGATACCATTCGGCATCGTCGAAGCCGAGTAACCCCAATTCGTGACCCCAGCGTAGGCCAAGGCGTAGCAGCGCGAGAGTGACCTGTTGGGTCAGGGCACCATTGGCGACCAATATCGCCCCCCGACGTCGCGCTGCTGTTGGTAAAAGTCGTATAACAGCATGTCGAGTGCATTGTTGTCTTCACGCTCAACCTGAGCGCATTGAGCCAACCGGGTAGGATATCGTGCTGTAATCTGTTGAAAACTCTGCCAGCGCTCGCTACGTGAAGAGATATGAGCGATGGGTTCGCTAAGAAAGAGCAGCGCATCATAGTGTTGGGAGTAGAGATGGGCGCAGGCTTGCTGCATAGCGAGTTGATTATCCAGTCCGACGAAATCGCCCGCAGTTTGCGCCATGTCACGATCGATGATGACATGTGGCAAGTCGGGTAGTGGTGAGGTCGGTTGAGGGCTGAGGGCGATGGCCGGAGGATGCAGCAGGAGACCTTGTACCCGATAGCTGGCAAAGAATGTCAGGTAACGTTGCATCTGCTCAGCCGAGTTGGCGCTATTACCGAGTAACAGCGTGAAGCCCCGCTGTTGGCAGACTGACTCGATACCCTGTATCAGACCGAGAGAGTAGGGATTAGCAATGTCCGCCAGGATTAGTCCCAACAGGCGAGTTTGCCCATTCCTTAAGCTGCGTGCCACCGGATTGGGGCGATAGTTGAGTTGCTCGATGGCGTGTGCGATGCGGGCTTTAAGCGAGTTAGAGAGTGCATGTTGTTCGCCGTTCAGATAGCGAGAGACGCTGCTTTTCCCTACGCCGGCTACTCGGGCTACATCACGAATCGTTGGCATGACACGGTTATCCTGTCGGTCGGTGCGACCTTCTCCATCTGGGAGGCATATAAAACGATGGTGCGCTAGCGGTTAGCGATAGCATAGAAATATTATCAATAAAGTAAATGTCTTCACATTATATGTTGTGGGTTGGCTGGTGTATTGAGGAGAGGCTCTCATTGGGGAGGTGGACGGAGGTTGGCATAGCAGCTGATGGTTGCCTCAACACGGTTCGGCTCACTGGAGATAAGACAGTTTTTCCTGTTTGGTCAGATGGCTCGTATCAGATATATGATTTATTGGCAGTTCCCGACTTTGTTAATGGAATGGTCGTCCCCTACATCTTGTGCCACAGTGGGGTTACTGACTGCGGCCTGAGTTTTTTAGAGACCATTAAGTACTAGCCGATCAAACCTGTCGTTAAAGGTCGAGATTGCCAAATTCTTCGTAGTGGTCAATCAGCCGTTGTTGGTAGGTCTCGTTGTCTTCGATAAGGATTTTTTGGCCGTTATATGTCCCGTTCAGGAAGAAGGCCATCACGACCTGCTGCGCCTTATCAACACCATAGTCTTCAATCTTGAGTAGGTACTTCGCAATGTAAATCCGGCAGATGTCTTGGAGCAGAAGTGCGACAGTAGCCCGCTACCCGTAAAGATGCCTCAGGAGATTCCGCGATGTCCAATCTGATCGAGCCTGAGTGCGCAACTGAATTACGAAGGACATTCAGCCATTTGAGTCGTTTCAGCGCTTCATCATCTGGATTTTCCGGATACATGCCACCGGCTTTCAAAAAGGCAGCGAGTTTGGCAAGCGCAGATTCATTCGCAAGGTTTTACAAGCGTGGCATGATATCATCAATAATATTTTGATTAACACATGCTTTTTCAAGATTCTTCTTAAATTCCAGACCCGCAGCCTTGATCTTCGCTTTTACTTCGCGAGTATAAGGATTGGAACCTGAGACTTTATACCAGCGGGTGTTCAGCCCATCAAGCGCGGCCGAGCCCATCGCAATTTTCACGCCTATATTGTCATTAGTCATTGCCAAAAGCACTGTTTCCACCGCTTCCCCAGCCCCCGCTTCTCGCAGAACAGGAAGCAGTGTCCAGTCGACCATTGGGTCAGTACGGAAGAAGTTTTTACTGGTGATAGCCTGCCCAGGCGACACCGGCAAGTACGGCTCGACACCATTTCCAACCCGCGTATGGCGACCGCTGAGAAGCGAAAGAATTACCGATAGATCGTAGGCTCCATTCAGCCATGGATTGTCAGGCAAGAGTACGGAGGCTTGATCAAGCTTTTCATGCTCTGCTACAACAGCGGTTATGCTCCAAGTGCCAGAGCTGGAAGGTTCTTCTTTCACGGATTGCTTGAACCCCGAAGAATCCAAAGTACTACTAAAAATTAACCGTTTTGACCGAGCAAAGTCCCCCCCAATGTGCTCCTTACTGACAGTTATTTCGTAGGGGCCAATGAAAAACTTCCCCTCAGAGGTGAGGTGGTGCTCAAAGTTGAAAATCTCTCGAAATCCGGTTTGCTCAACGCTCATACATCTCCTTAGTTCTCGCTGTGTAATCTGTTCACCAAGAGGCCAAGGCTATAGAAAAGTGCTTAAGTTAGCACCATCCCACATTTCCAGATTTGAAAAATTATTTAGCATCTGGTGTCTTGACTAGTTAGACGATGATATCAGTGAATTCACTAATTCACTAATTCACTAATTCACTAATTCACTAATTCACTAATTCACTAATTCACTAATTCACTAATTCACTTCTGGGAATGTTTTAGTCAATGATTATGGCCATCAACTTCGGCTTTTGGCACAGAGCGAACCTTCATTGACGCCATGCGAGTGTCAATGTAATCGCTCGTCTGGACGTTCAGATTATTCTCTCCAGCGCTGGCAATTCATCACTTCTGGCTACGCGTACAGCTCAACATCTGTTGGCAACCGTCTAAGATGAGGGCACACTGTGCCTCGGAAAGTGTTTATACCTCACGGGTTTTTCCCTCCGTAATGAGCAATTTGTGCTATGATTTTTATACCCCTTGAAATCTAAAATGGGATATATGTTTTTGAACGCGCTGACCGCCGTGATGTCAGCAATTTTGTCTGTTTTCCTCTCAGTGCAAAAAATCATTTTGAGCATGTAAGATCATCCTTTATTTAAAAATATCAGTAGTAGGAACGATTAACTTAGTTGCCAGGGCGTCTTATCGCACAGCATATGTATCAAAAGTTCAGAAGATCACTTGGGCGGCCAACATGAGTTCCTGTCAAAGCCTCAATCTTGGATTGAGCATAGGCAATGGGAGATGCTCCACTGAAAACGAGCCACGATACAATCTCGGGATTCGCTATCGAAGTGAACTTGGCAAAATTATCGATGTTTTCTTTGGCTAGTAATACGCGTTTAAGGTGTTTCTTGAGTTTATCTGGTTTGCCCTTTATGTCATCACCTTGATATTCAGATAGTTGCGAGGCAACTTCTGAGTAATTACGAGCAAGGGAGAGGTCCTTACATTCGATAACGAGAATTTGATTGCGGTCTGAGCGCCAGGCAAGAAGATCAATATCCCCCGGATCACCTGGTAGATTCCTGCGAAGAATTTCAGGAAAGCCTATGCCACGTCGAACTGTCCAGCCTGTTTCACGAAGTTCTCTCTCCAAAATTTTTTCGAACGTGTGTCCTTCCCGCGCTCCACCTAACCAAGTGTCTCTCATACCCTCTGTGCGAAAGAAGTCACGCTTAAATTGCCCAGTATATGCACCATCGAAAACGTATTTAAGGGACAGACTCAAGAGGCCTGGTGCGATAACAATTAGTGGATCGTGACTCTCTTCAATCTGTAACAAGGGACGTACAGCAACTGAAAGGCGTCGGCCAAACCTCCAGGGATATATATCAGAAAGGTCAAATCCATCGGGCACTACATCCCATTTCGGACGTGCGCTAAGGATAAACTGGTTGAGGAACGCATCAATAGTTTCATCTGCGAGCCCAGCCGATTTAGCAGCATCCGCTAATTGGCTTCTTTGCATCTCGAAGATTGCTGATTCTTGCTCTATTCCGATGGACTCAAGGAACTGGATAAATCGCATTCCATCCTCGAGAGTGAAGCCCATTTCTGCTTTCCAGAATGCAAGGAAAATATCGGTTTGGTCCTCGGTGGTTTCAGCCGCAATACTATCTTTTTTGCTATTCTCATCATCCCCTCCGGCAGTTTTCACATAGTGTTGCTCGAATTGTGCCGCTTGTTCCTCAAACCGTTCGTTAGTAACTTTTGAAAGCATTGGTTCAAGCACCATTTTGCCGAGTTCATCGCGAAAGAGGAGATCACCTAAGGGGGAGATGCGAATATCAGCAGGCAAAGCACCGAAACGTACGGCATCTGACATACCACCTATGCGAAAAAGCAGTGATGCCCGTGCAAGAAGTTTACTGAGTGTCATATCAGAAGGTTCAATTCCACCGCTAGTCGGGCACACACAGATGGCAAGTTCAATGATTAGCCGGGAAGTTAACGCTGCGCCCGCATAACGGCTCATTTCTTGAGCTATCGTCTCTTCGACAGCCTCTTCTCCTGCATGCAAGCCAAGGACCGCTGCTGCAGTACTACGCCAGTGCGCCTCTTCACAACGTGCCTTTACAACGTTTTCAAGTAATCGCGTTACTGTCTGTTTACGGTCAAATCTTGAAAGTTCGCTTAGTAAGTCTTGGATCAGCACATCAACCACATCATTAAGAAGCTTTCCAACTGCCTTTTTACCCTGATATCGTGATGGTGCATCTGTCGAAACAGCACGCCATGCTAGCTCAATTCGGGCTGCAGCTGAGTCGATATCTTCAATAGCTAAAAGACGTTTAGTTAGTGAACGGCCTAAATATTGGTTGAAGTCATAAGCCTGCATTATGTGGAAGCTGCGCGCTCTGTCATTGGGCACCGCTATCTGCTCAACAACTACCCCTTTACCCACTGGTTCTTTCATCCGAAGAAGTGTGGCAAAGGCCGTACCGAGTGCACGCACCAGAGCTCGTTCTGCACGGTTATCCGGTAGACGAAAACCTGCAAGATACCCATCTTGCAGAACCACGCGAATCGCCCCATGCTCATGGATTCGTTCAAGTCGCCAAAATGTATTCATATCATCAGGAAATTTCTCTCCATCAAATCGGTCAATATTGTCGTTACCATCAAAATGCAGATACACCTTTAATGATTTTTTTATTTGTTGCTTACTCAAGACCTCCAGTGCCTCTCCAATCCGCCAAATCCATGTTTGAACCATTTTGGCAAGCTCAACGATGAGCATCCGATCTTCCATTTCTGGGGCTTCAAGCGTTACCCAAAGATTACCATGCCCCTCATATACACAGGTCAGCCGCTGCGCTTTAAGATCATCTATGGATGCGTAGCACTTGCTCTCACGCTCGGTGGGAAAGAAATCTTCTGCAGAAGGCCTCATTACTCGATGCCATTTACCATTGTTGTCACTAATGCGATGCCGGTCATATCCTGTGTCTGCCGCTATTCGTATATCACGGAGTAAATTCGTGGGAATCATTAACATTAGTGGATGTTCCGGTGTGATACGGTCATCTGGTAACTGGTCATGAGGAACCATATGGCCATCATTGGCGCGTATCCATCCAAGAAGATTGAGAGTTCCGCTCATATTGATGAACCGAACACCAGCTTGCCTGATCGTTTCGACTGCGTCTTGCACACGCCAGAAGGCAATTGGTGACATATCGGGTAATGCCCCGAACCGGACAAAGTCCGCACCAGACATCCATTCAAATTGCCAACCATCTGGCAGTTGGGGAGGCATACCCAAAAAACCCGCCCCCCACCCACATTCTACGCGCACGACTATGCCACGCTGAAAGTCAGGTTGTTTGGCGAGGTCACCTGTAATTTGTTCAACAGAGTTATCTAGAAATTGCGTGGTCTCCTCATCTAGCTGTAGCAAGCTGTTGAAACGGGTATCGGCGTATTGCTGTATGGAAGGCAAGACGAACTGAAGTACCATCAAATGACCAGCATCCACGACGGAGGTTACCATCGTTGTTCGGCTCATTTTGTGCTTCTGCCATGTCAGTCTTCTTAACCTTCTGCCATTGCCGAAGACTGGCATCTCGGAGAAGGTACGGCTATAGGCGTTAGCTAATGCTTTGTCTAGCTCGCTCAATTCTTCGGTGCGCTTTGCAAATTTTATAACTGCCTGGCGAATTGCAATGGTCATGGCGGTAGGAAGTACAACCACAATACCATCGCGTGTGCGGAGCAATGGCCGTTGTTCAAGCATTCCCTCCCCTGGGGCCTGATTTCCAAGCGTGCTTATATGAGAGGGCTCAAGAATGAAAGGTGCTAAGTCAGAGAGTTTGATCCCCTCAGCTCTAAGAGAACGCTCGGACAACGTTACCCTTGAACAGAGCTCTTTCTCATCAAGACCAGCGGTGTCAAGAGAGTCCGGGAATTCGTCTGCGCCTTCCTGAAAACGATGAAGGCCAGAGCGAGCACAAATAGCATCTGAGAGACGGAGAATTGCCTGTATAGCGAGTTTCAGTGAGCGATAGCGGTGCGTATCAGGCATGTCGGATACAATTTCGACCATTAATTGTGTATAAAAACCTGCAGCCTCCCAAACCCCCTCTAGCACACGGTAATCACCTTTTTTATTATCAACAAGGGTGACGAAGACGTCCTCAGCAGGATCTTCTCCAACGATATTACTCGACTCTCCAATAGCGACATACCAGCGTTTCACGTCATCGATATTTGCTTTCTGCTGACCTTTGCAGTGAATAAGTGCAAGGCTCGCTAGGAGCTCGAAGCGCAAACACTGAGATTGGTGTGCCGGGAGAGTAAGAAGGCTGGAGAGTAAAGCTACTGTGCTGTCACGCTCAAAATTGACAAACTCAGTGACAACCAATGCGTTGCTCTTTGCTATGTCATCAAATGAGCATTTAAGCGTTATTCCATCAGCCTGCTCGTCCATTTCTTCAAACAAGGTATGTACATCCATATGAGAGAGATGCTCGTTCACGGGAACTCCTGGCTAAACATTTGTCAACTTGGATTGAGGAGTCATAGCGGAGATGATGACTTTAAGTCAATGTATAACAGATGTTTTTCTGATTTTAGTCTATTTTCCGTACATTTTTACGATGACTATTATCCATAAGCAGCATTTTGAAGTTTTTTCCGACTCTTGTTGGTTTTAGTTCGTATTTTTAATTCAACCAAACAGCCCCTTCAAATTAGTACCGGACAATGCCAAGGGTAATGTGCTGAACTGCTCCCTTACCGTCGATACAGTGTGGACTTACAAACGTCCGCTCTTGGCACGAAGCGGACTAGTTATACAAGCTGAAGGCCCGCTGCGAGCGAGTAGCGGAAGCTCGCAATTGTTATTACCGCGTAGAATGCATTACTAACGTTGCTATGTGTTAACGAACGGGGAGCAGGTCACCAGTAACAGATGACGCTACTTACTTGGTGTTAGCGGAAACACAAAGTTGGCAGCCTTCATTCGTTAGGAGGACTAAAGCATTATCACTGATCTAGCGCTCGGTTCAATTTTCCTCACGTTACAAAAGGGGCAAGGGAGCGATAGGTTGATCAGACAGGTGGTTGTTGAGGGGGTGTCGCCACGTTGTCGCCACATCGTACACGCTGCTTGTATAACAGTTTGATGATAAAACGATTTTTCTACAGGCAATAAAAAACCCGATAACCTTGAACCTAAGCGGCGGGATTATCGGGCTCCTCAATATGGGGACGTCAAAGAAAAGCAGTGGCATTAATTCAGACTGACGCTGGCGTGGAAAGTTCAGCCGCCAGCGACGAAAAAGATGATCTTTTTTCGTCGCCGGTGAGGGGGAGAGCGTCAGCCCACCACGCCGGGCCAGATGATGACGATCAGGGTACCGGCCAGGGTCAGCAGCACGTTGGCGATGGCGTAGGTGCCGGCATAACCCAGGGCAGGGATGTTACTGCGTGAGGCGTCGTTGATGATGTCCATGGCTGGCGCACAGGTGCGCGCGCCCATGATGGCCCCAAACAGCAGCGCGCGGTTCATCTTCAGCACGAAGGCGCCGAACAGGAAACAGATCACCACCGGCACCAGGCTGACGATCAGCCCGGCGATCAGCATCTGGCCGCCGACCTCGCCCAGGCCATTGCGCATGCCGGCGCCGGCGCTCAGGCCGACCCCCGCCATAAACACCATCAGACCAAACTCCTTCACCATGTTCAGCGCCCCCTGCGGAATGTAGCCGAAGGTCGGATGGTTGGCGCGCAGGAAGCCCAGCATGATGCCGGCGAACAGCAAGCCAGCGGCGTTGCCGATCCCGAAAGAGAAGCCGGTGAATTGGAAGGTAATCAGGCCGATCATCAGGCCGATGATGAAGAAGGCGCAGAAGGCCAGCAGGTCGGTAACTTGGCTGTGGATCGAGATAAAGCCGATGCGGTCGGCCACGCTCTTGACGCGGCGGGCATCGCCGCTGACCTGCAACACGTCGCCCTTGTTGAGCACGATATTGTCGTCGATCGGCATCTCGATCTGGCTGCGGATCACCCGGTTCAAGAAACAGCCGTGGTCGGTCAGCTTGATCTGGCTTAGACGTTTGCTGACGGCGTTACTGTTCTTCACCACGATCTCTTCGGTGACGATGCGCATATCCAGCAGGTCGCGGTCGAACACCTCTTTGCCGTTACGGAAGCTCGGGTCGAGGCGTGCGTGCGCATCGGGGTAGCCCACTAAGGCGATCTCATCGCCGACCTGGAGCACCGCGTCGCCGTCCGGCGTCGCCAGGATGCCGTTGCGGCGGATGCGTTCGATATAGCAGCCGGTTTGGCTGTAGATCCCTAATTCACGCAGATTCTTGCCATCTGCCCAGGCGACCAGCTCCGGGCCGACGCGGTAGGCGCGGATCACCGGAAGAAACACCTTGCGTTGGGTGTCGTTGTCCAGGCCGCGCTCACGGGCGATCTGTTGGGCTGAGGTGGGCAGATCCTGGTGTTGTAGCTTCGGTAGGTAGCGAGCGCCGAAGATCAGGCTGACTAGGCCAACCAGGTAGGTCAGGGCGTAGCCCAGGCTCAGGTGATCTTGCAGTTGCCCCAAGTGAGGATCGTTGGCCAGCGTCTGACGCAGGGTATCACCCGCGCCCACCAACACCGGCGTCGAGGTCATCGAGCCGGCTAGCATCCCGGCGGTCAGGCCGATGTCCCAGTGAAACAGCTTACCCAGCCCCAGCGCGATAAACAGGGCGCTGGCGACCATCACCAAGGCCAGCATGAGATAGTTTTTCCCGTCGCGAAAGAAGATAGAGAAGAAGTTGGGTCCGGCTTCGATACCGACGCAGAAAATAAATAGCATGAATCCTAGGTTGAGGGCATCGGTGTTGATGGCAAAGTGTTGTTGGCCCAGTAGCAGGGAGACCACTAACACACCGATGGAGTTACCCAGTTGGATGGAGCCTATGCGCAGCTTTCCGAGGCAAAGCCCCAGCGCCAGGACCACGAACAGCAGCAGGATATAATTGCCTGTTAACAAACTCGCGACATCAATATTCATGTAGAATAACTTATTGTTAACTATCAGGTTCTTGATATGATCGACTGTTAGAGCTAAATTCAGCCGTAGAATATATGAGAATTCACCGAGGACTCGCCAGCGGTGAATGGTGGATACCCAATGGGTATGACCGCCCATTTTAGACGGTTGGCTGACGGACAGCCAGTAAAAAGCCGCCTTCAGTTGATGGTTCGTTGTTTTTCTGCGCCGGGAAGAGATTCGCTCGCTGCTGGTAGGCCGTTCGCGGTTTGTCGGGGGAGGGGCTGTGGTATCTTTTCGCTGTAGGGAGGCATGGGGTGGCGAACAAACGGCGTTGGTTTTCTTTTATTCTTTGTTTTTTCTTGGTGACGGCACTCTTTTTACTGCTGCACGGCTATAGCCAGGCGAATGGTGGCGCGACGGCGCGTCTGCCGGGGCTGCGCCCCGGGTTATTGCTGTATATGCTGCCGGGCGCGATCGCTTGCCCCTTGGCGCAGCGGCGTCGTGTCTTGACGGTGTTCTACGGCGCGTTGCTGGCGGCGCTCTTCTGCCTGCTGCTGCATACGCTGTGGTTAGCCTGTCAGGTGAGTGTGTTGCAGTTGTTGCCCTACAGCGCCAGCATGGTGTTTTGGTGTGTGTTTGGCGCGCTGCTGTACTGGTTCGCGGCGGTGATGCGAGGTCGGCATGCTATTCGATAGTTATAATCGATGATGATCCTTTCACCTGGCGTCAAAAACGCGCGCTAGAGGCATAAAAAAAAACCGCAGTCGCGGTTTTTTTTATTGGCCGTCGTCACGCGTTAGTTGGTGTTGTTGAACAGCTCCAGATTCGCCTTCGCATAGGCTTCGAAGTCGGTGCAACCACCGATGTGCTGCTGATCGATAAAGATCTGCGGTACGGTTTCTACCGGCTTACCGACGGTCTTGGAGAGATCTTCTTTACTGATGCCTTCCGCATGGATATCGACATAACGGAATTTAAAATCATCGCGCTCGGCGCTCAGCTTCTCGGCCAACTCTTTGGCACGGACACAATAGGGGCAGCCCGGACGCCCAAAAATCACTGCAAACATGAGAGGACTCCTTAAAGGAAATGGCGAGTCCCACTAAATCCCTAACGGGTTTAGCATGGGCTCCTTGATGCGCACTACTATGCCTGTAGCGCGCGGCAAAAAAAAGTAGGATTTGCCTGTTACTTTGATAAATTTCATCTATCCAATGCTAAGGTTTGACCGATGTCGGCGCACCCAGGGTCAACGGCGGGGTGGAAGAACGCGTTAGCATCGGAGCATGCCGTCCCACAGTGTTACTTTATTCGTTTACGCGACTCATCAGGGAGCTAGCTAATTCATGATTTCGACCATCGATTTGCTGTGCGATCACCGTTCCATTCGCCAATTTAGTGCCGAACCGATCGGCGAGGCGCAACGTCTGGCGATCCTCGAGGCGGCGCGCGCCACCTCGTCGTCCAGCTTCTTGCAATGTACCTCGATCATCCGTATCACCGATCGCGCCCTGCGAGAGCAGCTCGTGGAGTTGTCCGGCGGGCAGCAGTATGTCTCGGAGGCGGCGGAATTCTGGATCTTCTGCGCCGATTTTCAGCGCCATCAACAGATCTTCCCGCAGGCCGAGTTGGGATCAGCGGAGCAGTTGCTATTGGGCTGCGTCGATGCGGCGCTGATGGCGCAGAATGCGCTGACTGCCGCCGAGTCGTTGGGGTTGGGTGGGGTGTTTATCGGTGGCATCCGCAATCATATCGAACAGGTGACCACGTTGCTGG
Organism: Edwardsiella sp. A.80236; assembly: GCF_044540725.1. Classification (NCBI taxonomy): domain Bacteria; kingdom Pseudomonadati; phylum Pseudomonadota; class Gammaproteobacteria; order Enterobacterales; family Hafniaceae; genus Edwardsiella; species Edwardsiella sp. A.80236. The sequence goes on from NZ_JBIUCY010000001.1 coordinate 164,248, forward strand.
CCTGCCCACAGCATGTGTTGCCGTTGGTCGGCCTCTGTCTGGGCCATCCGGCGCAGCGCCCTGAGCAGAAGCCGCGCCTACCGTTGAACATTCTGGTACACGAGAATCGCTATCAGCCGTTAGATCGCGCCGCGCTGGCCGCCTATGATGCGCATGTCCGCAGCTATTACGCCCAGCGAAGCGACCATAGCCGCCAGGATAGCTGGAGCGATCAGATCAGCCGCACGCTGGAGAAAGAGCGGCGTCCCTTCATGCTGGACTATCTGCACCAGCAGGGCTGGATCACCCATTAAGGCGCGTGAAGCCCGCCGATCGCGCGTTAAGCCCGGCGGGCACAGGCCTAGCGTGGGATGAACTGGTTGCTGTCGCGGTAATAGCGGAAGCCGGCAGCGGCCAGGCGTGACTCCAATAGGGGCTGTGGGATTTCGTAGCGCGCGCACAAGGCTGGCAGTGAGTCGCACTCGTCGCGCAGCTTCATGTTGATGATGCTCAGCAGCATCACGGGGTCCATCGTGGCGTAACGGGATAACGGCATGGCGATCTCCTGGTCGTGAGTGCGGGTGGCAGGCTTTCCAGACGTCAACGCGGCAATAAATTGCCCTCGGGCATGGCGCAAGCGGCTAAAGTTCCGTAAGCTATGCCCCCTTTCTAATAACAATTACCCGATTTATCTTTGTGAGGTAGGGCGCAATGGATCCTCTAATCGTCCCCGATCTGGACGTGTTACGGCACTGGCTGGATCAACTGGGTACCACCTTCTTCGAGTGTGACTCCTGCCAGGCGCTGCATTTACCACACATGCAGAATTTTGACGGGGTATTCGACGCGAAAGTCGACCTCCTCGATAACACTATCCTGTTTACCGCCTTGGCGGAAGTCCGTCCTACGGCTTTGATCGCGCTAGTGGCGGAGTTAAGCCAGATTAATGCCAGCACGCTGGGCGTCAAGGCGTTTGTCGACATCCAGGATGACAACCTGCCGAAACTGATCGCCTGCATGTCGCTTAATGCGAGCGTCGGCATAACGCTGGAGCAGTTCGCCGCCTTTATGCAGCAGGCCGAGGAGCAAGTCTCCATGGTGATGATGGAGGCGCGGGCGAATGGCATGCTGTTTCTGGGCGAAGGGGAAGAGGGCGAGGGCGAGTTCAGCGCCGAGAGCAGTGGCGGTCCGCTGCTGCATTGATTCCCCAAGAGGCTAACCTCTTGATGAAGTATCGTTATTCGGCATCGATGGCTTGTCTCGGCCCAGCATCCTCCTTATGATGGAAGCGGTGAGGTCCCGCGGAGTAGGATGCGATGGCGCAGATGATCAGTATACAGCCAAGGATAGATAGCCTGTTTGCTGCCCCGGTGCCGGTTTTGATTGCCGGCACGGCGTTAATCGGGGTGCGTCTGGCGAGCGTGGTGCTGCTGTGTGTCGCCCTCGGCCCGAGTGGCATCGCCGCCTTTCTCAGCGAAGCGCTGCACAGCTGGCAGACCATCCTCCTGTTGGTCGCCAGCCTAGCGCTGTGGGTGATCGAGTTGGGCTGCGGTCTGGCGTTGATGCTGGGTAAGCCGCTCAGTCGCTGGATCTACCTAGGGTGTCAGCTGCTGGTGGTCGGCTACATGTGGTGGGCCTCGCTCGGCTGGTTCCATCCCGAGTTATTCCGTGTACCCGGCGATGACGGTGGCCAGATCCTCCAGGTCTTGTTAGGGCAGAAGTTGCCTGACTTGTTGATCCTGGCGTTGCTGTTTATTCCCTCCGCCAGTCGGCGCTACTTCCGCCGTTCGCTGTGATACAATCCCCCGCCCCGACCGTTTTCATTTCCATCGAGTGAGTTGTGATGCATTGTGCCCAGTATCAGGCGGGTCGCTGTCATTCCTGTCAGTGGCTTTCCCTTCCCTATTCCCGTCAGTTGGACGATAAACAGCACCACTTGGCCGCGCTGCTAGACGATCAGCCGGTGGGTGAGTGGCTGCCGGCGTGTCCCAGCGCCGAACAGGCGATGCGTAACAAGGCGAAGATGGTGGTTACGGGCAGCGTCGAGCGTCCGTTACTGGGCATGTTGACGCGTGAGGGCGAGGGGGTGGATCTGTGCGATTGTCCGCTCTATCCCGCCAGCTTTGCCCCGGTGTTCGCCGTGCTGAAGGCCTTCATCCCGCGCGCCGGTCTGACTCCCTATAACGTGGCGCGTCGGCGTGGCGAGTTGAAATATCTGCTGTTGACGGAGAGCTGCCTCAATGGCGAGATGATGCTTCGCTTCGTGTTGCGCTCCGAGAGCAAGTTGGCGCAGCTGCGCCAGGCGTTGCCGTGGTTGCAGGCACAGTTGCCGCAGCTGGCGGTGATCAGCGTCAACCTGCAGCCGGTGCCGATGGCGATTTTGGAAGGGGAGCAGGAGATCTTCCTGAGCGAGCAGCAGGCGTTGGAGGAGTCCTTCAACGGTGTGCCGCTCTATATCCGCCCGCAGAGTTTTTTCCAGACCAATCCCGCGGTGGCCGAGGCACTCTACGCCGAGGCACGCGACTGGGTACGCGCGTTGGGCGTGACGGCGATGTGGGATCTCTTCTGTGGCGTCGGCGGCTTTGGCCTGCACTGTGCCACGCCCGAGATGGCATTAACCGGCATTGAGATCAGCGCCGAGGCCATCGCCTGCGCGCGGCGTTCGGCTGCGCGTCTGGGGTTGGAGAAGGTGAGCTTTGCCGCCCTCGATTCCACCGCCTTTGCCGACGAGCATGGCCAGGCGCCGCAGTTGGTGCTGGTCAATCCGCCTCGGCGAGGCATCGGTGTGGCGTTGTGCGACGACCTCCGGCGCATGGCGCCCCCCTATATTCTCTACTCCAGCTGTAACGCTCAGAGCATGGCGCAGGATATTGCCTGTCTGGAGCGCTACCGCATCGCCAAGATCCGTCTGTTCGACATGTTCCCGCATACCGCCCATTACGAGGTGTTGACGCTGTTGGTGCATCAACGCGTTCAGGCGTGATAAGGGATCCCTTCGAGATCCAGCAGGGCTTGCTTGATCGCCAGACCGCCGCTGTAGCCGGTCAGATTACCCGCCTTGCCGAGGATGCGATGGCAGGGGATCAAGATGGCGATCGGATTGCGTCCCACGGCGCCCCCGACGGCGCGTACGGCGCGTGGGTTACCCAAGCGCTCGGCCAGGGCGGCATAGTGGCTGCTCTCCCCATAGGAAAGGGCACATAGCAACTGCCACACCTGTTGTTGAAAGGGGGTACCCTGCGGCGCCAGCGGCAGATCGTGCCAGTCGGGACGTTGGCCGGCGAAGTAGGCGTCGAGCAGTGTGCGGGTACGCTGCAAGAGGGGAAAGGCTCCGTCATGCCGCCAACTGGCGGGGATCACGCGGCTGATCAGTTCGTTGGGCAGCCACAGTTGGCGCAGGCCCACGTCATCGGCGACCAGCAGCAACGGGCCGATCGGTGAAAGGTAATGGTCGTAATGCATGCAGGCTCCGGGCGGTAGACGGGCGATATTGACTATGCTAACAAATCGCTCGCGGCGCGCCAATCGGAGCCGAAAGGCGCGGCCTCGATGTGCATCAGGAGGCGGGGAACCACTTGTCGCTGATCTTCTGGTAGGTCCCGTTGGCCTTGATGGCAGCCAACGCCTGGTTGAGTTGTGCCAACAGGGCCTTGTCGCCCGGACGAACCGCGATGCCTAGCCCGATGCCGAAGTAGTGCGGATCGGTGACATGCTCGCCGACCGACGCCAGCTGTGGGTTGTTCTTCAGCCACTCATTGACCACCGCCGTGTCACCGAATACGCCGTCGATGCGCCCACTCTTCAGATCCAGAATGGCGTTCTGGTAGCTGTCATAGGCCACGGTTTTGATCTCCGGGTGCTTCTCTTGCAGGTATTTCTGATGGGTGGTGCCATTCTCCATCCCGACGCGTAACCCTTTCATGTCGGCCATGCTGTGATATTTCCCCTTCTGGGCGATGATGATCGCCGAGTTGGCGTAGTAGGGCTGAGTAAACGCCACCTGCTTCTGCCGCTCGGGGGTGATGTCCATGCCGGAGATGACGGCATCGTAACGCTTAAACTTTAACGCGGTGATTAAGCTGTCGAACGCTTGGTTGCTGAAGGTACAGTTCGCCTTCATCTCCTGGCACAGCGCCTTGGCTAAATCGATGTCGAAGCCGACGATGTTGTTGTTGGCATCGAGGGACTCAAATGGCGGGTAAGTGGCCGATGAGGCGAAACGAATATTCTCTGCCGCCTGAGCGCTAAAACTCATTGCAGCGACGATGGCGCAGACCAGTAACTTCTTCATAGCTCACTCCTGTACAAGGCCCATCCCGCGGGGTGTGATTGATTTTATTGGTTGTCTGTCAGTGGGGGTCGAGGCGGAAAACGGGAACGACCGTCGCCGCCTCTACCTGTCTGAATGTGCCATTGGGTGAATTATTATGCAATACTTATGAGTAAATATTTTCAAATGCGCAACGACAGGAAATAAAAAAAGATCGGTCGAAACCGATCTTCTTCGCGAATAAGGGCGGGACTAGTTACGCTGTTCGAAGGCCAGGGCGCGGCGTTCGATCAGGCGCATCATCAGGGTGAGCAAGCCGTTGACGCACAGGTAGACGACCCCGGCGGCACCGAACACCATCACGTCGTAGGTTCGCCCGTACAGCTGCTGGGCATAGCCCATCACTTCCATCAGGGTGATGGTGTACGCCAGCGAGGTACTCTTGAAGATCAGCACCACCTCGTTGGAGTAGGAGGAGAGGGCGCGTTTAAAGGCATACGGCAGTAGGATGCGTAGGGTTTGTCCCTTGGACATCCCCAGCGCCGCGCAGGATTGCCACTGGCCATTCGGGATCGCGCGCATCGCGCCGTAAAACAGTTGCGTACTGTAGGCCGCGCTGTTCAGCGCCAGCGCCAGCATGGCGCACAGCCAGGGTTGTGACAACGCACTCCACAGCCAGGGGGTCTCGCGGATCCAGGCAAACTGCCCGGGCCCGTAGTAGATCAGGAAGATCTGTACCAGCAGCGGGGTGCCAGTAAACAGGGTGATGTAGCCCTGTACCAATAGCGTCAGCCCCCGTGGCCGCAGGGTCAGCACCACGGTAAAACAGAGCGCGAGCACCAGGGCCACCAGCAGGGAGACCACGGTCAATGACAGGCTGGTGTGCAGCCCCTGCAATAAGTCGGGAATATAGCTCAACATCAGGAAGCACTCCGTTCAAAGCGGGTGGTACGCGACTCGATATGCTTGAGCACAGACTGGCTGAGTAGCGTGATCAGCAGATAGATGGCGGCGGCCACGCAGTACCAGGTGAACGGTTCCTGGGTCCGGGTGGCGATGCTCTTGGTTTGCAGCATCAGATCGTTGACGCTGATCAGCGAGACCAGCGCGGTATCCTTGAGCAACACCAGCCATTGGTTACCCAGCCCCGGCAGGGCATGGCGCCACATCTGCGGCATCACCAGACGGAAGAAGATATGCGTCTTGCTGAGCCCCAACGCCATCCCCGCTTCACGTTGCCCCTGCGGTACCGCCTTTAGCGCGCCGCGTAGGGTCTGGGAGCCGTAGGCGGCATACAGTAAGGCCAAGGCCAACACCCCGCACAGGAAGGGACTGACCTCGAAGTTATCGATGTTCAACTGTAGTGTGAGGGTGGTGAACCCCAGGTTCAGTGGGATGCCATCCGAGAGCCACAACAGCAGCTGTGAGGAGCCGAAGTAGATGAACAGGACCACCAGGATCTCCGGCAGCCCGCGCAGCAGGGTGACCCAAGCGGTACCCAGCAACGCTAGGGGCCGGAAACGGACCGATTCCCAGACGGCAAACAGCATGGCGAGAACCAGGCCGAGCAGGAGAGAGCAGAGAGCCAAGCCGACAGTGATGCCGGCGGCATGGACTAAGGGAATAAATTCAATCATTGCCTGACGCCTATCCCATCAGGCGGCCTGCGCCGCCTGCATGTTACTAACCATAACGCCTACGCCGATAGGCACTACTGGCATTTCCGATGATTACTTCTGGAACCACTTGTCATAGATGGTCTGGTAGGTGCCATCCTGCTTGAGCTGATTCAGCGCCTGGTTAAACTGCTCCAGTAGCTTGCTGTTGCCCTTGCGCACCGCGATGCCCAAGCCGCTGCCGAAGTAGTCGGCATCGGTCACCTTACTGCCAACCGGTGCCAGATTCGGGTTCTGTTTCAGCCACTCGTTGACTACCGCCGTGTCGCCGAAGACCGCATCGATACGGCCATTCTTCAGATCGAGGATAGCGTTCTGGTAGCTGTCGTAAGGCACGGGCGTCAGCTCTGGATGTTTGTCCATCAGGTACTTCTGATGGGTGGTACCGTTCTGGATGCCGACCCGCTTGCCTTTCAGCGCCGCCACATCGGCGACCTTGCCCTTCTCGGCGATGAACAGGGCCGAGTTGTCATAGTAGGGCTGAGAGAAGTCGACCTGCTTCTGGCGCTCAGGCGTGATGTCCATCCCGGAGATCACGGCATCGATCCGCTTGAACTTCAGGCTCGGGATCAGGCTGTCGAAAGACTGATTGCTAAAGGTGCAGGTGGCCTTGATCTGGGTACAGATGGCGTTGGCCAGATCGATATCGAATCCCTGCATCTTATTCTGCGCGTCCATAAACTCGAACGGCGGATACGAGGCTTCGGCGGCGAAGCGAATGGTTTCGTTTGCCGAGGCAGAGACGCTGATACCGGCTAACATCGCAGCAATTATGATTTTTTTCATCGCAGACTCCAACGGTTACGCATGGCCTAGCGGGCCGTTAATGGGACAAATATCCGGCAAACTCTTGGGTCTGCGGATGAATAAAGTGGCTGGCGTCGCCCTGTTCGATGATGCGACCCTGCTCCATATACACGACGCGGCTGGCGGTCTTACGCGCCACCTCCACTTCGTGGGTGACGATAACCTGGGTGATGCCGGTCTCCGACAGCTCATGGATGATGCTGACGATCTGGGCGGTGATCTCCGGGTCGAGGGCGGCGGTCGGTTCGTCGAACAGCAGCACCTGCGGCTCCATCATCAAGGCGCGGGCGATGGCGACCCGCTGCTGCTGGCCACCGGACAGATGCAGCGGATAACGGTCGGCGAACTCGCTGAGACGCAACCGGACCAATAGCTTCTCGGCGCGCGCCAGCGCGGCCTCCTTCGACAGCCCCAGCACGCGGCAGGGCGCCTCGATCAGGTTATGCATCACCGACAGGTGCGGCCACAGGTTATACTGCTGAAACACCATGCCGACGTTACGCCGCAGATCGCGAATGGCCTTTTCTCCCGGAGGCTGGCGGAAATCAAACTGATGACCGGCGATACCCAGGGTGCCAGAGCGCGGCATCTCCAGCAGGTTCAACACCCGTAGCAACGAGCTCTTACCCGCGCCGCTCGGCCCGAGCAACACCAGCGTCTCGCCGGCCGAGCATTCCAGGGTAATGTCAAACAGCGCCTGGTGTGCGCCGTAGTAGCAGTTGATGCCGTCGATTTGAATACTCATGCGCCTAATCTGAATAGCAATTGATAGGGCAAAGAGTAACTTCATCAGAATAATTATGCAATATTTGTGGGTTAAAATTTGGAGATGTGCATATTGAGCGCTGAAAAATAGTACGATGTCGGGCCGTGAGATGGGGGGCGGGGGGAATATGGGGAGCTAAGGCGGCGCGGCGGCCTGAGACCGCTCGCGCCATCGCTTACTCGTAGTCGATGTTGATGGTAACGTTGGCCTCCAGTTGACCAGGCTGAACCTTGCTACGGTCATAGAGGTAATAACCGGCGCGGATAGGGATGCTGAATCCCCGCTCGGGCAGCGTCGTCCACTGGGGGATCTGCCGGATGACGCTGGGCTGAGCCGCCGCGCCGCCCAGCGTGATGGGCTGCTGCTGCTCGTCGTACAGAATAAAGCCGACGCCGCCCGATCCCACATGCGGCCGCACGACCCGGGGATTCTCCGGTAACAGCGTATCGCTGCTCAGGGTCACCCGCAGGGTGCGGTTGGTCTGTGTCCCGCTCAGTTGGTCGCATTGGGCGACCAGGGTATGGTCGGCGATCATGCCGGTAACCGCACCGCTCTGCGTCAGGTCGCCGATGGAAATGGGCGGCAGCGTGAGTAGCGTGTCGGTAAATTGACAGGTGGTCGCGCGGTAGTCCAGCGTCAGATTAAGATTCACCTGGTACAGGTCGTGTTCCGATGCGGGCCATTTCCCGGTTGAGAGAAACATGAGGAGACGCCAGAGAAACTCCAGCAGAGAGCCGGATGCACCGCTGCCGGCGCTGATTACCATCGCGGACTCCAGCAGATACTGCCCTTCTGGGGCGAGCCGATCGGTCTGGGTGGGGGCGACCTGCCTGGCGGTGACGGTGATCTGATCGAGAAACTGCGCCGCCGTATAGCTGCCCACGGGTAGCTTGATGTTTTCCTGAGGCGGCTTGTGGACGATGATCTCGATAAAGACGTTGTCATAAAACTTGACCACGACGCCCTGATTGTAGGGCGTGCCGAGATGCACCTCGTTTCGCTTATTGCTGTAGTTGTCACATACGGTTTGCTTGCTGAACTGCGGCAGCGGTACCGACACTTGCTGCCCGCCGGGAGACATATTCTGATTACTTATCAGCATCTGCCCCAGCTGGATCTCTAAGCCCGGGTTTTCCAGTTTACACCAGGAGAGCGCCGGGCCGCTGAGCAGCAAGAGTAGGATAAAAAGATAACGGCGATAGTTCATGAGTCGACCTCGTAATACTCAGCGGCAAAGGTGGGTTTGACTGCTCAGCGTGGCGGCTGAGAGGGTAAGGGTGCAGCGGGTGCCCGCCTGCGGATCCAGCGGTACCGTCACCTGCGCCGGCAGCGTGTCGCTGCGCAGGGAGATCATGCCGCCCTGACCGACCAGCCCCAGGGTCTCCCCATCGAGGGCGTTGACCGGATAGCCGAAGCCGAGCGGCGCACCGTCGGCGCGGCGCGCCTTAAAGTAGAAGCTTTGGCGCGTATCGGTCTCAAAGCGCGCCAGCACCACGGCCCCTTCATAGGGCACTCGCTTCTGCATGTTCCCCTTCAGCTCCACCGTATCGTCCTGCGGTGACGGCGTCAGGCGCAGGCTGTTTTCGCGGTAGGGGGTCAGGGCGGCGTAGAGTGCCTGACCGGCGCCGTTGGTGGCGTGATAGCCATAGCCATTGACGCTGGCGTCGCGCAGCCCCGGGGCGTCGACGATCGCCATGGTGTCCGTCAGGGCATTGCTGAACAGCACGCCGCCGCGATAGGCCACCACGCCGCCGCTGATGCCGGCGCTGGTCTGACGATAATCCTGCGACTGGCTATAGCTGGCGCTCAGGGTCGCCGAGCGGGCCCGATAGCTGAGGTTGGTGCCCAGCGCGGTGAGGCGATCCTGGCGCTGGTTATTGAGGCTAACGCTGTAGTTAAACTGCTGCCACTCGCCGGCGTAGCCGCTCAGAGAGGCGTTGTTGGACTGGTAGCCATCGCGATCGAAGGTGGTGGCGTTCGAGAGATACAGGGAGCGCCGCGGCTCGCCAAAGCTCAGCGGCAGGGTGAAGTAGAGATAGACGCGGCGGTCGCTGTTCAGTCCCTGATCGTAGGTCTGGCTGGCGGCTAGGGTATAGTTGAGCTGCTGCCAGCTGTTGCTGTAGCTCACCTGGTAATCCTGGCGGCGGGTACCGGCGCCCCAGTAGTCGCGCCAGGTGCCAGAGAAAAACACGGATCCCCAGCCCTGCGGCAGCGTCTGGCTCAGGTTGATAGCATAGTTGTTTTTACGGCCCGGATCGTAGCGGTAATAGTCCCAGTCGCTGTTCGGGCTAGCGCGGTTGTCATTAAGATAGAGATGATCGCTCAGGGTGCGGTAGTGGCGTGACGAGTAGCGGTAGGCGGCCAGTGAAAACTGGGTTGCCGTGGCGGCCAGATACTTGTTGTAGGCTATCTGGTAGCTTTGCCCGCGCTGTTCGTCGCGATCCGTCAGGCGGCTGGAGGAGTGAGTGATATCTAGCGAGAAGGCGCCGATGGCCGTGTTAAAACCGTTGCCCAGCAGCAGCGCATAGTAATCCTGACTCGCCTGCGCGCCGCCGTAGAGGGTCAGCAGGCTGTTGAGACCGTGCTGGTAGCTGCCCTGAAAAAAGCCGCGCTGATCGTTGATATCACTGAGGTAGGTTTTCCCCACCGCCAGATCGTACTTGCCAACTCCCGGCTGCAGCATGTTAGGCAGAGAGGAGTAGGGAACAATAAAGCGGTTGATGCGCCCATCCGCCTCCTGCACGCTGACATTGAGATCGCCACCACCGCCCACTAACTGCAAATCCTCGATGGAGAACGGCCCCGCCGGCACCTCTTGGCGATAGACGATGATATCGTTTTGCTCGACGGTGACCAGCGCGTTGCTCTGGGCTACGCCACGCACCAGCGGGGTGAAGTTCTGCTTGGAGCTGGGCAGCATGCGCAGATCGCTATACAGACGGACGCCGTGAAAGCGCACGCCGGTAAACAGATCGGAGGCACTGTACATGTCGCCGACGCGCAGCACGCCGTTGATCGGGGCAAAGCTGCGCTGCAGATAGGCGCTGTTGCTGCTCCAGTCACCGCGCTGGGTATCGCGCTGATTATAGCTGGTGGTGGCGCGCAGCTGCCAACCGAACAGGTTTAGACCGCTGTTAAGGTTGAGATAGGTATTGCTGCTGTGGCCGCTGCCGCGGTAGTCGCTGTAGTAGTAGCTGGCGTTATAGCTGGTGAAGAAGGCGTTGATGCCGCGATCCCAGCTTTCCGGGGCGATATAGCCCTTTTCCCTGCTGATCACGAAGGCCTGTGGCACGGTCAGCTCCAGCTGCAGCAGGCTGGTGTTAAAGCGGTAGCTGCCGCCGTGCAGCGCCTGGCGCAGCGGGATACAGCGCGTATCCCTCGGCGATGCGGGGAGCTTAATCCCCAGCCCGCGCAGCTGCGACTCACTCAGACAGGTGTTGTCGGGCCGTTGGCTGACGCTCAGTGTATACACGCCGCGCCATTCGCCGTTGACCATGATATCCAACGGATAGTCGCCGGGGTAGGGCGCGTTGGGATCCAGCGTAATCTGACTCAGCTGGCGATCTTTCGCCGTGCCTTTAAGAAAGTGAGTATCGAAGGTGTCTGTCGCGTTGGCCATGGCATAGGCCACGGGAAACAGTAGGGTCAGGGAGAGGGTAATGGCGTTTAACCTGAGCATCCGTGCCTCACTCGTTGCGATTAGTTAAGGGGAATGGCCTGCTGACGCTTTACGCCATAGTCATTCAGATAGGAGAGGGTCAGCGTGGAGACTCCGCCCGGTAGGCCGGCGACGGCGACGTGCCGTTGGGAAAAGGGGGCCAGCATCAGGGTTGTCTTTAGCAGCTGCTCCTGTTCACCGGCACCGAGCGCGGTAATCGTGATGTGGTTAGGCGAACGGTTATCCAGCGTCACCCCCTGTGCACTGCGACGGGCGGAGAGCTGATCGACGTTTTTTTCGCCGAGCGCGGCGATCCCCTGAGGGCGGTAGAACAGCTTGATACGGTTTTGCATCGCTAGCTTGAGCAGGTTGCCGCTACGCGCCGGGTTATCCGGTGGAATGTCGAGGACATTGAGGTAAAACAGCGACTCCCGATCCTGCGGCAGGGCGTTGGGCAGCGCTCGAATCCGCAGCTGCTGGCCGTTACCCGCCGTGATGGTGGCGATCGGCGGCGTCAGCAGGAAGGGGGCCTTAACCTCTTCGGGGGGAACATTGGGATCCCCGTCATCGATCCAGGCCTGGATCAGCGAGGTCTTGTGGCCGCGGTTGGCTAATTGGACGGTTATTTCCTGGCGCTCTGCCGGGTAGATAATCCGGGTGCCGTAGATCACGATGGTGGCGTAGGCCGGCCAGGCGGTGATGGCGCACAGTAAGGCGCATAGCACTTTCTTCATAGGATCACCAAATGGTAGGGACTCCCGACGGAGTCCCGCAGGCTTCAGGTTAATCGTGGGTAATGGTGTAGGTGACGGCGGAGCTCACCGCGCCTTTGCTCACGGTGCCGCTGATTTTGTGGTAGTAGGCGGTGATGGGCAGGACATAGTTGCCGCCCGTACCGGTTAGCGTGTGCTGGGTGTTATAGCCATCGATTAGCTTATCCTTGACCTTCAGCTGAAAACCGACGCCGGTCTCGGCGCCGCGGGTCGGGATAATTACGCCTTTGTCTGTCATATTGCTATTGGCGAAGCTGAGCGTCAGGTTACCTTCTGTGTAGTCGCTGCAGACGATGTTGATATCGGCCTGCGCGGAGGCGCCGGTATAAATATTACCCGCTTCGAGGGTCCCAAACTGATCGGCGCCGACCTGTGGCAGCTGGAGCAGTTGATCTGAGTTTTGAATCATGCAGGAGGCGCCCACGATTTCGCCCTGAATCTGCAGCTGACCCGAGGGGACAGCAAATACCGCAGACGAAATAAAAAGGCCGCTTAACATCGCTATGGAAATAATACCGTTCTTCATGACAACTCCTTGTTTTAGGATGGGCATTATTCCGCCGCGTGATGGGGCGCATCACAGAACGGAAAAATCTCATCTTTAAAAAATAAAATCACGATTGACAGGCTGTCGTTTTTTCCAGCCGTTTTATTTTTGTCTGTTACCTTTAGTTTGTAACTAATACAAAGTTCGTATTTATATCGGCAAAAAAGAGTATTTTAATTTGCTAGCGTTGCTATCTAATTTAAGCTAAAAATGATAAGCGGTGCACTGATTAGTTACCTACTGGAGTAAATAGCTTTTATTGCACCAACATTCAGATAGGATGTTTTGACAGCTGAATAATTACCGAATATGCTTAGACAGGCTATTCAGCCTGTGCCTTTTCCGCCGACGGTGGACGTCGCGGTCTATGTGGGTAATCCATTATAATGCCAGCAATAGCCAGCGTTTTATGTCGACTGCATGGGGAGTGTATGGGCGTCGCGTCATTCTTTATTACTTTTTCCTGATCATATTGTGGGGTGATATCTCAATTAGTTATTAGTCAGTGCCTAGCCTTTCGTTAAAAATTAGTGTCTGCGTTTCCATGAAGAGGATTTCATGATGGCGATGAGCCATGACGTATTTAAGGAAAAAAACGGGCTGTCATTAATTACCTATCCCACGCTACAGTCGATGCTTCTCGTCGATATGCTTAATAACTATCTTAGCGTGCCCATTTATCTGTGTGATGCGGCCAGAAATTCAAACTGTTTATTTGATGATGATGCCTTTGTTATATTTGATGCAATGTTGCTTGACGGCGAGTCGGAGCAGCGAGCGTATTGGCTTGAGGCTATATTTAACCCGCGAGTTGGTCGGCGAATTATTTTGATCAATGTGAATATCTATGATGAGAGGCTGGCGTGGCGCCAGCATGGAAATATCATCGCCGTCTTTCCGGCCAAGACGCATCAGCAGGCGCTGATCCGCCGGCTGCGCACCCTGCTGGTGGCCGCACAGGAGGAGGCGGGAGACGTGGCGTCCCCACCGCGCCTGACGCGGCTGACGTTGCGCGAGCAGGAGGTGCTAAAGGCGATGCAGCAGGGGGCTAGCAATCTGGATATCTCGCGTATTCTGTATATCAGTGAAAATACGGTCAGAACGCATGTCTATAATATTTTTAAGAAAATAGCGGTGAAAAATCGGATCCAGGCGGTGAAATGGGCCGATGCCCACCTGTGCGGATAGCGGAGCATGGACGGCGGGGCTGACGTTGCAAAACACAACGGGTAATATCTGCGCTGGAGAATTCAACGCGCAGAGGCGAAACGATGAGGGGAAAAACGTCCGCCCTATTGGCACTCTTACTGCTGGCGGGCTGCCAGCAGCCACCTGCGCTGCGTGATCGCGGAGACTACCTGGTGGATGATAGTCAGCAGGCGTTGCGCGCCGAGCCGCGGGTACGTTACCTGGTGATCCATTACACCGCGGAGGACTTCGCCTCTTCCCTCAAGGTGCTGACGGACGAGCAGGTCAGCGCACACTATCTGGTGCCGGCGCAGCCACCGCAGCGCCAGGGTAAGCCGGTGGTATGGCAACTGGTGCCGGAGTCGCGTAGCGCCTGGCATGCGGGGGTCAGTTACTGGCGCGGCCAGACTCGGCTTAACGATAATTCTATCGGTATCGAAATCGAGAATCCCGGTTATCGGCGTACGGCCAACGGCATCGTCTGGTACCCCTTCAGCGCGCAGCAGATCGCGGCGGTGCGCGCCCTCAGCCGCGACATCGTGCGGCGCTATCATATTGCACCACCAGACGTGGTGGGGCACATGGACATTGCGCCACAGCGTAAGGTCGATCCGGGGCCACTGTTTCCTTGGGCGTTGTTGGCGGAGCAGGGCGTCGGAGCCTGGCCCGATGCCGCACGCGTGCGCGCCTACCGCCAGCGTTATCAGGCGTCGCCGCCAGGCGTGGCCTACCTGCAACGGCGTCTGGCCCTCTGGGGCTATCAGATCGCCGCGACGGGGATCAACGACGCCGCCTCACGACGCGTCATCGCCGCCTTCCAGATGCATTATCGTCCCACCGATTTTCGCGGCGAGGCCGATGCCGAAACGTGCGCCATCGTCGATGCCCTGTTAGCGAAGTACGGCCCCGGCCCGCAACCCCCTGAGCGTTAATTAGAGCTGGCGCAGGCGCCCATGGTCATGCAGCCAGCGCGCGGTACGCACGATGCCCTCTTCCAGCGAGACGATGGGTTGGTAGCCCAACTCATTCTGCGCTCGCCCGGTATCCAGCGTCATGTCGAAGTTGAGCTTGGCCGCGCCATAGTGGGTCAGGGTGGGCTCCTTGGCGCTACGCGTGCTCAGCTTTTCCATGGTGCGTGCCACGATGTCCAGCATCGGGTAGGGAATGGCACGCAGCCGGCAGGTGACGCCCAGCGCGTCGATCAGCTGTTGCAGCATCAGATGGAGCTGGCGTGGCTGGTGGTTGGTGATGTTATAGGCGCGCCCCGAGGGGGTATTCGGATGCTGGGTCGCCAGCCACATGGCATGCACCGCGTTCTCTTCGTAGGTCATGTCCAGCAGCGCCACGCCGCCGCGCGGTAATAACAGGTAGCCATGCTTCTTCATGGTGCTGAGCAGACGGGGCAGCAGCACCTTGTCGTGCGGGCCGAACAAGCCTTGTGGACGCAGGATGGTGAAGTGAGTCTGTGGGTTGGCCAGCGCCAAGGCGCGGATCACCTCTTCGCCGGCCGCCTTACTGCGGGCGTAGTAGTTAGCGTAACGCGCCGGGGTAAACTCTTCTTTGATGTCGTGGTGATGACGATAGTCGAAGTAGACGGCGGGCGAGGAGATATGAATGAACTGGCGCACGCCATAGGCGGCGGCCCACTCGCCCAAGCGGCGGGTGGCGCGCACGTTAGCGGTTTCAAACAGCTCTTGAGATCCCCAGGGTGAGGTGAAGCCGGAACAGTGCCACAGGGTATCGACATCGCTTAGCATCGCCTTGGCCTGGGCGGAGACTAAGTTGCCGAGATCGGCGTGAATAAACTCCGCTCCCATCTTTTGTAGCACCTGCCCCATGGCCAGGTTGTCCCCCGCAGCGCGCACGCTGATCCCCCGCTGGCGTAAATACTCTACGGCATTACGCCCGAGACCGCTGGTTGCCCCGGTCACCAAAACTTTCATACTTGCCTATCCACCGTGAGCCTGTCTTGATCAGGCCATTCGTTGCGGCCGATTAGCGGCCGTTCTGACTGCCGGGAACACGATTCGGCTCCGACTGCACAATAAGGGTGCCATTTTTCCGTGAATCGGCCCGACATGCAATCGGATTACTCAGCAGATTTGTTGTTGTCTGTGTCTGGCGGTGGCGCTATCGTGCTATTAACCTGGTCTGGATGAGGATTACGCGCTGAGTGCCTCGTTACTCGGCGTATCCGATTCGACCGATGACCTCATGCAAGGTGGGATTGCGCGAGGCGGCCGCTCGAGAGGCGACCCGCGCGTTGCGACGGGCTGCCGGGTGGTGCCCCCATTGGTGTTACATCGCGCCACGCGCTCTCCTCTGTGCTCGTCTAGCAAGAGGGAAGCGGCGCGGAGGGAGGGCCGGCTTTTCTGATGGTAGGCCGCACGTTTGATAAGCGTGAGCGGGAGGAGCAGCGTCAAGTCGCATAGGGATAATGCCAAGGTCGAACGCTTAATAGGGCCAATAACGTCAGCCACGAAAAATATGACCAAGCCGGTGATGCCGCCCCTGCTTTGGCAGGAAAGATAACCATGGTAATGGCTATGGCATTGGTAACAATAAGCCCAATACAGATAAGCATGAAATATAGGGGGCGCAGCGTAAACATATCGGGCGGCTAAGCGCATCGATGAATGGCAGGGGGCCTCCCGCCTTAAGCGTCACTGCGTTATTAAACTTGGTGATAAGGTCTCGGTTAATAATAGCGCCGATAAAGTAGGCTCTAAGCCGAGGCGCATGCGAGATAGCCAGAGCATCACTCCGTATGGTGTAAGGGTTGTTCCTATTAAATAAGGGCCGACTGTATTGCAAACCAAGACTGAGCTATCGCTTCCGCCCTAGATAAGGCGTAATGGTGCCAAGAGTGAATGGAGTAGCGCGCGTGGACGCGGGGGAAAGGAAAAGGCAGATGATAAGTATGGCGCCGTCATAGAGGGAGAATAAGTAAAAATTGGCTGGCCAGCGAAAACAATGCCACAGATTCGCGCCAATGCTCGGGGCGATGATGGGCCTCGATGGCCAACGTAATACAAAATAGTTGGCCATTTTTTTAGCATCGAAACGCAAAATAGCTCGACGCAAATTCCCCCTCATGCCGGAGGCTACGCCGGCGACAGCGCCACCTGGTATGCCTCTCCTGCCGTTTATCATTGCGCCAGAGCCGGGCAGGACAGCGAAGCGCGAATAAAAATACCGCGAGGTGTAAACCAAGACTTTTTCGCCCCTCAGCCAGTTAGGCGAGTTTGCCCTTGCGCTAGTGTGGCAACCGCGCGCGTAGGGTGAGGCATAGTCCTGCCGTATATGTCCCATGTATATCCTCGTCGCTGGCCGCCTGGCTAGATCTCGCGTTGGCTTATGGGGTGGATGACTCAAGCCGGTGAGCCTGCCATCGCGCCGGCGATGGCAAGCGTGAACGGGGTGGGTGACCCGGTTGGCGACCCGTTAGCGCTAGGTTTACTCGCCGGGTGTGGCGTTTGTCCCCTTGGGCTCCTCGGGGGTGTTCGGCGTGGCGTCGAGCGCCGTGCTGCGGCTATCGCGGCTGCTGGTGGGCTGGGCATCGTCCCAGGCCTCGGCCAGATCGGCGATGCGTTGCGCCATGCCGCGGAAGATAAACAGATGCGCTGGCATCATCGCAAACCAATACAGCAACCCGGCGAAGCCTGCGGGGTGCCACCAGGCGCGGACATCCAGTGAGCGTAAGCCGTTATGCTCGTCGAGGGTAAAGGTCAGGCGCCCGAGCCCAGGCGCCTTCATGCCGAACAACAGCGTCAGTTGGCGCTCTTCCTTCAGGGTGATCACCTTCCAACCGTCGATCTGGTCGCCGAGTTGCAGGGTGGGGCGTGCCGGGCGGCCATAATGGACACGATTACCGGTGAGATCATCCAGGCGGGCGCGGATCTGCCACAGCAGGTTGGCGAAGAAATACCCCTGATCGCCGCCTATCTGCTGCACCACATGCCATAGCGCCTGGCGTGAGGCGCGGGTGGTGAGGCGACACCCCGCCTGTTTCGGGTAGAAGCCGTAGCCTGGCCGCCAGCGGGCCAGCGCCTGGGCGTCGTAGCCCCAATCGGCGGAGTCGATCACCTGTTGCTCATGCGCCAGGGTATCCGTTAACGCCTGATCGAAACCGATCAGCGTCTGCGGGATCAAGTGGGCGATCGCCCGGTCGTCGGCCGGGAGATCGTGCTTGAGCCCTTCGATCAGGGCGCGGGCGATACTGGTCGGCACCGAGGTGATCAGATGCAGGAAATAGACCGAGATCAAGCGGGTAGGGATCGGCAACGGGATCACCCAACGCCGCTTGCCGCTGACGCGGATAAAGCGCTCGAACATGGTCTGGTAGCTGATGTATTCGGGGCCTGCGACCTCGAACACCCGGTTGTCGCCGTCCGGCAGATCCGCCAGCGCGCAGAGGTAGGTCAACAGGTTCTCCAGCGCGATGGGCGCGCTTTTGGATCGCACCCAGAGCGGCGGCGTCAGGATCGCCAGGTTATAGACCATGTCACGCATCACCTCGAAGGCAGCTGATCCGGGGCCGATGACGATCCCCGAGCGAACCTCGGTGACCGGTACGCCGCTGGTGCGTAAGATATCGCCGGTCTCACGCCGTGCGGCCAGATGACGTGAAGGATCGTCGGGCGGCTGCAATGCCCCGAGGAAGATCACCTGCTGGACGCGTGAGATGCTCAAGGCCCGGCTGAAGTTCTGCGCCGCCTGGAGTTCGGCGCGCACGAAGTCATCGCCGTCTCCCATGGCATGCACCAGATAGTAGACCAGATCGATGCCATCTAACGCCGCCGTCAGGGTCTGCGGCTGGTAGAGATCGACATACTGACACTCGACGCCGGGCCAGTTACGCTCTTGCAGCCAGCGAATACGGCGCGCGGCGGCACGCACATGATGCCCCTGGGCACACAGTTGGGGGATCAGATGTTGGCCGATGTAGCCGCTGGCGCCTAATACCAGAATACGCAATCCGCGCATGCACACCTCTCTGGGAATCGATTAGCCGTAAGGGGTTGGGGCCGGGGCCGCGCCGCTCGTCGGGCGATATTCCTGACGGAAGGTGCGCCACAGGGCGATCAACCGTTCTAGATCGGTTCGGCTGACATCCAGATGCGTGACCAGGCGGGTGGTGGCCGCCGCGCTGATCAGGATGCCGTGGCGCTGCATCCAGGGGCCGAGTGCGGCGGCCTCGTCGGCGGGCATGCACACGAACAGCATGTTGGTCTGGGCGCCGGGCGGCAGCAGCGTCAGCCCTAACTCCTGCACGGCCTGTGCCAGCCAGGCGGCGTTAGCGTGGTCGTCGCGTAGGCGTTCGACGTTGTGCTGCAGGGCGTAGCGCCCGGCCTCGGCCAGGATACCGGCTTGGCGCATGGCACCCCCGGTCATCTTACGCCAGCGCCGCGCCTGGCGAATGAAGGCCTCGTCGGCGCACAATAGCGATCCGACCGGTGCGCCCAACCCCTTAGAGAGGCAGAGGGTCAGGGTGTCGCAGTATTGGGTCAAGGTGGTCAGCGGCACCTCCAGCGCTACCGCCGCATTCATGATGCGCGCGCCGTCGATATGCAACGCCAGCCCCTTCTCGCGGCTGAATGCCCAGGCCTGCGCCAGATACGCCAGCGGCAGCACCTTACCGTTATGGGTGTTCTCCAGACTCAACAGGCGGCTACGGGCGAAGTGGATGTCGTCGGGCTTGATCACGCTCGCCACCTGCGACAAGGGGAGGGTACCATCCTCGGCGGCATCGATAGGTTGCGGTTGAATGCTGCCCAACACCGCCGCGCCGCCCGCCTCATACATGTAGTTATGGGCCTTCTGCCCGACGATATACTCGTCACCGCGCTGGCAATGGGTCAGCAGTGCCACTAGGTTGGCCTGCGTACCGCTGGGCAGAAACAGCGCCGCTGGCTTGCCGCTGAGCTCGGCAGCCTCTTGCTCCAGGCGGTTGACGCTGGGATCGTCGCCATAGACGTCATCGCCGACGTCGGCGCGTGACATAGCCAGGCGCATGGCCTCGCTGGGACGGGTTACGGTATCGCTACGTAGATCGAGCATCGGGCACTCCTTGGTCGGCTAAATCCATTGAGAAAACTCTGTTGTATCATGCCGACCGATGGGCTGCCAAAGGAAAAGCAAGGGGGCGACGCGATCGATTGCGTGCACCGATTAGCGATAGCTGAGTAGAAATATCCCGCGGGCGCTCACATCGCCGGGAATGAGTGGCTCACCGCTGCGCGCGTAGTAGAGATGGAGCGGCAGATCGACGCTACCACTGTCGGGGATGGCACCATCGTAGCCCTCCTCCCCACTCCAGCGTACCGCCTGCTCCGGCTGTCGATCCGCCAAGGTGACGATAAACCCGACGCCGCGCGAGGCGCTGAGTAGCTGGGGGAGATCGTTGGGATGTCGGCCAAGAAAGTGGAGGGTGAACCCCTCGGCCACGCCGGGAGTACAGCGAATGGCGAGTTGTACGCTCTCTGCGCCCTGAGTCAAGGGTTCACCGACCTCGAGCCGCTTGAGGCGCGCGATGTCGACCGGTGGCATCTGCACCGTCAGATCGCGTTGCTGTGGGGCGCAGGTACCGGCGTGGATCTCGGCGGCGACATAGATGGCGCCGCTTTGCAGTGGTTGCGTACTGTCGCCGTGCAACGGTTCGAGATACCAGCGCAGCAGCGGGCGGGTCGGGTCGAGGCGCCCGGTCTGATGGCGAGTGCCGATGGCGAACAGCGAGAGGGTCAGATTGGGATCGTCTGGGGTGGTCTCGCGGGTGTCCAATGCGATACCGATGCCCGGCAACGCGCTAAAGAAGCGGTAGTGCCGCGCCGTTGGCGATCCGGGGATCGGTAGGCCGACGCGCTCCCAACGCAGACGGGTGTGTTGGCACGCTGGCGCACAGGTGAGGGGCAGGGTGAGGCGCTGTTCCGCCAGGGTTTCGTTGGGGGCCAGGCTAAAGCGTGGCGTCACGCCGCCAAACTGCACCAAGCTGGGTAGCTCCGCCAGGGCACACAGGCTAAAGAGCAACCCGATGCCAGTGCCGCATAACAGGCCGATCCGCTCTCGATTCATCCGCGTTTCTCCTCACATTCTAGGCTGAGCTGTTGCAGGGCCCGTGCCGCTAAACTGATAGTCAGCCTGGCAACGAGGGTGACTGTTCCACTGCGCCTCGATATGCCCCTGGGGCGGCAGTCCAGACAGGTATACCTGCCCTTCGTCCCCCACCAAACCATGGATGACGCCATTGGCATGTGTGACCTGTACCTGCGCGCCCAACGGCAGAGCTTGGCCCCGTTGCCGCAGGGTGATCAGGGCGCGATAGCCGGCGCTGACGTTAAAGCGCAGCGGGATCAGGGCGCCGCGAGCCGGGAGCACGCGCTTATCCGTCTCGCCCGCTTCGGTGTCGTCGCGGAAGCGGTTGACGTCCAGCGCGACGTTGTTGATCTGGTAAGGCGTCAGGTTGGGCAGCAGGGCATAACCATGCAAGTCGGTCTGTAGCGAGCCGCCGCTCTTCACCGGCACACCGGCCACGCCTTGGGCGTCGATCAGGGCGGTGCCGGCATTGAGCGAGAGGGTCCGCGAGAGCGTCAGGCCGCCGGGGTGTAGCGCGAAGCCGCCGAGTAAGCCATAACTGAGCATATCGCCGTGGCGATAGTGGTTGTAGTTGGCGGTCAGTTGCCCCTGCCCGGCGCTCCACATCAGGTTGGCGCTCTGCGAACGTGACTGCCCATCCTGGCTCCAGCTGTTGGCCAGCCCCCAATTCAGCCGCCCGTCGGCGGCGCTGCCGGAGAGGCTGGTCTGATTCGACAGGCGACCGTTGAGCCGCGTGGTGGTGTTGCCGAGGCTCAGCGGGGCGCCACCGAGCAGGTTGGCAAGCGGCAGCGACAGGCCTAAGGAGATCAGCGTGTCGTGGGCTTGTCGCGGCGCTTCGCTGTAGCTGAGGGCGAGGTTGACGTTAAGTGGACCGAGGCTGTTGCTCCAGTAGGCCGTCCAACTGCTGCCCGCGCTCGCCTGCCGCCAATAGGCTTCCTGGCTGCCGGAGAGCGATACCTGCCCCAGACTGGCCAGCGACTGGGAGAGCTGGAGCGAGACGCGCCGCTTGACCCGCAGCGTGGCGGCGTCGTGCCAGAAGGGCGTGTCGTCGAGGCTATCCGCCAGGGTATAAAACCCTTGGCTGGCGTAGTGGGACCAGGAGAAATTAAGCGCGGTGCCGCTGTTAAAACCACGGGCGTAGGCCAGGCGGTAGGCGTAACCCGTATGGCGCTGGGGCGCACCGAGCCGGGTATCCATCGGCTGGCTCTCGGCATAGCTGGCATCCACGGCGAGCGCCCCGAGGAGGGCGTCGTATTTGCCCGCGCCGAGCTGTGCCGAACGATAGCGGCCGCTAAGCAGCAATCCGCCGTACAGCGTACTCTCCCAGGGCAGACCGTAGGCCGCACTGGCACTGGCGAAAAGCGGCTGCTGGCGTTGCCGGTAGCCATTGTAGCGCCCGCTGGCCAGGCTGTACTTCAGCCGTCCATTGCGTTGGAGCAACGGCAGCGTGGCGGCGGTCTGGGTATAACGACGTTCGCTGCCGTCGGCCTCACGGATAGTCACCTCCAGATCGCCCCCGTTGTAGGCCACCAGATCGCTGAACTCGAACGGCCCAGGCGGCACGTTTTGCTGGTAGATCACCTGTCCGGACTGGCGCACCGTCACCTGCGCCTGAGAGGCGGCGATGCCCCGAATGCGCGGGGCATACTCGGTGAGCGCGGGCCAGAGCATGCCGTCGTCCGACTCCAGCTTGACGCCGATAAACGGAAAGGCGTCGAAGAACTCGCTGCTGGTGGCCGTCTCCCCCAGGGTAAACTCGCCCCCTTGGCCCGCACCATAGCTGTGTTGCAGGTAGCTGCGCAGCACCTGGAAGCGCCCACCCTCCTGGCCGTAACGGTAGTTGCTGGCGTTATACAGCCGCCAGCCGCCCAGATTGACGAGCGCGTCCGTACCGAGAAACAGCGTATGTTCGCCCTGCGCGTGCGCTACCAGTAGCCCCTGTTTGCTGCCGTTGAGGCTGTAGTTGGCCTGGAGCGCCGGCGTGCCCTGCTGCCACTGCTCCGGTGTGGTGCGCAGCCAATCGCTGTGCAGCAGATAGGCCTGCGGCACGGTGAGACGATACGCCATCTGGCTCAAGTCGACGGCTTCGTGCAGGTTACTGTCGCCCGCGGCCAGAAAGGCGTGGCAGGGGACGTCGGCGTCGGGAGGATGCGGTAGGGCGATGCCCCAACGCAACAGCTGCTCGGCGCTGAGGCAGGGCGAGAGTAAGCCGGGATGCTGTTCGGCGGAGACGAAGTGCAGGGTACTCTCTTCGATGCGTTGATCGTTGATCCAGACGCTAACCCGGTAGTCGCCCGGCATCTGGCCGCCCTTGACGGCGAAATAGGAGAGATCCGTCTCGCGCGCCGCCTCACCGTCAGCCAGGGTAAGAAAGTGTGGATTAAAGCGTAGCGTCTCGCTGGCGTCGGCGGGAACGCTCGCCAATATCAGCAGCCCCAGCCAGGCCGGCGATCGGCGCCGCTGGGGTGTAACGCGAGGGACTCGTCTACTCCGCATGCGTCGAACGACCCGCCGAAGGAAGGGGGGTGATGGTATAGCGGGTAGAGCGTCCACCATAGTCGCCGATCACCTGGTAGCTGATCTCGCGGGCCTGACCGCGATGGGCGATCGTCAGCTCGCCATAAGGCGCCAGCATAAAGTCTTGCCCCTTGCCCTGTGCCTCGCGTTGATCGATCTGGGTCGCGTTGAGCGTGAGGTAGTAGGGTGACGGGTTGTGTAGGGTCACGCCACGCTGATCTGGGTAGGCGCGTATCTGGCTGTAGGCGGCCTTCACCGCCTGGTTATCGACGATGGCCGCCGGGCGGTAGAACAGTTTGATGCGGGTGTTAATGGCGAAGCTTACGTTGCCGTGCGTATCGCCCTGGCTGGACGGCGTGGGCTCCGCCGTCGGCGGGATCGCCAGGACATTTAAGTAGAAGAGTGACTCACGGTCGGCGGGCAGCGCAGCGGTATTGAGTGCGTTGATGCGCAACTGCACCTCGTTGCCGGCATCGAGCCGGTAGAGGGGCGGGGTGACGACAAACGCCGAGCTCTTCTGCTGGCTTTCTGCCTCCGCCACCCAGCCGCGCAGCAGCCACACATCATGCTGCGAGCTATTATTGACGCCGAGCGCGATGCTGCTCTTATCACCGGGGTAGACCACTCGGGTCTGGGCGAGGGAGAGTCCGCCGGCGGCCAGGGCGGATGGCCCGCCACTTAGCGCCAGGCTCATGATGAGGATTGTTGTCAGACGATTCATGGCTCATCTCGTCCCCGGCGCGCCGCGCCAGGGAACATGGGTTAGAAGTAGGTGAAGCTATAGGTGAAGGTGGCGCTCAGTGCGGGGGTAACCGCTGACGTTTCCGCGTCCTCTGGCGACGTCTCGCCTTCTGGTGTGCTGCCGATTAACGCACGGACGGAGGGCGTGGGGCTGAGTGCTTGGGCGCTACGCTGAATATTGACCGAAATATCGAAGGTGGCGGTTTCGGCGTTGGATTCGAAGATCGGCCCTTGCGATTGGGCCGCCCCGTTCTGGAACACGATCGACTCACCGGTTGCAACGGGGCTCTTCTTCTCGCCGTCACTCGCCGTGTTGGGCCGGTACCAGCTACCGCTGGCGGCATCGGGTTGCGTGACGATCTGGTAATAGATCCCCGCGCGGTCGTCGCCGTCAAAGGCGTTATGGCTGGCATCGCCCTGATAGGGTTTCCCCTGGATGGCAATCTGTACCGGCGTCCCTTGGCAATGCGTCAGGGTAAAGGTGAAGGGCAAGCGGGCGAGAACCTCATCGGTGCTCGCCTCCGTGAGGGCGCGGGGGTTAATCACGAAATCCCCCGTATTTTCGGAGATGGCTAAATCACAGGTATTGTTGATGATATACCCGTTGATGGTGATGGTACCGCTGCCATTCGTGATGGTACCCCCCGCGGCGCATGCCTGATGACTGGCGAGTATCAATGCCAGGCTCAGGCCAGCCCATTGCAAGTAATTACGCATTATTACTCCATCCTCTATAGTTTTATTCGTTATTCATTCCATAAATCAACCCGCGGCGATAATCACTCCTGATGGAACGAACATCACGCTGATGATGTTGAGCGCACCGGGAGGGATTGATCGCTCGCGTGGAATAAGTAGTTTTATTTTATACCGTTAGCTGGGCTAATCAGCCAGCCTATAGGGCTGACTTACCCTTATTTTCAGAGCGATTGCACTCCAGGGCATGTTCTATCGCCGCCGATTACCTTAGTTTATTGTCTTTCATATTTATAATTTTATGATCGCTATTTTTTTGTTCGCCATCATTCTCTAGAAGAGATAATATTAAATTTAGAAATAGGTGAACTCATAGGTAAAACTAGTGGTAATCTCATCTAGATCAGAAATGGGTGTGTAATTATGCTCACCCAATGTTTTAACAATCACCATATTGATAGTAAATCGTTCGATCTCTGTGAGGGGGGTAAACAATAGCGCCGCTCTCTGGGCGGTATTGTAATTACGTAGGGGAATGCCACCGTTTTCGTTTATTACTAACGATTTGGTCTGCGATCTCTCGATACCTTGCCATTGTTCTTGATTGATATTTTTAGCAAATAAGAATAATCGATATATAAGTGAATCGATTTTGTCAAAAGAATACGAGTAATCCTGGCTGTTTGACATTTTTAACATGAATACAACCGGCATATTGGCACATTGTGCGAGAGTAAAGGTGAAGGGGAGCGTGGCTAATACATCATTCAATACCGCGGTCTGTACCTGACTCTGGCTGAGGGTAAACTCAGCGCTGTTCTTATCGACTGAGACGGCGCAGCTGCTGTTAATCAGATGGCCGGTAACATTGATGGTGCCGCTACCGCCGGGTACGGGTATGCCGGAAAGCAGGGATCTCTCTACGCTAGAGGCGGAGGATGGCACCGCCCCCACGCCGCCGTAGCGCTTAATCCCATGGCCAGGGCAATCGCACCGACCCCCACCCACCCCCGATGATTCCGCTGATCTGCCATAAGCTCCCACTTGAACATATTAATAGTTAATCGATAAACATCATCACCCTAGCGCTCTGCCGTTTCCGTCGGTACGCGACTAGGATGCGATAATATAAGACAATTATCTCAGATAAGATTATTTATACTGTTACATCCTTTGCTGTCAGACGCCATTCTTGATCTATCGCCAGGTTGAATTTTCAGAGAAAGTGTCGAGGTCGAGGCCTTAATGATAAATGGTTTTTCTGTTTTAAATTGGTGGTATTGCTTTGAAATATATTTCTGTCCGACGTAATGCGTGGATGCGGTTCAGGTGATGGCAGGGCGATGAATAGTATTAAAGCAGCTAGATAATACTAAGATAAATCGACTGCACTCATTTCTTACTGATGGCAAATATGACGCGGTATAACCATTCACATACGTTATATTCTATTAATGGCTCTATTTATACTAATATCGGCCATAATGGCCGTCATTGTTGCTATTGGGCCTTGGCTGGCGACAAGGTGGCTATACTCAAATCATCGCTGGCTTATCGCCAGGCATAAAAATAAACATCATTTCT
Organism: Edwardsiella sp. A.80236; assembly: GCF_044540725.1. Classification (NCBI taxonomy): domain Bacteria; kingdom Pseudomonadati; phylum Pseudomonadota; class Gammaproteobacteria; order Enterobacterales; family Hafniaceae; genus Edwardsiella; species Edwardsiella sp. A.80236. Next base: position 190,542 of record NZ_JBIUCY010000001.1, read on the forward strand.
CGACTCAATAAATTGGAATACAACTGGGGCGCCCGACTGGAGCCGGGTGTGCACGCGTGTCGTGAGCAACAAGGCAAGGAAAGATTAATGATGAGTGACTAAATAAAACGAAGGAAAAAGTATGTGTGAACATGACCGATTATCTCCCCCTCCCTCAGCGCGGGTTGGATCGGCGAAAACCCCGCGTGGCGCGTTTATCGATTTCCTGTTTTTCTTGAACATGTTGTCGTGGTTTGCCATTGGCACCGCATCCTGGCTGGGGATCGCCTTATCGCTATTTTGCTTTGTGTTATCAGGTATTACGGTGAAGAGTAGCCCGGTTGAATATCGGGCAAAACATATCGCGTTGCTCTTGCTGTCGCTGGTCTTCCTCTGTGCATCGATCACGGCACCGGGCATTCATCAGGTGATCTGGGGGTAATGATGGCTGATACAAATAATGGTGGGACGCATGCCGGATTTTATCCGATGTCGGCATTGCTGGCGCTGAGCGTATTGCGCATCGCGGGCTCGTGGAACTGGATTAATGGCGCCTTTTTCGGTGCCGATGCTAAGTCTTCGCTCGCCTGGTTATCGGGCAGTGGTCTGGTCGAGCGCATCGGCGGGTCGGGCGGGTTTGCGGCCAAGGCGATGTATCCTTGGGTCGGGGACATTATCACGCAGGATATCGCGACGCATCCCGCGTTTTGGGCCTTTTTTATTTTCCTGGCCTATGCGGTTCCAGGGATAAGCCTGTGCCTAGGGTTATTTACGCGGGTCGGTGGATTGGTGGCGATATTGGCCTCGCTGATGAACCTGCTTGCTGCCGCGGGGAATGGGGCGGATACGATTGGTCAGAATGTGCTGCTGTTGTTGATTGGCGCCCTCTGTATGTTGACCGGTGCCGGACGCGCCTATGGGATCGATGGGTGGCTACTGGCGCATTATTCGGCCAGGTGGCTGCGCATTGTCGCCTGATCGCCTGGCATTCAGCCCTATACGCGCGGCTTGGCAGGCCGCGGCCTCTTTTTCAGCGCCCAGTGTGGACGCTTATTGGTTCACGCCTCTCTGGATAGGGGAGGCGGATTTGACGTGGCGGATTGATGCGCTAATACGCCCGCGTTAGTAGTAAAAGAAATAATAGATAATACGAGCGTTCAGCTCACGTGGGGTCGTCTCTAATTTATGGTGGTTATGATGCGAGATTCTGAGGATAAAGTTTACTGTTGCAGTATCACTGTGTGCGCTGAACGCATAGCCACGCTTTTCGTTTTCGGAGACAGACGCCGGAAAAATTAGATTTCCATAGGAGATTCTACCGAGGTGCTCCTTGCTAGTCGCCGTTTCATGGTAGTACTTATACCAGGTTCCCTGCGAGCCCGTGCTCTCGGCGACGATCTGGTAATGAAGGAAGGGGACCTGGTCAAAGGCATTGAACTCTCCCGAGGGTTCTCCCCGGATAACGCTGGGTTGTCCGCCGCTTAGGGCGACGCGTACCGGGGTATCTTGGCAATGCAGTAGGGTAAAGCTGAAGGGGATCTCTTGCACAAGGAGTCCTTTGAGATCCCGTAGTTGTTGACTGGTGAGGGTGAACGCGATAGTGGGATCATTCACGACGAGGCCGCAGCTATTATTCATGATCTCCCCATGGAGGGTCACGCTACCGTTGCCATTTCTGATCGCCTCACCGTGCGCTGCCCTGGCGCTAGCGGGCATCAATGCGTAGACGATGAGGGTCAAACATAATCCTAAATAATATTTTATTGTCATGATATTAGAGTCGGTAACAAATTAGGTGCGTCGATGAGCCGTTCTCGGAATTCAGCCTTATGGTGCTGTCGTCTAATTAAAGCGAATTGATCTTAATAATATTAATTTTGTGAGTATTACATGGTCGCGAGGCATCGGCCACGACCTAGGCAGGTCACGGCCTCTTTTTCAGAGCCAGTGCGAAATGAAGAGGGGGAAATACGACGTGGGTGAGTCCATCGCCGTATTATGCGCCTCCCGGTAGGGGAGGCGCATGGCGAGAGACCGGCACAAGTGGGCGCGGATAGCGGCGCGGGGGGACGCGGTGCCCCTTATAGATCTCGCCTTGCCCGCGCGCAGGGGATACATGCTGGCCTGCGTGCTCGGTTAGGCTAGCTCGACGTCCCCGTTGAGTTGGCAGCAACAGGCCAGCACGTAGCCCTGAGCGATCTCCTCGGGGGTCAGCGTCTGGGTGCTACCGGCCTGATAGTCGCCCCGTAGGATGCGGGTCTTACAGCTGCCGCAGACACCGGCGCGGCAGGCCGCCTGTACCGGTAGCCGGTTTTGCTCCATCGCGCTGAGTAGCGTGCTGCCGACGGCGGCGCGGTAGTCGCCGGGGTGTGAGCAGGAGAGGATGCGCAGCGTGCCGCCGAGCGGGGTGCTCGCCGCCTCCGGTTGGAAGCGCTCCAGATGGATCTGTTGCGCTGGGACGTTTAATTCGCTCAGCAGCGTCTGCGCGTGGCGCATGTAGGGCGCCGGGCCGCAAATCATCACCGTGCGGGCGGCTAAGTCGGCGACCTGGCCCAGTACCGCCTGATTCAGGCGACCCGCCAGGATCGCGCCGCTGGCGTCGTCTTCGGCCAGCAGGATCAGTTGTAGGCGAGGATGGGCGGCGGCCAGACGGTGCCACTCCTCGGCAAAGATGATATCGCGCGGACTACGTACCGCGTAGATCACCGCGATATCGCTGGCCGGGCGGTGTACCAAGAGCCAGCGAGTCATGGCGATGATCGGCGTCACCCCACAGCCGGCGGCCAGCATCAGGTAGGCGTCGGCCCCCGGTTGCGGGCAGGTGAATTCCCCCTGAGCCGGGGAGAGCCACAGGTAGTCGCCGGGTTTTACCTGGTGGGTGAGCCAGCCAGAGCCGATGCCGCCGGTAATGCGCCGTACCGTGAGGGTGATGAAGGGGCTAAGGCCCGGCGTGGAGGAGAGGGTATAGGCGCGCAGCGTCTCGGCGTCACCGCCGATGCTGACCAGGGCATATTGCCCCGGCTGGTACGGGTAAAAGTCGGGGCAGATGAGGTTCAAGGTCCAGACGTCGGGGGTTTCTTGGCGTAGTGAATGGACCTGCATCCGATGCGGACATTGCGGAGTGGGCATAGTCATGATGGTGAATTCTCGCAGTACTAAGGCCGCCCCTGGCGCGGGGCCGGGGCGGCGTAAGGATTAAGCCTGGTTGAGGAGTGCGTCGAGATCGGCCTCGACACTGCTGATGCCGCGCATGCCGAACTGCTGGTTGAGGATCGCCAGGAGGTTCTCCGTCAGGAATGCCGGCGCGGTCGGCCCGGTATAGATATTTTTTACGCCCAGCGACAGCAGGGTCAGCAGGATGACGATGGCCTTCTGTTCGAACCAGGAGAGCACCAGGCTCAGCGGCAGATCGTTAACGCCGCAACCCAACTTCTCGGCCAGCTTGACCGCCAACATGATGGCGCCGTAGGCGTCGTTGCACTGGCCGACGTCCAGCAGGCGCGGTAGCCCCTCCAGGGTGCCGAACTCCAGCTTATTGAAACGGTACTTGCCGCAGGCCAGGGTCATGATCAGGCAGTCTTGTGGGATGGCTCGGGCGAAGTCGGTGTAGTAGCTGCGCTCGTCGCGGCTGCCGTCGCACCCGCCGAGCAGGAATACGTGGCGCAGCTTCTTCTGGGCGACCAGGTCGATCACGCTATCCGCCGCGTTGAGTAGGGTGGCGCGGCCAAAGCCGACGGTGATCCACTGCTCAATCTCACTGTAGGGGAAGCCGTCACACACCTGAGCCTGAGCGATCACCTGGCTGAAGTCATCCCCTTCCAGGTGACGAACGCCCGGCCAACCGACGATGCTGCGCGTCCAGATGCGATCGCTGTAGTTGCCGACGTTGGGATCGATGATGCAGTTGGAGGTCATCAGGATCGGGCCGGGGAAACGGGCGAACTCTTGTTGTTGATTCTGCCAGCCGCTGCCGTAGTTACCGACCAGATGGCGATACTTACGCAACTCAGGGTAGCCGTGAGCCGGCAGCATCTCACCGTGGGTGTAAACGTTGATGCCGAGGCCATCGGTCTGTTCCAGCAGCATCTGGAGATCTTTCAGATCGTGGCCGGAGATCAGGATGCACTTGCCGGCGACCGGTCGCACGTTGACCTGCGTCGGCGTCGGATCGCCGTAGGCGTCGGTCGAGCCCTTATCCAGCATCGCCATGATGGCGAAGTTCATCTTGCCGATACCCATGGCGTTGTTGAGTAGGGTTTCCATGTCGCGCGGCTGGGTGCCGAGCCAGGCCATATAGTGGTGGTAGTCGGCGTAGATCGCCTCGCTGTGCTGGCCGAGAACATGGGCATGTTCCAGGTAGGCAGCGGCGCCTTTCAGGCCGTACAGGTTTAGCATGCGTAGACCATGGATGTCATCGCCGATCTCGGCGCGGTCGCTATTCAGGGCGAAGGCGGCCGCCTGCTGGCGGAGGGTGGCGATATCGTCGCCTGCCAGGCGCAGATCGGCCAGTGGATGGTCGCACTGCGTGCCTGGTGTCTTGGCCAGGCAGGCGGCGCGCAGGCTGTCACGCATCGCCAGGGCGTCACGGGCGTAGCCGATGATGCGTGCAGAGTCGAAGTTGACGTTGGTCAGGGTGGAGAAGAAGGCGCGCGGCGCAAAGCTATCGATGGCGTGATCGCGGATGTCCAGCGTGCGGGCGACGAGCGCCCAGGCCGAGAGGCTTTGCAGCGCGGCGACCAGCAGATCTTGCAGATCGGAGGTTTCGGCGCTCTTGCCGCACATCCCTTGGGCGTAGGAGCAGCCGTTACCGGCCGGCGTACGGATGGTTTGCTCACATTGAACACAGTACATGGGGAACCCTCTGTTTAAAGTTGCATTTATTATGCTTGTTTTTGAGGGTAAGGCGGACGCGGGCAACAAAAAAGGAGTTTTTAATACAACTTCTACTTTGTTTGATTTAGCGCAAAATTAATTTGCGAATGGGAAGTATTTACGTGGAGTCGAGGCGGCGCGGTGCGCCGCCTCGGGCCTCAGGAGGAGAAGAGCGCCATCAACACCGGTGCCAACAGGCTCAATAGAAAGCCGTGGACGATGGCGGCCGGGACCAGTTCGAGACCACCGCTGCGCTGCAAGACGGGCAGGGTAAAGTCCATCGAGGTGGCGCCGCATAGCCCTAACGCACTGCCGCGATGGTGTTGGATCAGCGTCGGGATCATCATGATGGCGAACAGCTCGCGCGCCAGGTCGTTGAAGAAGGCGGCACTGCCGATCACCGGGCCAAAGGCCTCGGTCAGCATGATACCGGAGAGGGAGTACCAGCCATAGGCGGAGGCGATGGCCAAGCCGGTCTTAATCGGTAGGCCCAGCAGCGCCGCGGCCAGGGCGCCGCCAGCCAAGGCGCTGACGCAGACCACACAGCCGATCATCATCCCACGGCGGTTAAGGAGGATCTGTGTCGGTGACATGCCGCTGTTGCGTAGCTGGAGGCCGACCAGAAACAGCAACCAGATCAGCGCGTACTCGCTGGCGTGGGTCGCGTTGCTCAACCATGGCCATTGTGTCAGCCCCAATAGGAAGCCGCCGACCACCACGCCGCACAGCTTTAGCGACTCCAGCGCCATGTGCAGCCGCGAGGGCAGCGCCTCCTGGCGATGGGCGACACGCCAGGGATAACGTTTCTCCAGTAGCCACAGCGCCAGCAGGTTGGCACCGATGATCAGCACGAAGAATAGCGAGGCATACTTGGCGATCAGCCACAGGTTGCTGCCCAGGTTGTCGAGGAATGCCAGGCTGATCCCCATGAAGAACAGGATCAGATAGACCATCCAGCTCAGCATGCGGTTAATGAAACGGATCAGCGTCTTGTGATGCAGGGGCAGCAGGTAGCCAAGCAGCAGTGGCACCAGAATGATCAGGAGTCCAGAATACATAACAGCCTAACTTGTTAAATTTTAAAGCTAATACCGTACTGAAAAGGGGGAGGTGAGTAAAGCTGCAGCAGCCTAGCGGGTGATAAAAAGGTGTTTTTAGCTTTTTTCTCTGCGTACTTTTTAGAAAAGCAGCACAAAATGGCGCAACGACCGTGGCCTTACCTTGACCCGTTTACGCTTTGCCCGCATTCTCAAAGAGTGTGCAGCGGCGAGAGAGGGATGGCATGTATCTGGAACGCATTGAGGTCGTTGGGTTTCGCGGGATCAATCGTATCTCGTTGTCGCTAGATGAGAATACCGTGCTGATCGGTGAGAACGCCTGGGGTAAGTCGAGCCTGCTGGATGCCTTGACGCTCTGTCTATCGCCACAAAACGATCTCTATCGTTTCGAGGCGCACGATTTCTATTTTCCACCGGGCGATGAGACGGCGCGCGAGCATCATTTGCAGATCGTCTTCACCTTCTGTGAAAGCCTGCGCGGTCACGCCCGCTCCCGCCGTTATCACCGCCTGTCACCACTCTGGCAACAGGGCGAGGATCGCCTACAGCGCATCTACTTCCGGCAGGAGGGCGAGCTGAGCGACGATGGGACGGTCTGTACCTGGCGCTCCTTTCTCAACGAACAGGGGGAGGCGCTGGCGCTGCATCATGTCGACCTGTTGGCGCGCGAGCTGATCCGCCTGCATCCGGTACTGCGTCTGCGCGACGCCCGCTTCATTCGCCGCCTGCATCCTAACGTGCTGGCGGGGCGCCAGCACCCCGACCAGGGGCAGTTGGCACAGCAGTTAGCCGATCTGACGCGCGAACTGGTGTGCAATCCGCAGAAGCTCAGCAACAGCGAATTACGTGCCGGGTTGGGCGCCATGCAACAGTTGCTGGAGCACTACTTCGCCGCCAATGGCGATGAGACCGCCGCCGGTGCTCGTCGGCGTCACCGCAACGAGATCATCCATGGCCGTCAGGCCTGGCGCTCCCTGGAAAACATCAATCAGATGATCGCCGAGTCGGGTAGCCGCAACATGCGGCTGATCCTGTTGGGGCTCTTCTCGACACTGTTGCAGGCGCAGGGGGCGGTGATCCTCGATCATCATGCGCGCCCGTTGCTGCTGATCGAGGATCCCGAGACGCGTCTGCATCCGATCATGCTGTCGGTCGCCTGGGGGCTGCTCAACCTGCTGCCCTTGCAGAAGGTGACCACCACCAACTCCGGTGATCTGCTGGCGCTGATGCCGGTCGAACGGGTGTGCCGCCTGGTGCGTCAGTCTGGGCGGGTGGCGACCTATCGCATCGGGCCGCGCGGTATGTCGCCCGAGGATAGCCGGCGCATCGCCTTTCATATCCGTTTCAATCGCGCCTCGTCGCTGTTTGCCCGCTGCTGGCTGCTGGTGGAGGGAGAGACCGAAGTCTGGCTACTGAGCGAGTTAGCGCGCCAGTGTGGCTACCACTTCGACACCGAGGGCATCAAGGTGATCGAGTTTGCCCAGTGTGGCCTGCGTCCCTTGATCAAGTTCGCCCGGCGCATGGGGATTGCCTGGCATGTGTTGGTCGATGGCGACGAGGCGGGGCGCAAATACGCCGCCACGGTGCGTGGCCTGTTAGATGGCATGCAGGAGACGGAGCGCGATCGCCTGACCATGCTGCCAGCGCCGGACATGGAGCATTTCATGTATCACGAGGGCTTTGCCGAGGTGTATCACCAGATGGCGGGCATCCCGGCCTCGGCGCCGATGGCGGCGCGTAAGGTGATCATCAAGGCGATCCACCGTTCCTCCAAGCCCGATCTGGCGATCCTGGTGGCGGCGCGAGCGGAGGAGGCGGGGGTGAGCCAGGTGCCGCTGCTGCTGAAGAACATGTTCTCGCGTGTGCTGTGGTTGGCGCGCGGCAAGGCGGATTAACGCGGCGGGGAGGGGACGATGGTGCAAGACGGGGAGTTGGCGTTAGCCGCACTACTCGGCTTGGCGCTCGGGTTTCCGTTGCATCGCCTATTGTGCGCGTTACCGCCGCCATTACTCCCCCCGCTCTGTTGGTATGACCGCCATATCTCTCCCTTTCCCGCTCCTGCGGCGTTGTCGTGTGGCCTGGCGGCGATCGCCCTGATCCTGGCCAACGTCCTACCACCTGGCGCGCCCTGGCTGTGTGGGATGGGCTTCTGCACCCTAACGCTGGGATTGGCGTTGCTCGATCGCGCCGCGCTGCTGTTACCCGATCGGCTGACATTGGCGTTGCTGTGGCTCGGGTTGCTCTGGCAGGCGAGTTATCGTCCCGCCGCCTTGCCCGACGCGGTGTTCGGCGCGGCGGTAGGTTATCTGCTGTTGTGGTTGGTAGCCTGGGGCTTCTGGTGCTGGCGTGGCATAGAGGGGCTGGGCGGCGGCGATGCCAAGTTAGTGGCGGCACTCGGCGCCTGGGTCGGCGCCTCACGCTTGCCGACGCTGCTGTTAGCGGCCTGCCTGCTGGCTTTGGCCGGTTTCGCCTGGCGTGCCTGGCGCCAAGGGGGCTTGGTGCCGTATCCCGCCCCCTTCGGTCCGCCACTGGTACTGGCTGGGTTATGGCAAGGCTTGCCGCTGCTGTTGAGCGCGGCGAGTTAATCGGAGCTGGGCGCCTGGTCGAGGTGGTCGCGTAGCGCTTGCTGTAGGGCATCGAGCAGCTGATAGCGGCGGCGGTATTCGGCGCGCTTCTTACTCGGAATGCTCTCCGCCGGCTTACGCGTGGGCGTCAGGGGCAGGCTGAAGTAGCCCTCCTCATTCGGCTCGCCGTTGAGGGAGCGCCAGAAGCCATCGTAGTCGGCCAGCATTTGGGACTGCTTCTTGCGCCGATAACGCCAGTGGCTGTAAATATGATCGGCGTTGCCGACCGCCAGGATCTGCTGGCACCGCGCCCGTTGCGCGATCTCACTCAGTGCCTCGGCCAACAGGCGCTTAGGAAAGAGCCCATGACATGCCTTGGTCGCCGCCTGCGTGTAGCTGTGCGGCAGCGATGGTGAGGAGCCTTGCAGCCCGCCGATGAAGAGTGTGGGCACGCCATGATGCGTGAGCAGAGTGAAGGTGCAGACAGCGAGCAGATGATCCTGCTGATCGTGCAGGGAGAGGGAGAGTTCCCCCTCCTTGCCCAAGCGCTCCCTTACCGCTAGGCGCAGGGTGTAACTCTGCTCCTGCTTGCCGCAGACCTGCGCCAGGGTTAACGACTGGCCGCTATACAGCGCCTGGCGTTGTGCGTGGCTGAGCCAGTGGTCGATCAGGCGGTAATGTGTGCTTAAGGCGGCGATGATCTGGTGCCGGGAAAAACGGCGACTCAGATAGGGATGATGCAGGCGGCAAGGCAGACGGGGCTGGCAGCTCAGGATGGCATCGCGTTGCGCCAAGCTGGCCAGCATGGTCAGCAGTTGTCCGCTGGCGCGGGGCATTAACAGGGTACGCAGGGCAAATTTGGCGCGGAAGCTGGCCTTATGCCACAGCCCAGACGGGCGGTACTTCCCCTGTGCCAGCGCGGCGAATAGCGTGAAACCGGGGTGGGCGGGGCGGCGAGCGTGGCCGATCTCAAGAGTGGACATGGTGCGACCTGTCATGGCTGATGAACGATGTCAGCATTGTCGCGGAGCGAGTTTAAACCGTAGCACAATATGCTAAACGGTTGTTGGCGAGATAACCGCCGGGTTGAGCCGGGGTTGAGGTTAAGCGGGCACCAGCCGGGAGAGCCGGCTAGTGCGAGCGCCGATTACGCGAGCGGCTCGTTGGGAAGGGGGATAATGGTGTCGGCATGATTGCCTTTCGGCCCAATATGAAGCTCAAACTGTACCCGTTGACCCGCCTTCAGCGTGCGGTAACCCTCCATTTGAATCGAGGTGTAATGGGCAAAAATATCGTCGCCGCCGCCGGCTGGACAGATGAAGCCAAAGCCTTTGGCGTTGTTAAACCACTTTACGGTACCCGTCTCCATGCTTATACATCCCTCGTTACGGTGGCAGATCGCGGCGGGTGGCAGCGATCACGGTTAATGAGATAAGACTGATTCAAGATCGGTTCTTAACCTGTCGCAGATGGGGCGGCAACAGCTTAGGAACAGACCCTACGGGCGGCGGCAAGCCATGCCACGGGCGAGTCACCGGGCGGTGAGGCGGCGGAGAATTCCATGCATCGACCGCTTGTCTACACTCTATTGATGCCCCTGTCGGCGTCAAGCATTGGTTATTTTTAGCGCGCTAACTTTTGGTTAAAGTTTGAGGTGGTTAACGCAATTGCGCACCGTTGCATTTTTTTTATCCTATTAAGCGGCCAGAACGCACGGCGGGCTGGTAATCTTATAGAGAGTTGTGATATCGCTCAGTAATGAATGATGACCGGCGATGCCGGGGGAAGGAAATAGGTAACAGATTGAAATGGCAAACTTGAACGATTGGCTGAATCTTGAACCCCTGGCCGATGAACGGACACGCGAGGCGGTGAAGCCGCCGTCACTGTATAGCGTCATCTTGAATAATGATGACTATACGCCGATGGAGTTTGTTATTGAGGTATTGCAAAAATTCTTTACCTACGACATCGAACGTGCAACGCAGCTGATGCTGACTGTGCATTATAAGGGAAAGGCGGTGTGCGGCGTGTTTACCGCTGAGGTGGCGGAAACCAAGGTGGCGTTGATCAACCGCTATGCGCGCGAGAATGACCATCCGCTGCTGTGCACGCTGGAAAAAGCCTGACCGGGTAACTGAAGAAGGGAGATGCCCATGCTCAACCAAGAACTGGAACTCAGTCTCAACATGGCGTTCGCCAGAGCGCGCGAGCATCGACACGAGTTTATGACTGTCGAACATCTGCTGCTGGCGTTGTTGTCCAACCCGGCGGCGCGCGAGGCGTTGGAGGCCTGTGCGGTGGATCTGGTCGCCTTGCGTCAAGAGCTGGAGACCTTCATCGAACAGACGACGCCGCAGTTGCCCCAGGGTGACACCGAGCGCGATACCCAGCCGACGCTGAGTTTTCAGCGGGTGTTGCAGCGGGCGGTGTTCCATGTGCAATCTTCTGGACGCAATGAGGTTAGTGGCGCCAACGTGTTGGTGGCCATCTTCAGCGAGCAGGAATCCCAAGCGGCCTATCTATTGCGCAAGCATGATGTCAGCCGGTTGGACATCGTTAACTTTATCTCCCATGGTACCCATAAACACGATGGCGGCCCCGAGGCGGGCGGTGGGAGCAGCGATGGCGCCAGCGGGGAAGAGGGCAACGCGGTGCCCGGCGGTGAAGAGCGGATGGAGAACTTCACCACCAACCTGAATCAGCTGGCGCGTGTCGGCGGCATCGATCCGCTGATTGGGCGCGATCGTGAGTTGGAGCGCACCATCCAAGTCTTGTGCCGTCGGCGCAAGAATAACCCGCTACTGGTTGGGGAGTCCGGGGTCGGGAAGACCGCCATCGCCGAAGGGCTGGCCTGGCGCATCGTACAGGGCGAGGTGCCGGAGGTGATGGCCGACTGTACCCTCTACTCGCTGGATATCGGCTCGCTGCTGGCCGGTACCAAGTATCGTGGCGATTTTGAGAAACGTTTTAAGGCGTTGCTGAAACAGTTGGAGCAGGACAGCAACAGCATCCTGTTTATCGATGAGATCCATACCATCATCGGGGCGGGCGCCGCCTCCGGGGGCCAGGTGGATGCGGCCAATCTGATCAAGCCGCTGCTCTCCGGTGGGCGTATCCGCGTCATCGGTTCGACCACCTACCAGGAATTCAGCAATATTTTCGAGAAGGATCGCGCCTTGGCGCGTCGCTTCCAAAAGATCGATATCAGCGAGCCGAGCGCCGACGAGACGGTGCAGATCCTCAACGGGTTGAAGGCCAAGTATGAGGCGCATCACGACGTACGCTACACCGCCAAGGCGCTGCGGGCGGCGGTCGATCTGTCGGTCAAATATATCAACGATCGCCATCTGCCGGACAAGGCCATTGACGTGATCGACGAGGCGGGCGCGCGTAGCCGGTTGATGCCAGCCAGTCGGCGGAAGAAGACCATTAACGTGGCAGATATCGAGGCGGTGGTCGCGCGTATTGCGCGCATTCCAGAGAAGACCGTCTCCGCCAGCGACCGCGACGTGTTGAAGAATCTGGGCGAGCGTCTACGGATGCTGGTCTTCGGCCAGGATAAGGCCATCAGCGCTTTGACCGAGGCGATCAAGATGAGTCGTGCCGGGCTAAATCAGGATCATCGCCCGGTGGGATCGTTCCTGTTCGCCGGGCCGACCGGGGTCGGTAAGACCGAGGTGACGGTGCAGTTGGCACGCGCGCTGGACATTCCGCTGCTGCGTTTCGACATGTCGGAGTATATGGAGCGCCATACGGTGAGCCGCCTGATCGGCGCCCCGCCGGGCTACGTCGGCTTCGATCAGGGGGGACTGCTGACGGATGCGGTGATCAAGAGTCCGCATGCCGTGCTGCTGCTCGATGAGATCGAGAAGGCGCATCCGGATGTCTTTAACCTGTTGTTGCAGGTGATGGATAACGGAACCCTGACCGATAACAACGGGCGTAAGGCGGATTTCCGCAATGTGATCCTGGTGATGACCACCAACGCCGGGGTGCAGGAGACCCAACGCAAATCCATTGGCTTCAATCTGCAAGACAATAGCAGTGACGCGATGGAGGAGATCAAGCGGGTCTTCACGCCGGAGTTCCGCAACCGTCTGGATGGCATCATCTGGTTTAATCACCTCTCCAGCGAGATCATTCACCAAGTGGTGGATAAGTTTATCGTCGAGTTGCAGGCGCAGTTGGACGGTAAGGGGGTGTCACTGGAGGTGAGCGACGCCGCACGGAATTGGTTGGCGGAGCGGGGTTACGATCGGGCGATGGGTGCACGGCCGATGGCGCGAGTGATCCAGGAAAACCTGAAGAAACCGCTGGCGAACGAACTGTTGTTCGGCTCGCTGGTCAACGGTGGCTCCGTCAGCGTGGATGTGGTGAGCGGTGAGGGGAACCTGAGTTATCAGTTCCGCAGCACCCAGCAGCGTAAGGCCGAGGATGCCATGCCATAACCCCCGCGTGGGCGAGGTAAAGAAAGAGCGCCATCAGGCGCTCTTTTTTATGGTCGGAAGTCTATTCCGACCCGGAAGCCCCTCTTGCCGCTGCCGGTCAGAATCATGCTGCCGGGTATGCTAGCGCCCGCGGCACGGGAAAAAGCCTATCAGCGGCTACGGAAGACAATGCGGCCTTTGCTCAGGTCGTACGGGGTCAGCTCTACAGTGACTTTGTCGCCCGTCAGGATGCGGATGTAGTTCTTACGCATTTTACCGGAGATGTGAGCGGTAACGACGTGTCCGTTTTCCAGTTCTACGCGGAACATCGTGTTGGGCAACGTATCCAGAACGGTACCCTGCATTTCAATATTGTCTTCTTTGGCCATCGAATCCTCTAGGTATGAATACCACAGTTTTTAACCGGCAAGATAATGCCGAAAAACCCAGGTTATGTAAAGGCAAGTTAGCTTTGCTTGGGCGATTAAGGCGTAATCGGCGCAATTGGGGGGGGATCCCCCAGTGTAAGAGACTGCTGTCGCCAACAGCGTGCATCGAGCGACTGTCCTCGGCAGGCGAGCAGTTGTTGTAAATAATGGCGGCGTGGGATCTCCTCGGCGCCCAGGGAGGCCGTGTGGCTGTTTAACACCTGGCAGTCGATGAGTTGCCCGCCCATCGCCTGAAAATGGCGACAGAAGCTCCACAGCGCCATCTTGGAGGCATTGCTGACTCGACTGAACATCGACTCACCGCAGAAGAGCGTACCTAGCGCCACGCCATACAGGCCGCCGACCAGCTGTTCCCCTTGCCAGACCTCCACCGAATGGGCATGGCCCAGCCGATGTAACTGACCATAGGCCTGCTGTACGCTAGGGCCGATCCAGGTGCCATCGCTACGCCGTTCGGCGCACCCGGCGATGACGCCGGCGAAGTCGTGATTGAGGGTGACGCGTAGGGGAGTGCGCCGCGCCGCCTTGCGTAGGCTGTGGCTGATATGCAGCGCCGCAGGCGATAATACGGCGCGTGGATCCGGCGACCACCAGAGGATCAACTGCCCCGGCGAGAACCAGGGGAAGATGCCGCGTTGGTAGGCGAGCCATAGACGCTCCGGTTGCAGATCGCCGCCGATGGCCAACAGGCCATTCGGCTCACGCAGCGCCTGCTCCGGCGAGGGAAACGCCAGGGCGTGTTTATCCAGTTGCATGATGCGCATCAGGCGCCCTCCCTCTGCATCCGCTTAACGCTGCTGACTGCACAGCTGATAGTAACGGCCACGTGCCTGTAACAGCGACTCATGCCGCCCCTGCTCGACGATACTCCCCTCGTCCATCACACAGATGCGATCCATCTGGGCCAGCCCCTGTAGCCGATGGGTGACCAGCAACAGGCTCTTCTGGGCGCAGTGTTGGCGCAGCAGCGCCAGGATTTGGCGCTCAGTTTCGGCATCCAGGCCCTCGGTCGGCTCATCCAATAGCAGTAACGGCGCCCGATGGAGCAGCGCGCGTGCGATGCCCAGGCGGCGTTGCTCACCACCAGACAGCGGGCGGCCACCGTCGCCGAGCCAGGCATCCAACGCACGATCGTCCAGCAGGCGCTCCAGACCGACCGCGCGTAGCGCTTCGCTGAGCTGGGCGTCGCTGGCCTCTGGGTCGGCGAGTAATAGATTATCACGCAGGGTGGCGCTGAAGATGTGGACCCGTTGGCTCACGACGGCGCAGGCGGCGCGTAGCGCGCCTTCATCCAGGCTGTCGAGCGGGAGATCGTTGAGGCAGATCGTCCCCTGATCGCACTCCCAGGCGCGGGTCAGCAGTTGCAACAGCGTCGACTTCCCGCAGCCGGTCCGCCCCAGTAAGGCGACATGCTCCCCGGCACGGAGCGTTAGCGTGACGCCATTCAGCACCGCCCGCGACTGACCGGGGTAACGGAAATGGACATCCTCGATGCTCAGGGCGATCGCTGCGTCCTCATCCAGCACCTTGCCCTGCTCGGGAAAGCGTATCTGCGGCGTTTGATCGATCAACTGCGCCACCCGCTGTGCCGAGGCCATCACCTGGCCCAGCTGTTGGAACGCGCCGGCGACGGGAGCCAGTGACTCGAAGGCGGCCAGCGTGGCGAAGACGAACAGGGCGATCAACGCACCCGGCGTCGGATCATCGGCGATGCCGCCAGCCGCCAGCCAGAGGATCAGGGTAAAGGTCAAACCGGAAGCGAGGATCATGATCCCTTGGGCGAGCGCACCCAGTGCCGCCTGACGCTGTTGTTGCTGCTGCCACTGCCGCTCTTTTTCCTCCAGCTGGTCGCGGAAGCGCCCCAACGCGCCGTAGATCGCCAACTCGGCGTTGGCACGGATCCAGCCGACTAACTGCGTGCGGTAGTCGGCGCGCAGCGAGGTCAAGGCGGCCCCGACCGGCTTGCCGGCGTGGTAGAACAGGATCGGCAGGCCGATCAACAGCAGCAACATGATGCCGCCGAGCGTCAGGGCGAGATGGACATCGAGCCAGGCGAGGCCGCACACCACCACCACGATGATCACCAGCGCGCTGATCAGCGGTGACAGTACGCGCAGGTAGAGGTGGTCCAGCGTATCGACATCGGCCACCAGGCGGTTGAGCAGTTCAGCCTGGCGGAAGCGGGCCAGGCCGCCGGGTGACAGCGGTAGCAGGCGGCTGAAGGTGAACACACGCAGGTGCGAGAGCACCCGGAAGGTGGCGTCGTGGCTGACCAGCCGTTCGGCATAACGCCCGGCCGTGCGGATGATGGCGGCGCCGCGAACCCCAGCGGCGGGCAGCATGTAGTTGAAGGTGACTAATCCGGCGAGTCCCGCCAGCGCGGAGGCGGCGAGGAACCAACCGGAGAGGGTCAACAGGCCGATGCTGGCCAGTAGGGTGACGATCGCCAGCAGCATGCCGAGCGACATGCGGAACCAGTGTCGGCGGTAGAGGGCCAGGAAGGGCAGTAATACTCGCATGATTAAATCTCCTGACGACGGCTGGCGAGGAGGGTGGCGAAGGGGCTACCCCGTTGCTGGGAGAGGGCGGCGAAGTCCCCCTGCTGTACCAGCATGCCTTGATCCATCACCCAGATGCGATCGAAGTGCGCCAACTCGTCCAACTGGTGCGTGACCATCAGCGTGGTCTGGTTACGGGCGGCGGCTTGCAGGGCGCGCATCACTAAGCGTTCGCTATTGGCGTCCAGGCTGGCGGTTGGCTCATCGAGCAGCAACAGGCGGCAGGGGCGAATCAACGCACGGGCCACGGCGACGCGTTGTGCCTGGCCGACGGAGAGTCGCGCGGCGTCCTCTCCGATGGGGGTATCCAGTCCCTGGGGTAGTTGCGCCAGAAACTCGGCGACGTAGGCGCACTCGATCGCCGTCTGTAGTTGCGCCTCATCCGCCTGGGGATTGCCCAACAGGATGTTGTCGCGCAGGGTGGCGAGGGGGAGCGTCGGGTTTTGCCCGACCCAGGCTAACTGGCTGCGCCAGGCATCCAGGGCACTACTGACTAACGGCTGGCCGTCAATCAGCAACTCGCCACGATAGGGCAGGAAGCCGAGCAGTAGGTTGATCAATGAACTTTTCCCCGCGCCGCTGTGGCCAACCAGGGCGATACGCTCACCGGCGGCGATACGGAAGTTAAGCGGCCCGGCCAGTATCTGGCCTTGGGGCGAGAGGATTTCCAGGTTATGCGCCTCCAAGGTCAGCGCGCTGTCATGGGACAAGGTGGTGCAGGATGCGCTGGGAGGCGGCGTCGTATCGGCCGCCACCGTTTGCACGGCCTGAGCCTGATCGCTGTCATCGAGGAAGGTGACCAGTGCCTCCGCCGCCCCGATGGCCTGAGCCTTCGCATGGTAGAAGGCGCCCAGATCGCGTAGCGGCTGGAAGAATTCGGGTGCCAGGATCAGCACCAAGAAGCCGGCGAACAGGGTCACGCCGTGATCATAGTGACCGAAGTTGAGCTCGCCTAAGTAAGAGAAACCGAAGTAGACCGCCACCACGGCGATCGATACCGAGGCGAAGAACTCCAACACCGCCGAGGAGAGAAAAGCCAGGCGTAATACCTCCATGGTGCGCTTGCGGAAGTCTTCCGATGCCTGGGCGATGTGCTGGGTTTCGGCCTGGGCGCGATGAAACAGGCGCAGGGTATCCATACCACGTAGGCGGTCGAGGAAGTTGGCGCTCAGACGGCTCAGGGCCAGGAAGTTACGCCGGTTGGCATCGGCGGCCCCCATCCCGACCAGCGCCATGAACAGCGGGATCAGCGGGGCGGTGGCGAACAGGATCAGTCCGGCGGCCCAGTTGATGGGAAAGACGGCGGCCAAGATCAACACGGGAATGGTCACCGCCAGTGCCATCTGCGGCAGATAACGGGCATAGAAGTCCTGCATCTCTTCGATCTGTTCGAGGATCAGCGTCGCCCAGTGACCGGCGGGGTAGCCCTGGATCCAGGCCGGCCCCAGCAACGCCAGGCGATCGAGCACCAGGGCGCGGATCTCGCGGCGTACCACCTGACCGCAGTGAAAACCGACGCGTTCGCGCAGCCAGCCCAAGAGCGCGCGCAGCACGATGGTGGCGATTAATAGGGCGAAGTCGTTGAGCAGGGCGGAGCGTGGGGTGTGGTCGATGATGAGCTGTTGCAGTAGGGTGGCTAATAACCAGGATTGCGCGATGATTAGCAGACCGGAGAGGAGGCCGAGCAGCATGGAGAGCCGCAGCCAGCGACGGGCTAGGCGGCTATGCTGTTTTAGCCACTGAGTGAGTTCGCGTTGTCGTTGTTTATTCATTAAGCGATCGTGTCTAGTCTGATGCAGGTGAATTAAGATCAGGCCCGGAGCACAGGCGTACGGCAGGCTGAACGCATGCGCCGACCCAAGCGGGGGTCGGCGGCGCCCTTGATATTACAACGCCTTATTAACCGTTGAAACCGGGGGCAGAGAAATTCTCTCACCCCGGCCTGGCGTGACCAGAGACGACCCGCCGCCACAGGCGGCAGGTGTCAGACGGAGTGACGCTTACAAGGCGGCGTGGGCGAGACCGTCGAGATAGCGCTCGGCATCCAGGGCCGCCATACAGCCGGTACCGGCCGAGGTGATCGCCTGGCGATAGATGTGATCCATGACGTCACCGGCGGCAAAGACCCCAGGGACGCTGGTCTGGGTGGCATTACCGTTCAGGCCTGAGTTGACCTGGATATAGCCATCTTTCAGTAGCAACTGTCCTTCGAAGATGGCGGTGTTCGGGCGATGGCCGATGGCGACGAATAGGCCGGTCACGGCCAGCTCTTCCTGCTGATCGCTCTGGGTATCTTTCAGCCGCAGGGCGTTGACCCCCATCTGATCGCCCAGTACCTCGTCCAGGGTACGGTTTGTATGTAGGACGATGTTGCCGCTCTTAACTTTATCCATCATGCGGTCGATGAGGATCTTCTCGGCGCGGAAGGTGTCGCGGCGGTGGATCAGATGCACCTTGGCGGCGATGTTGGCCAGATAGAGGGCCTCTTCGACAGCGGTATTCCCCCCCCCGATGACGGCCACCTCTTGCTGGCGATAGAAGAAGCCATCACAGGTGGCGCAGGCAGAGACGCCGCGCCCTTTAAAGGCCTCTTCCGAGGGGAGTCCCAGGTAGCGGGCGGAGGCACCGGTAGCGATGATCAGCGCATCACAGCTGTACTCCTGGCTATCGCCGAATAGGTGGAAGGGACGCTGGCTCAGATCGACGCGTTGGATATGGTCGAAGACGATCTCGGTGTTGAATTTGGCCGCGTGCTGGTTCATCCGCTCCATCAGCAAAGGACCGGTTAGCCCTTCCGGATCGCCGGGCCAGTTCTCCAGATCGGTGGTGGTGGTCAATTGCCCCCCCTTCTCGACCCCCGTGATCAGTACCGGATTGAGGTTGGCGCGCGCGGCATAGACGGCCGCGGTATATCCCGCCGGGCCAGAGCCCAGAATGAGAAGCTTGCAATGTTTTACGGAGCTCATGAGATCCTCTTTTCCTCTGTGGTACACCTTGTATGGCTGCTGATTTTAAGAAAACTTGCGGATTAAAAAAAGCATGCAAAAAAGATGTTATCAATCTGTGTGATAGGTATTTTCTATCAATAAACCTAACCAATATTAGCAAGATGCGCTGTTTTCACATGGATATCCAGTCTTTTTAACGGGAATTTTTCCTTTATATTGCTTAAAAGTAGCAAAATCATCCTGCAACCGTGTGGTGATTTTAACCTGAGCAAACGTTGCCTTACGGGCTTATTCGGCAGGTTCCTCTGGTTTTATTTCTTTTGCTTTGACAATCGGCTGTTCATTTGCGAAAACATGGAGAAGAGGTGGGGATTTAGGCCCGATTTACTGGCTGTATGCTTAGCGATGATGCGCTTTGTGTCGCTGTCAGGTCAATCGTCCTCTCTTCTGGGCGGCGTTCCGCCGAGGCGTGCGTAGTAGCATGATGACGCTGTCATGCTGGGCGCGTTGTGAGCCGTCCTGCCGTACACCACGGGTGTGGTACTGGCAGGCAGTAGGAAAACCGGGGTGATCCCGGGAGGTTGTTAAGCGCGGCGTTCCGGGCTATCCGGCGGTCGCAGGAGGTGGCAATGGAAATTGCCAATTGACGGGCAGGCATAACATCTTCTTTTGAGACGATTCTTGGGCAATAACCGCTTGCCGCAAGGGGGTCGCAGAGAAGAGTATAAGAGAGATAACAAGATGGTAGATAATAAGAAACGCCCCGGTAAGGACCTTGATCGTATCGACCGCAATATCCTCAATGAGCTGCAAAAGGATGGTCGAATCTCCAACGTTGAGCTTTCCAAACGTGTAGGGCTTTCGCCGACACCGTGCTTGGAGCGTGTGCGCCGTCTGGAGCGGCAGGGATTTATTCAGGGGTATACCGCGCTATTGAACCCGCATTATTTGGATGCCTCGCTGCTGGTGTTCGTCGAGATCACCCTGAATCGTGGGGCGCCGGATGTGTTTGAGCAGTTCAATACGGCGGTGCAGAAATTAGAAGAGATCCAGGAGTGTCACCTGGTGTCCGGTGACTTCGACTATCTGTTGAAGACCCGTGTACCCGATATGTCCGCGTACCGTAAATTGCTCGGGGAGACCCTGTTGCGTCTGCCGGGCGTTAACGACACCCGCACCTATGTGGTGATGGAAGAGGTAAAGCAGAGCAACCGCTTGGTGATCAAGACGCGCTGATCGCGGGCAGGTGCAAAGCCGCAATAATTTGGGTACACTCCTGTGTATGTATACAGTTTCAGCGCCGGGATACGCCTCGGCGCTGTTCTTATGGCGGGCAGGCCAGATAACATGTTCGCAATGGCAGACAACAGGACCCTGGAGAGCCTTTCTTGAGCCAGGAATATACAGAAGATAAAGAGGTCGTCCTCAAGCATGTAAGCGGTGGACGGCGAGTGTACGAGGCGCTACTTATTCTGGTCGCGCTATTTGCCGTCTATATGATGGCGTCCTTGATCACCTTCGACCCCTCCGATCCCAGTTGGTCGCAGACCGCTTGGCATGAGCCCATTCATAATATTGGCGGCGGCGCCGGAGCCTGGCTGGCCGATACGCTCTTTTTCGTCTTTGGCGTACTGGCGTATGCCTTGCCGCCGATTATGTTGGTGTTGTGTTGGGTCGCCTACCGTAAACGGGACGATAATGGCTATGTCGATTATTTCGCCATCGCCTTACGCCTGGTGGGCATGCTGGCGCTGGTAGTTGCGTCCTGCGGGCTCGCGGCATTGAATGTGGATGACCTTTACTACTTTGCCTCCGGCGGGGTGATCGGCAGCCTGATCAGCAGCGCGGCGTTGCCGTTGCTGGGGAGTATCGGCGCGACGCTGGCCATGCTGGGCGCGTGGGCCGTCGGCTTGTCGCTATTTACCGGCTGGTCCTGGTTGACCATCGCCGAGAAGATCGGGGCGACCTTGCTCGGAGCCTTGACCTTTATGAGCAATCGCTCGCGTCGCGATGAGGCGGTAGAGGATGAGTACGACGATGACGACGAGCGGGACGATGTCGACGAGGCGCCACTGGCCGCGCCTTCGACTGGGCGAGTCGCTCCATTGTTGGATGACGAGGCCCCGGATCCCCTGTTTACCGGGTTGAGTGCGCGTGATGAGGCGCAGCCGGACGATCCGTTACTGGCCCCGACGGCGGTGAAGGGATTGCGTCCGTTGGATCAGGTCGATGATACTCCGCCCGAGGCGGTAGCACAGGACAATGAGGTCGCGGGGATTGCCGCGGCCGAGCCGACCCTCACCCATGCGCCGAGTGGCGGCACGATCGATGCGCCGCACACGGCTTCGCCTGCAGCGGCGGCGACGCAGTCAGCGACGACGCTGGCATCGGGCGCGCCACCGTTCGTCCCGGCTCAGCCGTTGGTGACGCCTTCGGCGGCAGCGGCTCAGGCAGCGACGACGCAGACATCGAGCGTGCAACCGTTCGTTCCCGCTCAGCCGTTGGCGACGCCTACAGCGGCGACGCAGGCATCGGGCGCACAACCGTTCATCCCGGCTCAGCCATTGGCGACGCCTTCGGCGGCGGTGACACGGGCGCCGAGTTCCCTGGCGTCGGAGGCCTCCTTCTCTGCCGTGGCCGCGGAAGACGCGCCGTCCTCGGCGAGCGAGTCCCCTTATCGCTTTAGTGCCAGCGACGCGGAGAGTGACGTGTCGTTGGCGCCGATGTACCCCTTTAACCCGTCCGAAAACCCGTCCGACGCGCGCCCTCAGGCATCCGCCTCGGCGCACCCCGTCGGCGGACGTTCCCCCTCGTCGCGCGACGTCGAACCGCCGCTGGGTCACTGGCCGAGCGAGTCGGAACCGGCTGCGGCGGGTCCGCGCGCGGCTTCGTCGAGCGATCTGCCCTATATCAATCCGGGTCTGTCGCCGGATCTACCGGTGTTCGGGGCGGCCAGCCGCCACGAGGATCTGGCGCTCGGCGCGGCCGCCAGCGCCGCCTTCACACCGGCTATCGGCGCACTGGATGGGGGGCCGCAGGTGAAGCAGGGCATCGGCCCCGAGTTGCCAAGGCCCAATCCGGTACGTATCCCGACGCGACGGGAGCTGGCTTCGCTAGGGATCAAACTCCCCTCGCAGCGGATGGCGGAAGAGCAGGCTCGGCGCGAGGCCCAGCAACGCCGGGCGCGTGAGGAGCAGGCGGAGCTGGAGCAGATGCCTGAGGTGCAGGTGACGCCGTTGGGTGCGCCAGCGCAAGCCTCTGCGGATCTGGCGGGTCAGTCTATCTTTGCGCAGGCCACGGCACGGGCTACGGCCGAGCGTGTGACGAGCGCGGAGGCAGACAGCGCCGCGGCGTCCTTGCCCCACTTCTCCGCCTACTCCGAGCCTAGCGCTGCGGCGTCGGTTGAGACGACGGAGGATGAGGATCGTGCCAGCCTGCTGGAGCAGGCTGCACTGCGTGAGGCCTTTGTCAGCCAGCAACGCGCCCGTTATGGTCAGGCCTATCTGCATGAGGGCGAGGATGAGCATGCGTTGGAGCAGGCGCGCTTGCAGCGTGAGTTTGTCGCCGCTCAGCAGCAGCGTTACGCCGATGCGTCGGCCACGCCGACCGCCTCCATCGCCCCGCCAGCGCATCGCCCAGCGCCTTCCGCGCCGGTCGCGCCGCAAACAACATCGGCGGCGCACGATGGGTTGCTTAACTTCTCCGCCCGCGAGGTCTTGGCGCGCGCGGAGCCGTCGCCATCGGATAGCGCGCTGGCCGACTTTGACTTCGCCGCCGTGGATGAGGGGCCGATAGAGCCACTGTTCACGCCATCGCCGCTGCCCAGCAGCGCGCTGGAGGCCCCGACCCATGACGTCACGCCGCCTCAGCCGCTGGCGGCCAGTGGCCATACGCCCGCCCAGGTCAATCCGCAGGATGCCCTGGTGCATCCCTTCCTGATGCGTGATGAGCGGCCACTGCACAAGCCGACTACGCCGCTGCCGACGCTGGATCTGTTGGCCTCACCGCCCGCCAATGCCGAGCCGGTGGATATGTTCGCCTTGGAGCAACAGGGGCAGTTGGTCGAGGCACGCCTGGCCGATTATCGGGTCAAGGCGTCGGTGGTCGGCATCTCGCCGGGGCCGGTGATCACTCGCTTCGAGTTGGATCTGGCGCCGGGGGTGAAGGCGGCGCGTATCTCTAACCTGTCGCGCGATCTGGCGCGTTCGCTCTCCGCCGTTGCGGTGCGCGTGGTGGAGGTGATCCCGGGTAAACCCTATGTCGGTCTGGAGTTACCGAACAAGCACCGCCAGACGGTCTACCTGCGTGAGGTACTCGACTGTCCGCAGTTCCGCGATAGCCCGTCGCCGCTGACGGTGGTGTTGGGTAAGGATATCGCCGGTCAGCCGGTGATCGCCGACCTGGCTCGCATGCCGCACCTGCTGGTGGCCGGTACTACCGGTTCCGGTAAGTCGGTCGGGGTCAACGCGATGATCCTCAGCATGCTGTTCAAGTCGACGCCGGATGAGGTGCGCTTCATCATGATCGACCCGAAGATGCTGGAACTGTCGGTGTATGAGGGCATTCCGCACCTGCTGACCGAGGTGGTCACGGATATGAAAGACGCCGCCAACGCCCTGCGCTGGTGCGTCGGCGAGATGGAGCGGCGTTATCGCCTGATGTCGGCGCTCGGGGTGCGTAATCTGGCGGGATACAACGATAAGGTCCGCCAGGCGGCCGAGATGGGGCGTCCGATCCCCGATCCGTTATGGCGTCCGGGGGATAGCATGGATGCCTTGCCGCCGGCGTTGGAGAAGCTGCCCTACATCGTGGTGATGGTGGATGAGTTCGCCGACCTGATGATGGCGGTGGGTAAGAAGGTCGAGGAGCTGATCGCGCGCCTGGCGCAGAAGGCGCGTGCCGCGGGGATCCATTTGGTGCTGGCGACGCAACGCCCGTCGGTCGATGTGATCACCGGCCTGATCAAGGCCAACATCCCCACCCGAATCGCCTTTACCGTCTCCAGCAAGATCGACTCCCGCACCATCCTCGATCAGGCCGGGGCGGAATCGCTACTGGGCATGGGGGATATGCTCTACATCCCGCCCAATACCTCGATGCCGGTGCGTGTTCACGGCGCCTTCGTGCGTGATGAAGAGGTTCATGCCGTGGTGCAGGACTGGAAGGCGCGTGGGCGTCCACAGTATATTGATAGCATCACCGCCTGTGAGGATGGCGAGGGCGGCGCTGGTGGCGGCCTGGACAGCGACGATGAGCTCGATCCGCTGTTCGATCAGGCGGTCGCCTTCGTGATCGATAAGCGTCGCGCCTCGATCTCCGGGGTGCAGCGCCAGTTCCGCATCGGCTATAACCGGGCGGCGCGCATCGTCGAGCAGATGGAGGCGCAGGGGATCGTCAGTCCGCAGGGGCATAACGGCAACCGTGAGGTGTTGGCGCCCCCGGCGGGTGATTACGATTAATCGCGTGCTGGCGCGTGGTTTTTCCCGCGTGCCAGCGTACGCCTTGGCGTATACTCACTACGCGGTGCCATGTCTGCCCGTGGCTGCGCTGGTCCGGGTAGACCGAACTTATTCTTGTTGAAGGTAATCATTCCGATGAAAAAGCTGTTAGTTGCCTGCTGTGTTGTCGTGAGCGGCATGATGTCGGCCTCCGTTCTGGCGTCGCCGAGCAGCGATCTGCAAGGCCGTCTGAACAAGGTCAATAGTTTCCATGCCAGCTTTACCCAGGCCGTCAGCACGGCGGATGGGACGGCGGTACAACAGGGTGAGGGCGAGCTGTGGGTGAAGCGTCCCAATCTGTTTAACTGGCACATGACCTCACCGGATGAGAGCGTGCTGGTCTCCGATGGCAAAACCTTGTGGTTCTACAATCCGTTCGTCGAGCAGGTCACGGCCACCTGGTTAAACCGGGCCACCAGCAATACGCCGTTTATGCTGATCACCCGTAATGACGCCAGCGAGTGGGCGCACTATAACGTGACCCAGCAGGGTAACACCTTCGATCTGACGCCGAAGAGCAACAAGAACAACCTGAAGAAATTCACCATTACCGTGTTGCCGGATGGCACCATCAATGGCTTCAGTGCCGTCGAGCAGGACGGTCAGCGCAGCGTCTATACCCTGAAGCGCCAGCAGAATGGGGCGGTCGATGCGGCCAAGTTCCGCTTCACGCCACCGCCGGGCGTGACGCTGGACGATCAGCGCCAGAAGTAAGCCCAGGACGCCGCTCGTGAGTAATCTCTCCCTCGACTTCGCCCAGGATACCTTCCAACCGCTGGCCGCGCGCATGCGGCCGCAGACGTTGGAACAGTATATCGGTCAGCGTCATCTGTTGGCGGCGGGCAAGCCGCTGCCGCGCGCCATCCTGGCCGGCCACCTGCACTCGATGATCTTGTGGGGGCCGCCGGGAACCGGTAAGACCACGTTAGCGGAGTTGATTGCGCGCTATGGCCATGCCGAGGTGGAGCGCATCTCGGCGGTCACCTCGGGGATCAAGGAGATCCGCGAGGCGATCGAGCGGGCGCGCCAGAATCGCGATGTCGGTCGGCGCACGATCTTGTTCGTCGATGAGGTGCATCGTTTCAATAAGAGTCAACAGGATGCCTTCCTGCCGCATATCGAGGATGGCACCATTACCTTTATCGGCGCCACCACCGAGAACCCCTCCTTCGAACTGAACTCGGCGTTGCTGTCGCGCGCACGGGTCTATCTGCTCAAGGCGCTGGAGGCGCAGGACATCGTACAGGTGTTGCAACAGGCGATGAGCGATAGCGAGCGTGGCTACGGTGGGCAGGATCTGCTGCTGCCGGAGGAGACGCGCGATACACTGGCGGAGCTGGTTAATGGCGACGCCCGTCGGGCGTTGAATACCCTGGAGATGATGGCCGATATGGCCGAGGTGGATAGCCAGGGCCAGCGTCGCTTGACCATGGATCTGCTGCGTGCGGTCTCCGGCGAGCGCAGCGCGCGCTTCGATAACCACGGCGATCGCTATTATGATCTGATTTCCGCGTTGCATAAGTCGGTGCGCGGGTCGGCGCCGGATGCCGCCCTGTACTGGTATGCTCGCATCATCACGGCGGGGGGCGATCCGTTGTATGTGGCGCGGCGCCTGCTGGCCATCGCCTCGGAGGATGTGGGCAACGCCGATCCCCGCGCGATGCAGGTGGCGATCGCCGCCTGGGACTGCTTCACCCGCGTCGGTCCGGCGGAGGGGGAGCGTGCCATCGCCCAGGCCATCGTCTACCTGGCCTGTGCGCCGAAGAGTAACGCGGTGTATACCGCCTTCAAGGCTGCCCTGCGCGACGCCAAGGAGCGCCCGGACTATGACGTGCCACCTCATCTGCGCAACGCGCCGACCAAACTGATGAAGTCGATGGGGCTAGGCGAGGAGTACCGCTACGCCCACGACGAGCCCAATGCCTACGCAGCGGGCGAGGTCTACTTCCCGCCGGAAATGGCGCAGACGCGCTATTATCAGCCGACCTCGCGCGGCCTGGAGGGCAAGATCGGCGATAAGCTAGCCTGGCTCGCTGAGCAGGATCAAAATAGCCCGACAAAACGCTACCGCTGATTCATTCATTGCGGTAAGGTTATGAAGAAATCCGCTTTGCATTGAGTGCGTTGCCGCCATCGCGACGGCCGCTTCAGTGTATGAGTTTATTAAAACCCCTCAATAATTCACAGGATTAGCATGCTAGATCCCAATCTGCTGCGTAATGAGCTAGACGCAGTCGCCGAAAAACTGGCTCGCCGAGGCTACAAACTGGATGTTGACACACTGCGTCAGCAGGAAGAACGCCGTAAAGTGTTGCAGGTGGAGACGGAATCCCTGCAAGCCGAGCGTAACTCGCGATCCAAATCCATCGGTGCGGCCAAGGCCCGGGGTGAGGACATCGAGCCGCTGCGCCGTGAAGTCAACGAATTGGGTGAAAAGCTGGATGCCGCTAAGGCCGAGCTGGACCAGCTCCAGCAGGAAATCCGTGATCTGGCGCTCTCCATCCCCAACCTGCCGGATGACTCTGTCCCGGTCGGCAAGGATGAGAACGATAACCTGGAGGTCAGCCGTTGGGGTGAGCCGCGTCACTACGATTTCGAGGTGCGCGACCATGTGACCCTGGGTGAGATGGCCGATGGTCTGGACTTCGCCGCCGCGGTGAAGCTGACCGGTGCCCGTTTTGTGGTGATGAAGGGTCAGATTGCCCGCATGCACCGCGCACTGGCGCAGTTTATGCTGGACCTGCATACCGAGCAGCACGGCTATCTGGAAACCTATGTCCCGTACCTGGTGAACCACGATACCCTGTACGGTACCGGTCAGTTACCGAAGTTCGGTGCGGATCTGTTCCACACCCGTCCGCTGGAAGAAGAGGCCGATAGCAGCACCTATGCGCTGATCCCGACCGCCGAAGTGCCGGTGACCAACCTGGTGCGTGGCGAGATCCTGGACGAGAGCGAACTGCCGCTGAAGATGACGGCGCACACCCCGTGCTTCCGCTCTGAAGCCGGCTCCTATGGCCGTGATACCCGTGGTCTGATCCGTATGCACCAGTTCGATAAGGTTGAGCTGGTTCAGATCGTACGCCCGGAAGACTCCATGGCGGCATTGGAAGAGCTGACCGGCCATGCCGAGAAGGTGTTGCAGCTGCTGAATCTGCCGTACCGTAAGGTGCTGCTGTGCACCGGCGACATGGGCTTCGGCTCCAGCAAGACCTACGATCTGGAAGTCTGGGTCCCGGCGCAGAACACCTACCGTGAAATCTCCTCCTGCTCCAACATGTGGGATTTCCAGGCGCGCCGCATGCAGGCCCGCTATCGCAGCAAGGAAGACAAGAAGCCGCGTCTGCTGCACACCCTGAACGGTTCCGGCCTGGCCGTAGGCCGTACGCTGGTCGCCGTGATGGAAAACTACCAGCAGGCCGATGGCCGTATCCAGGTGCCGGAAGTCCTGCGCCCGTATATGAATGGCCTAGAATATATCGGTTAATCGCCCTCGCGCTGTATCGACGAAGACCCCGCCTCGCGGGGTCTTT
Source organism: Edwardsiella sp. A.80236 (assembly GCF_044540725.1). Taxonomy (NCBI): domain Bacteria; kingdom Pseudomonadati; phylum Pseudomonadota; class Gammaproteobacteria; order Enterobacterales; family Hafniaceae; genus Edwardsiella; species Edwardsiella sp. A.80236. Next base: position 218,431 of record NZ_JBIUCY010000001.1, read on the forward strand.
TTTTTGCCGGGTGAAAAGCGCCTGCTCGACCGGGGGCAGTAACGCCTTTCGCTCAGGATTTGCCTGGGCGTCTGTCTGCGTTAAGTGCGAGCGGCCGGATCCCACCGGAAAGGCGAGTCATCTCGCTGGCGTCAGCGCGTCGTTTTTCTGTGTGATCTCAGGCTAAATAGTTATTGTTATCAAAAGGAAAACGCCAAATTAAGCCGATAAAAAACATTTACGTGATTCTGTGAAATCCGACGGATTCTTTTTTGATATGAAACAAATGCGGGCGAAATGAAAGCCGTATGCTCATGAGTGAGGCGAGGAGTTGCCATGGAGTTGGTTAGTAGGATGATTATTTTAATGTTTAATGGGTCCTGAACTCGTGTCCCAATGAGCTGGCATCTGCCGGGTTATTGCGATCTCTCCTTTGCCTTATTCCGTTTTTCTTTCTTTGCGTCAGCATCTCTCCTGAGCGAGGGGGCGAGCGCGTATTAACCAGTAGAAAGCAAAATAAAAGTGAGCATGCTATGAAAAAACACAATCGGACGGCATTGCTAGATGCGGCGCTGACACGGCGTACTCTGGTGAAAGGCGGCGCGATCGGCGGGCTGGCGGCGGCCAGCGGTGCGCTCTCGCTCCCCTTTACGCGTCGAGCGGAGGCACAACCCGCCCAGCCCGCCCCGGCGGCGCAGGATGAGCAGGTGATCTGGAGCGCTTGCACCGTTAACTGCGGCAGCCGCTGCCCGCTACGTATGCACGTCGTGGATGGTGAGATCAGCTATGTCGAAAGCGACAATACCGGTGACGACCGTTATGACGGTCTGCACCAGGTCCGCGCCTGTCTGCGCGGTCGCTCCATGCGTCGTCGCGTCTATAACCCGGACCGTCTGAAGTACCCGATGAAACGGGTCGGTAAGCGCGGTGAAGGGAAATTTAAACGTATCTCCTGGGAAGAGGCCTTCGATACCATCGCTGTCAGCATGAAGGGGATCATCAAAGAGTACGGTAACGAAGCGATCTACTTGAACTATGGCACCGGTACGCTGGGCGGCACCGTGACGCGTTCCTGGCCACCCGGCGCGACGCTGATCGCCCGCCTGATGAACTGCTGTGGCGGTTACCTCAACCACTATGGCGACTACAGTACCGCGCAGATCGCCGCCGGGCTGAATTACACCTATGGTGGCTGGGCGGACGGTAACAGCCCGTCGGATATCGAGAACAGCAAGCTGGTGGTGATGTTCGGTAACAACCCGGGCGAGACGCGCATGAGTGGCGGTGGGGTGACCTACTACCTGGAGCAGGCGCGCGCCAAGTCCAATGCCAAGATGATCATCATCGATCCGCGCTACACCGACACCGGCGCCGGGCGTGAGGATGAGTGGATCGCCATCCGTCCGGGGACCGATGCGGCGTTGGTGGCCGGTCTCGCCCATGTGCTGATCAGCGAAGGCTTGGTCGATCAGCCCTTCCTCGACCGTTATTGCGTCGGTTACGACGAGCGCACGCTGCCCGCGGGCGCACCCGCCAACGGCCACTACAAGGCTTACATCCTCGGTCAGGGGCCGGATAAGACCGCCAAGACCCCAGCCTGGGCGTCGGCGATCACCGGCATTCCAGAGGATAAGATCATCAAGCTGGCGCGCGAGATCGGAAGCGCCAAACCGGCGTACATCTGCCAAGGGTGGGGGCCACAGCGTCACGCTAACGGCGAGTTGACGTCACGCGCCATCGCCATGCTGCCGATCCTGACCGGTAACGTGGGGATCAACGGGGGCAACAGTGGCGCACGTGAAGGCTCTTATAGCCTGCCGTTCGTCCGCATGCCGACCCTGGAGAACCCGGTTAAAACCAGCATCTCGATGTTCCTGTGGACCGACGCCATCGTGCGTGGCCCGGAGATGACGGCGACCCGCGACGGGGTGCGCGGCAAGGAGAAGCTGGATGTCCCGATCAAGATGATCTGGAACTATGCCGGTAACTGCCTGGTTAACCAGCACTCTGAGATCAACCGTACCCACGACATCCTGCAAGACGATAGCAAGTGCGAGATGATTGTGGTGATCGATAACCATATGACCGCCTCGGCCAAGTATGCCGATATCTTGCTGCCGGACTGCACCGCCTCGGAGCAGATGGACTTCTGCCTCGATGCCTCCTGCGGCAACATGAGCTACGTGATTTTCGCCGATCAGGTGATCGCGCCACGCTTCGAATGTCGCACCATCTATGACATGACCAGCGAGATCGCCAAGCGGATGGGCGTCGGTCAGCAGTTTACCGAGGGACGCAGCCAGGAAGAGTGGCTACGCCATCTGTACGCCCAGTCGCAGCAGGCGATCCCCGGATTGCCGTCGTTTGAGGCGTTCCGCAGCCAAGGGATCTACAAGCAGCGCGATCCGCAGGGGCATCATGTGGCCTACCGCGAGTTCCGCGCCGATCCGCAGGCCAATCCGTTGACGACGCCTTCCGGGAAGATCGAGATCTACTCGGCGCCGTTGGCCGAGATCGCCGCCACCTGGCAGCTAGCGCCGGAAGATGTCATCGATCCGTTGCCGATCTATAGCCCCGGATTCGAAAGCTATCAGGATCCGCTACGTAGCAAGTTCCCGTTGCAGATGAGTGGGTTCCACTATAAGGCGCGCACCCATTCCACCTATGGCAACGTGGATGTGCTGAAGGCCGCCTGCCCGCAGGAGGTGTGGATCAACCCGTTGGATGCGGCGCCGCGCGGCATCGCACAGGGGGATGTGGTGCGCATCTTTAATGATCGCGGTGAGGTGCGTATCAACGCCAAGGTGACGCCGCGTGTGTTGCCCGGGGTGGTCGCACTGAGCGAGGGTGCCTGGTATAGCCCCGACGGCGCGCGCGTCGATCACGGTGGCTGCATCAACGTCCTGACCACCCAGCGCCCCTCGCCGTTGGCGAAGGGTAACCCGTCGCACACCAATCTGGTTCAGGTTGCTAAGGCTTAAAGGAGTAGCTGATGACAACGCAATACGGTTTTTATATCGACTCCAGCCGTTGCACCGGGTGTAAGACCTGCGAGCTGGCCTGTAAGGATTACAAGGATCTACCGCCGGACATCAACTTCCGCCGCATCTATGAGTATGCTGGTGGCGAGTGGCATCCGGATGGCGATACCTGGCACCATGACGTGTTCGCTTACTATCTCTCCATCTCATGCAACCACTGCGACGACCCGGCCTGCGTCAAGGTATGCCCGAGCGGCGCGATGCACAAGCGCGAGGATGGCTTCGTGGTGGTGGACGAGTCGGTATGCATCGGCTGTCGCTATTGCCACATGGCCTGTCCTTACGGCGCGCCGCAATACAACGCGCAGAAGGGGCATATGACCAAATGCGACGGCTGTTATGAGCGTGTCGCGCAGGGGCTGAAGCCGATCTGTGTCGAGTCCTGCCCGCTGCGGGCATTGGACATGGGGCCGATCGAGGAGTTGCGTGCCCGCTATGGTGATCTCGCCGCCGTGGCGCCGCTGCCAGCGGCACACTACACCCGGCCGAATATCGTGCTGAAACCGAATGCCAACAGCCGCCCGGTCGGGGATACCTGCGGTTATCTGGCGAATCCGAAGGAGGTCTGAGATGGGTATGGGATGGCATGAATGGCCGTTGATGATCTTCACGGTATTGGGGCAGAGCGTCGCCGGTGCCTTTATCGTCATGGCGTTGGCGTTGTTGTGCGGTCGGCTGGAGGCGGGGCGAGTCCTGCGTATTCAGGGACGCATGTTCTTCCTGTGGCTGCTGCTGGCTATCGCTTTCGTCGCGTCGGTGATGCACCTCGGTTCGCCGCAGCGCGCCATCAATGCGCTCGATCGAGTCGGTGCTTCCGCGCTGAGTAACGAGATCCTGTGCGGCTCGTTGTTCTTCGCCGCCGGGGGGCTGTATTGGCTCCTGGCGGTGTTGAATAAGATGCCGGCAGCGCTGGGACGCCTGTGGTTGCTGGTGACCATGGCGCTGGCGTTGGTGTTCGTCTGGTCGATGACGCGCGTGTACCTGATCGACACGGTGCCGACCTGGTACACGGGTTACACAACCCTCAGCTTCTTCGTGACCATGCTGGTCGGTGGCGCGTTACTGGGCTACCTGTTGCTGCTGTCGGTCGATATGGCGCCCGGCTCACTGCGTCTGCTGCCGCCGATCGCCTGCTGTGCCGCGTTGATCGGCGTGGTGGCGGGCGGAATGCAGGGTACCGACTTGGCCGTAATCCATAGCGCCGTGCAGCAGGCTTATGCCTTGGTGCCTGATTACGCCGGGTTGTTGGCGTTGCGCAGCGTGTTGCTGGCGTTAGGCCTGGGATGCTGGTTGTACCCATTATTGCGCGGGAAGATCCCGTCGATGGGGGGGCTGATCCTGGCGCTGATCCTGGTGCTGGCGGGTGAGCTGGTGGGCCGTGGCGTGTTCTATGGTCTGCATATGACCGTTGGCGTGGCTATCGCCGGTTAATGGAGGGGGAGGGCGGCGTCTCGCTGTCGCCCTCCCGTAAGGATTGCTATGTTACAACCACAACAATTACAGGATATGGCGCTGACGGCGCGGGTGCTGGGCACCCTGTTGTACCGCACGCCGGATAGCGAACAGGCCGCGCCATTGGTGGCGGCATTGCGCCAGCCGCAAGAGGTGCTGCACTGGCCCTATGGCACCCCCGCCCAGCGCGAGCACTGCGCCGCGTTGCTGGCTGCACCAGCGGACGAGCCTCTGGCCGAGGCGTATCAGCGTCTGTTTATTGGGCCGCACGCGCTGGCGGCACCGCCCTGGGGATCGGTTTACCTGGATCGTGAAAGCGTGCTGTTTGGCGACTCGACCCTGGCGTTACGTCACTGGATGCGGGCGCAGGGGATCGACTGGCAGACGGATAGCCGCGAGCCGGAGGATCACATCGGTCTGCTGCTGTTGTTGGTGGCCTGGTTGGCCGAGGAGCAGCCGCACTGGTTGGCGCCTTTGCTGCAACAACATCTGTTGCCCTGGAGCGGCCGTTATCTGACCTTGCTGGAGCAGGCCGCCGAGCACCCCTTCTATCAAGGGATCGCGGCGTTGAGCGCGCTGACATTACGCACCTGGCAGCACCAGTTTGCTCTCGCCGATGCCGACGTGAAGTTGTATCGCTGATGAGCGAGCGGCGCGATGAGCGTTACTACCGGGCCTGGATGAGCCATCGTCACGTCAGTCGGCGCGGGTTATTGCGTGGTTTATTGGGGGGCGGGCGCGCGGTGCAACGCCAGGCGTTGCAGGCCCCCCTACAGCGTGCGCGCGGGCGCCCGCCTTATGCCTTGGCGGAGGCGGCCTTTCTGGCGAGTTGCGATGGGTGTGCGGCCTGTGTCACTGCCTGCCCCTACGGCCTGATCGCCCTGCATGAAGGGGTAGCCTGGCTGGAGGTCGACTTCTGTGGTTGCGACACGCAGCACTGTCAGGCCTGCGCCGATGCCTGCTCCCGGGGGGCATTGCTGGCGCAGTTACCCGCCGATACCGCCTGGCGTCCGCAGTTGGACAGCCATTGTCTCGGGCGCTATAGCGACTGCCGCCAGTGCCAGCTCGCCTGTCCTCAACAGGCGTTGTCGTTTGATGCGCAGAGTCAGCCGCAGCTGGATGAGGCGCGCTGCGATGGCTGTGGGCTGTGCAAGCTGGCTTGCCATTCCGGCCATTTACACCTCCAGGCTGGCATCGCTCATGGGCGCGATTGAGGCCTTGTCCCGCGACCTTGCCAGGGTGCGTGTTACCAGATTGCAACATTTTTAGTTGAACAGTTAATGAACAATTGACATTTTTGTCGCAAGTGGCATGATGCGCACACTTTTCTTGTTTTTGTCGGTGCGGTCACGTTTCCATGTTCTCGCTCTCTCGTCCGGTGTTCGCTTTGCTCTGTGGGCTGTTACTGCTGACGGTCGCCATGGCACTGCTCAATACCCTGGTGCCGTTGTGGCTGGATCAACGCCATCTGGCGACGTGGCAGGTCGGCCTGGTCGGTTCCTCCTACTTCCTGGGTAACCTGGTTGGCACCTTGCTGACCGGTTGGGTCATCCTGCGTCACGGTTTCAACCAAAGCTACTACTATGCCTGCCTGCTGTTTGCCGCCTCGACGGCGGCATTGGGGATGGCCAATGGGTTTTGGGGCTGGCTATTGTGGCGTTTCCTGGCCGGTATCGGCTGCGCCATGATCTGGGTGATCGTGGAAAGCGCCTTACTGCGCAGCGGAACCAACGCGAACCGCGGCCAGTTATTGGCGGCCTATATGACCATCTACTATCTGGGCACCGTGTTGGGGCAGTTGGCGCTCGGCGCCATCGCTACCGCGTTGTTGCAGGTCATTCCGTGGACCACGGCGCTGATGGTGGTAGCGATGCTGCCACTCTGTTTCGCGCGCATCGAACGTCCCCAACCGCATGCGGGAGGGATGTCGCTCTGGCCGCTGTTGCGTCGGCGTAGCGCCCGGCTGGGGGTGAATGGCTGCGTGATCTCGGGGGCGATCCTCGGCACGCTGTATGGCTTGTTGCCGCTCTATCTGAGTCACCAGGGGATGAGTGACTCACGCATCGGTTATTGGATGGCGCTGCTGGTCAGCGCCGGTATCCTCGGCCAGTGGCCGGTGGGGCGCCTGGCGGATCGTTATGGTCGCCTGTTGGTGCTACGTGTGCAGGTGTTTGTGCTGATCCTCGGCAGCCTAGCGATGCTAATCAGCCCACAGGGGATGGTGCCTGCGCTGTTTACCCTGGGTGCGGCCGGGTTCACCCTCTACCCGGTGGCGATGTCGTGGGCCTGTGAGCGCGCCGATCGCCATGAGTTGGTGGCGATGAATCAGGCATTATTGATGAGTTATACCCTGGGCAGTCTGGCTGGGCCAGCGGTGGTGGCGTTACTGATGCAACGCTTCTCCGATCACTGGATGTTCGTCACCATTGCCGCCATCGCGCTGTGTTATCTGTTGATGCTGCTGCGCCGCCCCGAGGGGCACTCCGCGTTACCCGTTACCTAAAATAACACACCCCGCACCGTGACGGTGCGGGGTGCCGAGTTTGTGCGCGTCGCCCGGGAGGGGCGTGCCACTTAGTGCAGCAGGGTCGCCTGAATACGGGCACCCAACATGTTTTGGCTGGTTGCCTGGGTCAGCAGTTCGAAACCGTTGTTGATTTCCAACCAGTTTTCGATCTGGCCGTGCAAATCATACAGTGCCTGCTGCGTCCCGGCGGAGAGCGTGATAATCAGGGTCACTTCAGCTCCATCTGGCATGACGACCGGTTTATCACACTTGAGTACGGATGCTTCCCCCTTCTCACTGAGTACCCCATGTTGCGGTTGGGCAAATACCAGCATCACACCTTCGCGTACCATGAAATCCTGCTTGCCCCGTTTCAGTGCGTCGATGATGTGCAGCGGATAATGGGCGTTAACCTTCTTATCGCTGATCAGCGGTTGACAGGCAAGATGGATGGCATGGCGCCAGCTCAGCGGCTGGTGGCAATACTGCCAGCGTTGGTCGAGAGTTGCATCAATAGACATAAAATCCTCCGGTAACCTTGCACCTAAAAGCGTTATCCATACTGTCCCTAGTGATAACGTTATGGGGACGCTTAACGAATAGAGTGTGAAGCGTGGGTACAAGTTCAGCATTTAAAAACAGTGTTTCACGCGTAACAGATTGATTTATAACATCTAATCTCTTGCGGTGTAAAAACAGTGTATCGACTCAAGTCACAGAAGTCACTGACTAGAAGAATTTCTAATAATCGTCATTCTCTCATTACATTACTTAAATTATTGCCGCTATCTTGGTGTAATAATTCAGCAAAAAGCCGTAATGTCCGATGAATATCCTAAAAAAATAGCGGGACGCATAAGATCCGCGGAGGCGGTGAGGTGAGCGGGGCAGGGTAAAGCGGCCCCGTTAGGGGCCGTGGCGATTATTTATAGATTTCGGCGGTGGCGGTCACGCTGTTACCCATGCCGGTGGTGCCTAATCCGGTGATATGGAAGTACTCTCCCCCTTGTTGCGCGGCCTTCTGGGCCAGCGCCGCGACGGCCTGATCCGGCGTCCCGTTGGGGATCTGGACACGAATGGCGCCGATGCGCTGCTGATCCATGGCCCGCTGGCTATCGATCTGGCTAGCGGCGAAGGCGGAGGTGGCGCTTAACAGTAGGGTCAAGGCGGTGGCGATGGTTACTTTTTTCATGGTGAAATCCTTATTGTCGTTACGGGTCGTTGATGAATTACAGTGCGGTGGTGAGGTTAATCAGCCACGCGGGGGAGAGGGCGATCAAGGCGCTCTCCAATTTTTTATCCAGACCGCTGAGCACCAGCAGTCCCACGCTGAGCAGGCTCCAGCCCATCAGTTTGCGTCCCCATTCACTCAGCTGTGCCAGTCTGGCGCGGCGCTGCAGGAAAAACTGGCGCGACAGCAGGCCGATGCCGATCAACGGGAGCAGGGCGCCGAGGCTGAACAGCAGCATGACACCGCCGACGGCGAAGAGGTTTTCTCCTCGACTGGCCAGGGCGATGGCGGCACCCAGCGTCGGGCCGATACAGGGTGTCCAGACCAGACCTAACAGCAGGCCGACGATCAGTTGACCGCGAGCGGTGTTCGGCTGAAAGCGGCTCAACCAGGTCTGTCCCCGGCCGCTGAGCGCGGCACTCTGTCGGCTCATCCAGGCCTGTACTCGGCTATTCAGCAGCCATAGCGCCGCCAACAACATCAAAACCGCGGCCATGTCGCGTAGGAGACGGCCATCGAATCCTAGGCTGAAGCCCAACGAGGCGATGAACACCCCGGTCAGGGTGAAGGCCGCCGCCATGCCGAGGGCCAGAAACAGGAGCCCCCAGCGGCTGCGCGCCATCGCCGATGAGGCCACGATGGGCAGGATCGGTAGCACGCAGGGAGAGAGGGTGGTCAGTATGCCGGCCAGCAGGCTGAGCCCCAGCGTTAATAGGCTTATCTCCATGGCAACCCCTTAGTGACGCAAGAAATCGGCGAGCGCTTGGGGTGAGGTCTCACCGATGCTACGCCGTACCTCTTGGCCGTTGCGATAGAGGATCAGGGTGCTCTGTTGGCTGACACGAAACGATTTCAACGCGGCCCTCTGGGTATCGAAGTTCAAGGTAAAGACACGCAGATCGCGCTGGGCCGGCTGGGCGAAGAGCGGTGTCAACTCACGCATCTGGCGTTTGCACACCGGACACCAGTCGGCATAGACATCGATCAGGACCGGGGCGCCGCTGGCCCGAGCCTGGTTAAAGGCGGCCTCGTCGTACTTTTCCACCGTGGCGGCCTGTACGGCCGCCGACAGTAATAGCGCGGGGAGCAGGAGCCAGGCGTTATGCATTTTCATCAGGCTTTCTCCGAGGTGGCGGCGGTCAGTACCGCGCGGTTACGTTCGACGATACTGAGACTGATGGCGAAGAAGGCCAGATCCTTAAACAGGAAGAATTCGGTGATCGGTACGCCATCCACCACCTTGAAGACCCCCGGGGTGGTAAACATAAAGCTGAGTGTGACGGCGAAGACCACGCAGGAGGCGAGTCCGGCATAGAGGCCGATGCGTGCCTGCTTCAGGCCGATCAGCAGTGCCACCCCGATCACGATCTCGGCCAGACCGATCAGGTTGGAGACGGTCTGAACGCTGAAGACGCCATATAACCAGGCCATCAAGAAGTGATGCTCGACCAGGGGGTTGATCGCCGCTGCCTCTGTCGGGGTGAATTTAAAGATCCCTAACCAAATCAGGATCAGCGCCGTCGCCAACAGGCCGATCACTTCGCCGCGGCGGCCGTGGTATTTGCATGATTTCATCGTTATCACCTTTTTGTAATGTTCAATACAATATACTATGTGTTGGATCATGTAGCGCAGTCAAGTATTTTGTAGTGATAAATACAAAAATAGAAAAACAGGGTGGTAGGATGAACGCGCAGACAACGAAGAAGGCCGGTCGACCTCAGAAGTTCGATCGGGAACAGGTGCTGGAGAAGCTGCTGCAGCTATTTTGGCTACAAGGGTATGAGGGGACGTCGATCGCGGAGATCGTTAAGTGTGCGGGCATCAATCCGCCAACGCTGTATGCCTCGTTTGGCAGCAAGGAGCAGGTGTTCGCCCTGGTGATGGAGCGCTATATCCAGCGCTACCTGAGTGAGGTGATCGCCAGCATCGAGGCCCCGGGATTATCGCCTGGCGCGCGTATCGAGCTGTTTCTGACTCGTTTCGTCGAGGTGATCACCCAGCCCGCTTACCCGCGTGGCTGCATGTTGCTGTTCGAACTGTTTACCTATCATAAGAAACCACCGGCGATCTTTGCCGGCATGAACGAGGCGGGCAAGGCGTTCTTTGCTGACTTCTGCGCGCTGGTGGCGCAGGGGATTGCCGATGGCGAACTGCAAGAGATGGGCTCGGCACAGCAGACGGCGCTGTTGATCCTCACCTTCGAGAAGGGGCTGGCGATGCAGGCTAAGGCGGGCAGCGATCGCGAGACCTTGCTGCACATCAGCCGTCAGTTTGTGCGTATGTTAAGTCGCGCGTCGAGATAACTAGACACGGCGCCCTGGGGCGCCGTGTCTTAGGCGCGCCTTAGTAGATCACCTTGTGACCATACTCTTCGAGGATACCTTTGACCCTCTCCATGATCTCGCGTGAGGGTGGTTTCACGTCGCCCAGTTGGTAAGTTTCCCCCATCGCTTCCCATTTGTGCTTGCCCAGTTCATGGTAGGGGAGTAGCTCGATCTTTTCGATATTCTTCATATCTTTGGTGAATTCACCCAGCAGACGGGCCGAGGCCTCATCGTCCGACCAACCCGGTACCACCACGTAACGGATCCAGGTCTTCTGATTGCGCTTGGCCAGATAGCGGCAAAACTCCAGCGTGCGGTGGTTAGAGACGCCGACCAGGTTCTTATGGATATCGTCGTTCATCTGCTTGAGATCGAGCATCACCAGATCGGTGACGTCCAGCAGTTCATCGACCACCGGATCATAGCGGCGCACGAAGCCGTTGGTATCCAGGCAGGTGTGGATGCCTTCTGCCTTGCAGGCGCGGAACCAGTCGCGCACAAACTCGGCCTGGAGCATGGCCTCGCCGCCGGACGCCGTCACACCGCCGCCGGAGGCATTCATAAAGTGACGATAGGTGACGGTGTCTTTCATCAGCTCTTCGACGGTCACCTCTTTACCGCCGTGGGTATCCCAGGTATCGCGGTTATGACAATACAGGCAACGCATCAGGCAGCCCTGGAAGAAGGTGATAAAGCGGATGCCTGGGCCGTCGACGGTGCCGCAGGATTCGAACGAATGGATACGACCGGTTACTGACATTGCGGGGTTATCTCCAAAATTGACTGATCAATAGCAGTCGTGAAGCCATACGGTGCGGGCGGCGTTAACGGATTACCCGCGACCGATGGTAGTAACTGTTTTGCCCGGTCTCCCGGCCTGGCTCATGACGGAGAGCGACCCGGCAAAACAGTCAAGGCTGCCGTCGTGGCGGCATGGCTCGAGTCGGTTTTCCTCCCGTGGCAGGACGCACAATAGTAAAAAGGCCCCACCGGGGTGGAGCCTTTATTTTATGCCATTTTACCCAGTCAGGGAATTACATGGACTGCGTGAAGGTACGGGTAATAACGTCCTGCTGCTGTTCTTTAGTCAGCGAGTTGAAACGGACGGCATAACCGGACACGCGGATGGTCAACTGCGGATATTTTTCCGGGTTTTCCATCGCATCCAGCAGCATTTCACGGTTCATGACGTTGACGTTCAGGTGCTGACCGCCTTCGATGGACGCTTCGTGGTGGAAGTAACCATCCATCAGACCCGCCAGGTTGGCTTTACGCACTTCGTCGTCTTTACCCAGCGCATTCGGCACGATAGAGAAGGTATAGGAGATACCATCTTTGGCGTAGGCGAACGGCAGTTTAGCGACGGAGGTCAGAGAGGCAACGGCGCCTTTCTGGTCACGGCCGTGCATCGGGTTAGCACCCGGGCCGAACGGAGCACCGGCGCGACGGCCATCCGGGGTGTTACCGGTCTTCTTGCCGTAAACCACGTTAGAGGTGATGGTCAGTACGGACTGAGTCGGGGTAGCGCCACGATAGGTGTTCAGTTTCTGAATTTTCTTCATGAAACGTTCAACCAGGTCGCAAGCCATGTCGTCAACGCGCGGATCGTTGTTACCGAACTGCGGGTATTCGCCTTCGATGTCGAAGTCGATAGCCAGGCCGTTTTCGTCACGGATCGGCTTAACCTTGGCGTACTTGATGGCAGACAGGGAGTCGGCAGCAACGGACAGACCGGCGATACCGCAAGCCATGGTGCGGAATACGTCACGATCGTGCAGCGCCATCAGAGAGGCTTCGTAGCTGTACTTGTCGTGCATGTAGTGGATGATGTTCAGGGCGGTGACATACTGCTTAGCCAGCCAGTCCATGAAGTGATCCATGCGCTCCATTACTTCGTCGAAGTTCAGGACGTCGCCTTTGATCGGCTCAGATTTCGGACCGACCTGCATCTTCAGCTTCTCATCCACGCCGCCGTTGATCGCGTACAGCATGGTCTTAGCCAGGTTGGCGCGCGCGCCGAAGAACTGCATCTGTTTGCCGACAACCATCGGGCTAACGCAGCAGGCGATAGCGTAGTCGTCGTTGTTGAAGTCCGGACGCATCAGGTCATCGTTCTCATACTGGACAGATGAGGTATCGATGGACACTTTGGCGGCGTACTTTTTGAACGCCAACGGCAGTTTTTCAGACCACAGGATGGTCATGTTCGGTTCCGGAGACGGCCCCATGGTGTACAGGGTGTTCAGGAAACGGAAGCTGGTGCGGGTAACCAGGGTACGACCGTCCAGGCCCATACCGGCCAGGGATTCGGTTGCCCAGATCGGGTCGCCAGAGAACAGCTCATCATATTCCGGCGTACGCAGGAAGCGTACCATACGCAGTTTCATGACCAGGTGGTCGATCATTTCCTGCGCTTCTTCTTCAGTCAGTTTGCCGGCTTTCAGGTCACGTTCGATGTAGATATCCAGGAAGCTGGATACGCGGCCGAAGGACATGGCGGCACCGTTCTGAGACTTGACCGCGGCCAGGTAGCCGAAGTAGGTCCACTGCACGGCTTCGCGAGCATTGGTAGCCGGGCCGGAGATGTCGCAGCCATACTTGGCAGCCATCTCTTTGATCTGACCCAGTGCGCGATGCTGATCGGCGATCTCTTCACGCAGACGGATGGTCGCTTCCAGATCGATACCGTTTTCCAGTTTTTCCTGCAGAGAGGTGAACTGGGCAAACTTATCTTTCATCAGGTAGTCGATACCGTAAACGGCGATACGACGGTAGTCACCGATGATACGGCCACGGCCGTAGGCATCCGGCAGACCGGTCAGCACGCCGGATTTACGGCAGCGCAGGATGTCCGGGGTGTAAACGTCGAATACGCCCTGGTTGTGGGTCTTACGGTATTCGGTGAAGATCTTCTTGATCATCGGGTCCAGTTCGCGGTTGTACGCTTTGCAGGAACCTTCGACCATCTTGATGCCGCCAAACGGGATGATGGCGCGCTTCAGCGGAGCATCGGTCTGCAGACCGACGATCTGCTCGAGATCTTTGTTGATGTAACCGGCGTCGTGCGCGGTAATGGTAGAGGCGATGTTGGTATCAAAATCGACCGGCGCATGGGTGCGGTTTTCGATTTTGATGCCTTCCATGACTTTATCCCACAGGGCAGTGGTCGCAGGGGTGGCACCGGCCAGGAAGGACTCGTCGCCTTCATACGGGGTGTAGTTTTTCTGGATGAAGTCACGTACGTTGACTTCTTTCTGCCAGTCACCGCCGGTAAAACCTTCCCATGCGGCTGCTTGTTTTTCATTAAGTTCGGTCATTTAAACACCTACCTTCTAGTGTGGATTTCTTTGTAACCCGTTACTACGCGTACAACAGACGATTAATGTTTGTCGCCACCGCGCAGATAAATTACCCAGTATGTCAGACCTACCAGCAGGCCGCCGCCGAGGATATTCCCGATGGTGACCGGGATCAGGTTGGCGGTAATAAAATTACTGACTGTCAGGCTTGAAAACTGTTCTGGTGCAGCGCCGACGGCTTGCCAGAACTCCGGCGTTGCAAAATTTTTGATTACGATACCCAAAGGGATCATGAACATGTTTGCGATACTGTGCTCAAATCCGCTGGCAACGAACATCGCCACCGGTAATACCATAGCAAACATTTTATCCATCAGACTGCGGCCGGAGTAACTCATCCACACGGCCAGACAGACCATCAGGTTAGCCAGGATGCCGAGGCAGACGGCTTCGATAAAGGTGTGATGGACCTTATGATCGGCGGTCTTGAGCACGTTTAATCCCCAAGCGCCATTCGCTACCATGTACTCGCCGGCGAACCACATCAGCGCGACGAAGAACAACGCCCCGATCAAGTTGCCGAAATAGACATTCAACCAGTTTAATCCTAGCTGACGCCAGGTGACGCGCCCGCTGGCTTTAGCGACCACAATCAGTACCGTCGAGGTAAACAGATCGGCGCCACAGACGACGACCAACATCAAACCGAGAGAAAAACAGATCCCTCCGACCAGTTTGGCCAGGCCAAACGGCACAGCGGCGGTCCCTGTCGTAACGGTGATGTAAAAGGTGAAGGCAATAGAAATGAAGACGCCAGCGGTGATCGCTAAATAAAAGGTTTTTAGCGGATGCTTTGTGGCTTTATAGACACCGGCATCTTCGGCCACTTTGGCCATGGCTGCGGGTAGAAGTAGGTCAAAGGGGTTGTCAGCTTTCACACTAACTCTCTCTTAAGATTAATCAGCGCCGAGATACTAACAAAGCAGTATACGGTAAAAATTGACATGGATCATGTCTAGCGGCAGTGGGCGTAGTAAAAACACCCCAAAAACAGAGGCTTAATGGCAAAACCCATTGAAATAAAAAGGGAAAATTTTTTTTAATTTTTACGCGCTGAGTTGAAAAAAACGCGTATCACGGGAGAGAGAAAAGCATCAATATCGTTATAGAGGTAATCCCAGCGTGTAATGATTGTTTTTATTGTTTCAACATCGCATCGAATGTAATTTTACTGTTAATTCTGACACCAGTGATGTCGCGATGCCGTCTAGGATAGGGAGCTTGCCGTGCGCTGTAAACCCGCCCCCACGGGTCGCGGGGGCGGTGACTGTATATTAGGCTTGCCAGAAACGGCGTTTAGCCTGTTGCAGCTTTTCGTAGGCGGCCAGCATGGCGCGATGAGCCGGTAGGCTGGCGAAGTCGTCATCGATTGCCGTGAGGCCGTAGAAGCGCAGCTCGCCATTCAGGCTGGCCAGGGCGATCTCCAGCGTCTGCTCGCCATACATGCGACGGAAGGCATCCATATATTGGTCGGGATCGCGATCCTCCTCCATGGCCAGCAGCAGCAGGGTATGCAGGCAGCGGTAGAAGGCGGCGCGTTGCTCGCTGAAGACCGAGGCGTTGAATTCCTGGGTCCACTCCGTCCAGGTCAGCGCCTGTTCCAGATCGCCACCGGCCAGTGCCAGTAAGGCCTTTAGCTCGCCGATGCGTAGGGTATGCCAGGCGCTGTCGCTGTCGCAGACGATGCCCAGCAGTTCGCGCACCCGCGTGAAGTCGTCTAGCCCTTCCTCATCCAGGCGAGCCAGCAATGCCAAGTAGCGCTCCTCGTCCCACTCGCTCGCCGGCAGTTGCAGCAGGGTCGCGCGCAGATCGGCGCCCATGTTGTTGTTGGCCAACAGTAAATCTTCCGCCGGGTAGATGTCGGACATGCCCGGGGCCAGGATACGGCAGGCATAGACGCCCAGATGTTGGTAATCGGCGATGTAGACCTCTTGCCCTTCGTGGGCGAACAGCGCCATCAGCGTGGCGAACTCTTGCTCGCTGCTGCCGCTGAAGTTCCAGTCGACGAAGGAGTAATCGGCATCGGACTTGAACAGATCCCAAGAGATGCTGCCGCTGGAGTCGATGAAGTGAGTCTCCAGGTTGGTGTGATCGGCCACCTCCTCATCGTCGAAGGTCGGTGCGGCGAACACATCCAGATCTTTCAGGCTGCGGCCCTGCAGCAGCTCGGTGACGGTACGCTCCAGCGCCACGCCGAAGTCGGGGTGGGCGCCGAAGGAGGCGAAGCAGGTGCCGTTAGCCGGGTTGAACAACACCACACAGATCACCGGATAACGGCCACCCAGTGAGGCGTCGTAGGCCAGAATCGGGAAACCCTCGCGCTCCAGGGTGGCGATCGCCTCGACCACCTGGGGGTAGCGCGCCAGTACCGTGTCGGGGATGGCCGGTAGGCTGATGGCCTCGGCGATGATGCGGTTCTTCACGTAGCGCTCGAAGATCTCGGAGAGTGCCTGCACGCGCGCTTCATTCGGGGTGTTGCCCGCCGACATGCCGTTGGAGACATACAGGTTGCCAATGATATTGACCGGAATGTAGACCGTGGCCCCGTCGGATTGGCGGATAAAGGGCAGGGCGCAGATGCCGCGCTCGGTGTTTGCCGATTGCAGATCGATCAGATCGCTGGCGGCCAGATCGCCGGCCGGATCGTAGAAGGCGCGCAGATCGTTATCCAGTAGCCCGGTGGGCAGGGTGGCGTCCGCTGGTAGGGGGAACCAGCGCTCGTTCGGGTAGTGGACGAAGTCGCCGTTAGCGATGTGCTTGCCAAGGTAAAAGTCGGCAAAGAAGTAGTTGGTCGACAAGCGCTCAAAGTACTCACCCAGCGCCGAGGCCAGCGCTGCCTTCTGGCTGGCACCCTTACCATTGGTGAAACATTGTGGGCAATCGCGGTCGCGGATGTGTACCGACCAGACGTGTGGAACCGGATTTAGCCAGCTGGCCTCTTCTATATTAAAGCCGAGCGCCTGGAGCTGTTGCTGAAAGCGGCTGATCGAATCTTCCAGCGCGGCGTCTTTGCCGGGGATAAAAGTCTGTGTCATTTATGTCACTTTGTGCGGTAGTCAAAAGCGCATGATACGTTTTTTTAGCCTATTCCTCCACGTATTCCCTATGTCTGCCTGATGTCACATTTTTAGTATGGATAAAATAGATAATTCATGCAGTTAACATAAGGAGAGTAGGGATGAAGTTAGTCAAGGTTAGCCTGTTGGCATTATTGGTTTCCGGTTTTAGTGGCGCCGCGCTGGCGTTGCCGAGCATCACGGTGCTGGCGACGGGCGGAACGATCGCCGGCGGCGGCGACTCGGCCACCCAATCCAACTACACGGCCGGTAAGGTCGGCGTAGAGGCGTTGGTCGATGCGGTACCGCAGCTGAAAAAAATCGCCGACATTAAAGGTGAACAACTGGTCAACATCGGTTCCCAGGACATGAATGACCAGGTTTGGCTGAAGCTGGCGAAGAAAATCAACGCCGAGTGCAGCAAGACCGATGGCTTCGTCATCACTCACGGCACCGATACCATGGAAGAGACCGCCTATTTCCTTGATCTGACGGTGAAGTGTGATAAGCCGGTAGTATTGGTTGGCGCGATGCGTCCCTCTACGGCGATGAGCGCCGATGGCCCGTTTAACCTGTATAACGCGGTGATCACAGCTGCCGATCCGGCTTCGGCCAATCGCGGTGTGCTGGTGGCGATGAACGATACGGTGCTGGATGCGCGTGATGTCACCAAGACCAACACCACGGGCGTCGAGACCTTCAAGTCCGTCAACTATGGCCCGTTGGGTTATATCCATAACGGTAAGATCGACTACCAACGTGCGCCGGAACGCAAGCATACCACCCAGACCCCCTTCGATGTCAGTAAGCTGACCTCGCTGCCGAAAGTCGGTATCGTCTATAACTATGCTAACGCCAGCGCCCTGCCGGTCGAAGCCTTGGTGAAGGATGGTTATCAAGGGATCGTCAGTGCGGGTGTCGGCAACGGCAATATGTATAAGACGGTATTCGATGCGTTGGCAAACGCCGCGCATGATGGCGTCGCGGTCGTCCGCTCCTCTCGCGTACCGAGCGGTGCCACGACACAAGACGCTGAAGTTGATGACGCCAAGTATGGCTTTATCGCTTCCGGTACCTTGAACCCACAGAAGGCGCGTATCCTGCTGCAACTGGCGCTGACGGAGACCAAGAATCCGCAACAGATCCAGAAGATCTTTAATACCTACTGATCGATCGTCGCGATCGTCAGCGACGCGGGGGAGTCGCTTTCCCCCGTCGTCGCCTTCACGGCCCGGTATCGTCCTGATGCCGGGCCGTTAGCCCGCATGTTATCCCCTTTTTGACTATCCTTTATGAATGGGTCGCTCGTCGCGAGAGCGATGAGGGCGGGGCGTGTTTGGGGCCATCGCCGGCGGCGTGATGGGCACAGCGGGTGATAACCGTTGCGGCCTGTGTCCTGCGGTGATACAACCAATTATCTGTTAACGAAACACCTGCGGGTGAACTTGAGCGAGAGCGGTGAGGGAGATGACACAGGTTTATAATTTCAGCGCCGGGCCAGCAATGCTGCCGGTAGAGGTGTTGCGCCGGGCCGAACAAGAGCTGTGCAACTGGCATGGACTGGGAACCTCGGTAATGGAGATCAGCCACCGGGGCAAGGCGTTTATGCAGGTGGCGGAAGAGGCCGAACAGGATCTGCGTGACTTGCTGAAGGTCCCGGCGGATTACCGCATCCTGTTCTGTCACGGTGGCGCGCGCGGGCAGTTCGCCGCAGTACCGCTTAACCTGCTAGGCGCCGAGCGTACGGCGCGGGCGGAGTATGTCGTCGGGGGCTACTGGGCGCAGAGTGCGGCGAAAGAGGCGAGCAAGTACTGCGATCCCTATATACAGGACATCGCTTGCCGGGTCGATGGCAAGCTGGCGATGAAACCGATGGCGGAGTGGACGCTACAGAATGACAGCGCCTACCTGCACTATTGCCCGAACGAAACCATCGATGGCGTGGTCATCGATGAGGAGCCGGATTTCGGTGACCGGGTGGTCGTGGCCGACATGTCCTCGGTGATCCTCTCTCATCCCATCGATGTCAGCCGTTACGGCTTGATTTACGCCGGGGCGCAGAAGAACGTGGGTCCGGCGGGGATCACCCTGGTGATCGTGCGTGAAGATCTGTTAGGGCGTGCGCGGCGTGAGGTGCCATCGATCCTCGACTACCAGGTGTTGGTGGAGAATGACTCGATGTACAACACGCCACCGACCTTTGCCTGGTATCTCTCCGGCATGGTGTTCAAGTGGCTTAAGGAGCAGGGCGGGCTGGGCGAGATGGCGCGTCGCAATCAGGCCAAGGCCGATCTACTGTATCGTGCCATCGACGGCAGCGATTTCTACCGCAACGATGTGGCCGCGGCGAACCGTTCACGCATGAATGTGCCGTTCCAGATGGCCGACAGTGCCCTGGACCCGTTATTCTGGGATGAGGCACAGCAGGCCGGTCTGCACGCCCTCAAGGGGCACAAGGTGGCCGGTGGGATGCGCGCCTCCATCTATAATGCGATGCCATTAGCCGGCGTGCAGGCCTTGGTCGACTTTATGGCCGACTTTGCCCGTCGTCACGGTTAATGTCGTGGCGCGTAGGCTGACCTACGCCTCTACTAACCCCGCCTGGCGGGGTTTTTTTATGCCGGTGTTTTTAGATGACAGTCGGCGCTAAACACGGTACAAAAATAACCTAACTACGTTACTGTGCGCGGCCATGATGGCGGCGCCGTTTTTCCTCCAGGAGTGATTTAGCATGCCGTCCGCCCTGACCTTGAATCCTATCCGCCGCTTCGCCGGCGAGATCAACCTCCCCGGCTCGAAGAGCGTCTCCAATCGCGCCTTGTTGCTGGCGGCACAGGCCCGAGGCGTGACCCGGCTACATAACCTGCTCGATAGCGATGATGTGCGCTATATGCTCGATGCCCTGAAGGCATTAGGGGTGCGTTATCAACTCTCCGACTGTCGTACTCGCTGCGAGGTGCAGGGCGTCGATGGGGCGCTGCCGGTCGCCGGCGTGCTGTCGTTGTTCCTCGGTAATGCGGGCACGGCGATGCGCCCACTGGCGGCGGCGCTCAGCCTGGGGCGGCGCGAGGTGATCCTGACCGGTGAGCCCCGGATGAAGGAGCGGCCTATCGCCCATCTGGTGACGGCGCTGCGTCAGGGAGGGGCGCAGATCGACTACCTGGAGGCGGAGGGCTACCCGCCGTTACGTCTACGCGGCGGCTTCGTCGGCGGTCAGATCGCGGTCGACGGATCGGTCTCCAGCCAGTTTCTGACCGCGTTGCTGATGGCGGCGCCGTTAGCGGAGCAGGATACCGTGATCACCATCCTGGGGGACTTGGTCTCTAAGCCCTATATCGATATTACGCTGGCGATGATGCGCGCCTTCGGCGTCACGGTCGAGAATCAGGCCTATCAGCGTTTCGTGGTTCGAGGCCGACAATCTTATCAGGCCGCAGGCGATTACCTGGTGGAGGGGGACGCGTCGTCCGCCTCCTACTTCCTGGCCGGCGCGGCGATCGCCGGCGGTACGGTGCGGGTGACGGGGATCGGACGTCACAGTATGCAGGGCGACATTCACTTCGCCGACGTATTAGAAAGGATGGGGGCCCATATCGAATGGGGCGACGACTACATCGCCTGCAGCCGTGATCGCTTGCACGGTATCGACATGGACATGAACACCATCCCCGATGCGGCGATGACCATCGCCACCACCGCGCTGTTCGCCGAGGGGCCGACGACCCTGCGCAACATCGCGAACTGGCGGGTGAAGGAGACCGATCGTCTGGCGGCGATGGCCTGCGAGCTACGCAAGGTGGGGGCACAGGTGGAAGAGGGGGCGGACTTCCTCCGCATTGAACCACCGGCGCAGTTGAAGGCGGCGCAGATCGCCACCTATAACGATCATCGTATGGCGATGTGTTTTTCGCTGGTGGCGCTCTCCGATACGCCGGTCACCATTTGCGATCCGGGCTGTACCGCGAAGACCTTCCCCGACTACTTCGCTCAGTTCGCCGCCTTGAGCCACCCCCGCGACTAGCGGGAAGGTGACACATTTTTTTCTCCTGAGCCAGCCGCTTATCGCGCTGGCTTTTTCACGTCTGGTCGCGGAGCGCAACCGTTTGGTCGTGTCGCGTCGGCTGCGCCGCGACGCCAGTTTTTCCCGCAATCGCCGCCGTCGAGGGTAACAGTTCGCCCGGCGTCAGCGTATAATGCGCCCCGCACCTTGGCCGTGGGCCGAGTGTGTTGCGGGATGGGGGCGGTGTCGCGCGTTATCATCCCCCAATACGCTTTCCCCGGTTGGTGTAACTGGGGTTTCCAATTGAGAGGAGACAAGAATGACGGCGATAGTTCCGGTCATTACCGTAGATGGGCCAAGCGGCGCGGGTAAAGGGACGCTATGTAAGGCGTTGGCGCAGGCCTTTGGCTGGCATTTACTCGACTCCGGTGCGATTTATCGCGTGCTGGCGCTGGCGGCGCTGCATCATCAGGTCGATATCGATTCAGAAGAGGCGCTGGTGCCGCTGGCGGCACACTTGGATGTGCGTTTCGATGCCAGCCACGGGGACCTGCGGGTGGTGTTGGAGGGGGAGGATGTCAGCACGGCGATCCGTACCGAAACCGTCGGCAATACCGCGTCGCGGGCCGCCGCCTTCCCGCGGGTGCGTGAGGCGTTGTTGCGCCGTCAACGCGCCTTCCGTGAGGCTCCGGGCTTGATCGCCGATGGCCGCGACATGGGCACGGTGGTGTTCCCCGATGCGCCGGTCAAGATCTTCCTGGACGCCAGCGCCGAAGAACGCGCCCAGCGTCGCATGTTGCAGTTGCAGCAGAAGGGCTTTGATGTTAACTTTGAAAGTCTTTTAGCTGAAATTAAAGAGCGTGATTTCCGCGATCGTAACCGTGCCGTCGCCCCCTTGGTGCCCGCCGCGGATGCGCTGTTGCTCGACTCGACGATGATGTCGATCGATGAGGTGATCACGCAGGCATTGGCCTATGCGCGCCAGCATCTGGCGTAAGCAGGCATTCACGGCGATCCGGCGTTGCCGGCGGCAAGGATGGCCATCGGGAGAATTTTACCCGCTGTCTATTGTTGTTATTGATAAATTGTTCGTTTAGCTGTGAAAAACGTTGTATAATTAGTACCCCTCGTCGCGATGGAATGCAGCGAGGTATGTTAAATAACCCCGTCTGGCCGGATGCCGGATGGACGTTCAATTAAAGAATCCTGAAGATTATCAACATGACTGAATCTTTTGCTCAACTCTTTGAAGAATCCCTGAAAGAAATCGAAACCCGCCCGGGTTCCATCGTTCGTGGCGTTGTTGTTGCTATCGACAAAGACGTCGTGCTGGTTGACGCCGGCCTGAAGTCTGAGTCTGCCATTCCGGCCGAGCAGTTCAAAAACGCTCAGGGCGAACTGGAAATCGCGGTAGGCGACGAAGTTGATGTGGCTCTGGATGCAGTAGAAGACGGCTTCGGCGAAACTCAGCTGTCCCGCGAGAAGGCTAAGCGTCACGAAGCTTGGCTGATGCTGGAAAAAGCTTACGAAGAAGCTGCAACTGTTACCGGTGTGATCAACGGTAAAGTGAAGGGTGGCTTCACTGTAGAGCTGAACGGTATCCGTGCGTTCCTGCCGGGCTCCCTGGTAGACGTGCGTCCGGTGCGTGACACTCTGCACCTGGAAGGCAAAGAGCTTGAGTTTAAAGTTATCAAGCTGGACCAGAAGCGCAACAACGTTGTAGTTTCTCGTCGTGCTGTCATCGAGTCTGAAAACAGCGCAGAACGCGATCAGCTGCTGGAAAACCTGCAGGAAGGCATGGAAGTTAAAGGTATCGTTAAGAACCTCACTGACTACGGTGCATTCGTTGATCTGGGCGGCGTTGACGGCCTGCTGCACATCACTGACATGGCTTGGAAGCGCGTTAAGCATCCGAGCGAAATCGTCAACGTTGGCGATGAAATCACCGTTAAGGTGCTGAAGTTCGACCGCGAGCGTACCCGTGTATCTCTGGGTCTGAAGCAGCTGGGCGAAGATCCGTGGGTCGCTATCGCCAAGCGTTATCCGGAAGGGACCAAACTGACCGGCCGCGTGACCAACCTGACCGACTACGGCTGCTTCGTTGAAATCGAAGAAGGCGTTGAAGGCCTGGTTCACGTATCCGAAATGGATTGGACCAACAAGAACATCCACCCGTCCAAAGTGGTTAACGTGGGCGACGTCGTGGAAGTTATGGTTCTGGATATCGACGAAGAGCGTCGTCGTATCTCCCTGGGCCTGAAGCAGTGCAAAGCTAACCCGTGGCAGCAGTTCGCTGAAACCCACAACAAGGGCGATCGCGTTGAAGGTAAGATCAAGTCAATCACTGACTTCGGTATCTTCATCGGTCTGGAAGGCGGCATCGATGGTCTGGTGCACCTGTCCGACATCTCCTGGAACGTGGCTGGCGAAGAAGCCGTTCGCGAATACAAGAAGGGTGATGAAATCGCTGCCGTTGTTCTGCAGGTCGATGCAGAGCGCGAGCGTATCTCCCTGGGCGTTAAGCAACTGGCGGAAGACCCGTTCAACAACTACATCTCTCTGAATAAGAAAGGTGCAATTGTTACTGGTAAAGTCACCGCAGTTGACGCGAAAGGTGCTACAGTTGAATTAGCTGATGGCGTAGAAGGCTATCTGCGTGCTTCTGAAGCTTCCCGCGACCGCGTTGAAGATGCGACTCTGGTTCTGAACGTAGGCGACGAAGTTGAAGCTAAGTTCACTGGCGTTGATCGCAAGAACCGCGTTGTAAGCCTGTCTGTTCGTGCTAAAGACGAAGCAGAAGAGAAAGATGCTATGGCTGCCGTAAACAACCAGGACGATGCAAACTTCTCTAACGCAATGGCTGAAGCATTCAAAGCAGCTAAAGGCGAATAATGATGAGGGCGGCGTAACGCCGCCCTGTAACGGTAGTTAAGCTGCATCGTGCGTTCTCCTTTCTTGGGAGACACAGCTTGGAGGATATATGACCAAGTCAGAACTCATTGAAAGACTTGCCAGTCAGCAACCCCATCTGCCTGCGAAGGCCGTTGAGGATGCGGTAAAAGAGATGCTGGAACACATGGCCGCCACACTGGCCGATGGTGAACGCATTGAGATCCGTGGTTTTGGCAGTTTTTCACTTCACTACCGTGCTCCCCGGATCGGTCGTAACCCGAAAACCGGTGAAAAGGTGGAGCTGGAAGGTAAATACGTTCCCCACTTCAAGCCGGGTAAAGAGTTGCGCGATCGGGCAAACATCTACGCTTGATTGCGAATCGAATCGATTAAAATGGCGCCGCTTGGCGCCATTTTTCTATTCAGCGTACCAGCGTACGCCCCGTTTACGGCCTGGCGCATGTGTCTAGGCACGCGATGCGCCCAGGTCGGCCTACGTGGCCTGACGTAGGTAACGATGCGTCGAGGATGCACTATCTTCGCGCGTGTGCGCCATCGTCCTCTCTTTTTCCCCACTGCCGCGTTAAGGATGAGCTGGCCAGCGAGTGGGACCCACACCGTCCCGATCGAGATGGGCATGCTGTTGCTCCACCATGAATGACGTCCTGCGCTCGTCCTCGCGCCCATCGGCCCCCTCCACTATGGCAGAGGTTAATCTCTCGGCCGACTTGCCGCTGTCGCCTGCCTCAATGCGATGTGCTGGGGGTGTCGATGTCGCGCTTTCCCTGCGGCGGTGCCCGCACTGCTGTGCCGTGCTGAGGTGATCGCGGGGGACAAGTCGGCACAATGTCCTTTTGCCGAGGAGGGGAGGTGATGGGGGCGGCGACGGCATTAGGTTACCTGGCGGCCGGCATGTTGCCGTTACTCTGGCTGACGACGCTACCCACGCGTGGGGCTTCGTTACTGCTGCTGATCTTCGGGCTAGCAGCGGCTTGCTGGCATCATCCCTGGTTACTGCGTCTGGGTTTACTGAGTCTGGGGTTGCTCTGGGGCAGCGAGCGGGCGCAACTGGCGTTACAACCGTTAACCTATGCGGATCGTCAGGTGACGCTAGAGGGGCGGATCGAGACACCCTACTTAGGCGAGGAGACGTCGCGCCACGCGCTCTACCTGTGGGTCACACGCCTCGATGCGCGAACCATTGCGCCATTCCGTCTACGGCTCTATTGGAACGCGACGCGCTTCCCCTATGCCGCCGGACAACGCTGGCGTATCACGTTGACCCCACGGGCGTTGCATGGCTCGCTCAATCCGGCGGGGTTCGATCGCCAACGCCATCAGTTGGCGCAGGGGGTGGTATTGAGTGGGACGCCCCGTCGTTACCAGCGTCTCGATGCTCAGCGTTCGCTACGCCAGCGTGCCATCGATCAGGCCTGCGCACGTTGGGGAACGCATCCCGCCTTCCCACTGCTATTGGCATTGGTGTATGGCGAGCGGGGGCGTTTGACGAGCGAGCAGCAGGCGCTGTTGCGTCATAGCGGGATTCTGCATCTGCTGGCGATATCGGGGCTACATATCGCCTTGGCCGCGGGGTTCGCCGCCGCCCTCTGGCGACTCCTCTGCCTCGGCTTACCGCTGCGCTGGCAGACGCCGTACCCGCCTCTGCTGTTGGCCTTGTCTGCCGCCTGGGGGTATGCCTGGCTGGCCGGTTTGTCGCCGCCGACACTGCGTGCCGCGCTGATGGTGACGCTGTACCTGGTATGGCGCTGGGGTGGGCGCCAGGCGGCGCCGCGCGATATCTTGACCCTGACACTGTCCTTAACATTATTGCTCGATCCGCTGTTGCTGTTATCCAGCGCATTATGGCTGTCGCTGGGCGCGGTGGCGGCCTTATTGCTCTGGCACGATGGCTGGCCGTTTCGCCCACGTTGGCGCTGGGCAGGGTGTAACGCGCTGGGGCGATTGTTACATCTCCAATGGGGATTATTGCTGCTGTTGACGCCGTTACAGCTGCTGTTATTCCATGGACTCAGCTGGAGCGCGCCAGGGGTCAATCTGCTGGCGGTGCCGTTGGTATCATTGGCGGTGATGCCGTTGGCGTTGGCGGGATTACTCCTGACACTCGTGGTATCGCCGACGCTGGGCGCGCTGGCCTGGCAGGCCGCGTTGTGGTTGCTCGATGGATTATTGGCGCTGTTGACTCGCCTGCCCGATGGGTGGCTCTATCTGTCTGAGCCGACATTACTGGCGGCCTGCTGGGTGCCGTTGATGGTGCTACTGTGGTCATGGCGCCAGGATGGATGGGATGCTGGGCATGCGTTATTGGCGAGCCTGTTGGCGTTGACGGGGCCGCTCGCGGAACGCGCTGAGGCTGAGGCGACGGGCTGGCGGGTGGAGATGATGGATGTCGGGCATGGCCTAGCGGTGCTGATCCAGCGTCATGGTCACGCCTTGCTGTACGATACCGGTGGGCGCTGGCCGGGGGGCGATGCGGCGCGTCAGACCTTACTGCCTTACCTACGTTGGCGCGGCCTGATCCTGGATGGGATGATCATCAGCCACGCCGATAGCGACCATGCCGGAGGGCGTGCCAGCCTACAGCGGGCCTATCCGTTAGCGTGGGTCGCGTCGCCCGATCCTGCCGATCGTCCATGCCGTCAAGGGCTACACGCCTATTGGCGGGGGTTGCGCCTGGCGTTTCTTTGGCCTCCTCGCCCGGTAGCGACGCCACGTAATAATGATTCTTGTGTGCTGCGTTTGCAGGGGCCGGGTGGGACGCTGTTGTTGACTGGGGACATCGAGGCGATCAGTGAACAGGCCTTGGTCGCCAGCGGTGCTTCGCTGCGCGCTGCGCTGCTACAGGTTCCCCATCATGGCAGCGCGACCTCTTCGTCGCCCGCTTTGCTACAGGCGGTACGTCCCGCTGTCGCCTTGGCCTCGGCCGCGCGCTACTCCGCGTGGCACTTTCCGGCGCCGGCGGTACGCCAACGTTATCGTCAGCAAGGGATCGCTTGGCATGATAGCGCTCATGACGGGATGATCCGCGTCGACTTTTCCAGCGCGGGCTGGCAGATCCGCGCTCAACGCTCACAAATAGATGCACACTGGTATCATGCTTGGTTTGGCGTTACTGAACATAACGGGTAAAATAATCCGCTGTTTCATTCTTAACTGGTTTATTACATGCTGCATGATAAAGATCTCTCGACCTGGCAGACCTTTCGCCGCCTGTGGCCGATGATCAACCCTTTCAAGGCTGGGCTCATTGTGGCCTCGGTCGCGTTGGTGATCAATGCCGCCAGCGATGCCTACATGCTGTCGCTATTGAAGCCGTTGCTGGACGATGGCTTCGGTAAGACCGGCTCCGACATCTTGAGGTGGATGCCGTTTGTCGTGATCGGGCTGATGGTGATCCGGGGTATCTCCGGGTTTGTCTCCTCCTATTGTGTCTCTTGGGTGTCTGGCAAGGTGGTGATGAATATGCGCCGCAAGCTGTTTTCCCACATGATGGGGATGCCGGTCTCTTTCTTCGATCAGCAGTCGACCGGTACGCTCCTGTCGCGTATCACCTACGACTCCGAGCAAGTCGCCTCGTCGGCATCGGGTGCCCTGATCACCGTGGTGCGCGAGGGTGCCTCGATCATCGCCTTATTCTGCCTGATGTTCTATTACAGCTGGCAGTTGTCGGTGATCCTGATCGTGTTGGCGCCGATCGTGTCGTTCGCTATCCGTTATGTCTCCAAGCGTTTCCGCAACATCAGTAAGAATATGCAGAACTCGATGGGGCAGGTGACGGCCAGTGCCGAGCAGATGTTGAAGGGGCACAAAGAGGTGTTGATCTTCGGCGGACAGCAGGTCGAAAGTGAGCGCTTCAACAAGGTCAGCAACCACATGCGTCAGCAGAGCATGAAGATGGTGACGGCCTCGTCGATCTCCGATCCGATCATCCAGTTGATCGCCTCGTTTTCGCTGGCCTTCGTGCTGTATGCCGCCAGCTTCCCGAGCGTGATGGAGACCTTGACCGCCGGGACCATCACCGTGGTGTTCTCCTCGATGATCGCCCTGATGCGCCCACTGAAGTCGCTGACTAACGTCAACTCCCAGTTCCAGCGTGGGATGGCGGCGTGTCAGACGCTGTTTGCCATTCTGGATATGGAGCAGGAGAAGGACGAAGGTAAACTCGTCCTGACCGCCGATCATGCCAAGGGCGATATCCATTTTGAGCAGGTGACCTTTACCTATCAGGGCAAAGAGGCGCCGGCGTTGCGGGATATCAGCTTGACCATCCCGGCCAACAAGACGGTCGCGCTGGTCGGCCGCTCCGGCTCCGGCAAGTCGACCATCGCCCATTTAATGACGCGTTTCTACGATATCCAACAGGGTAAGATCCTGATCGATGGCCATGATTTGCGTGAATATACCTTGAGCTCGCTGCGTGATCAGGTGGCGTTGGTTTCGCAGAGCGTGCATCTGTTTAACGATACCATCGCGAACAACATCGCCTATGCGCGTGACCACGTCTACACGCGTGAGCAGATTGAGCATGCGGCTCGTCTGGCCTATGCGATGGACTTTATCGACAAGATGCCGCAGGGCTTGGATACCATCATCGGCGAGAATGGCGTGATGCTGTCCGGTGGCCAGCGTCAGCGTATCGCCATCGCGCGTGCGCTGTTACGCGATTGCCCGATTCTGATCCTCGACGAGGCCACCTCGGCGTTGGATACCGAGTCGGAGCGAGCCATTCAGGCGGCGTTGGACGAGTTGCAGAAGAACCGTACCTCGCTGGTCATCGCGCATCGCTTGTCGACCATCGAAAACGCCGACGAGATCCTGGTGGTGGAAGACGGCTGTATCGTAGAGCGTGGCGCTCACCGAACCCTGCTGGATAAGGGAGGCGTCTACGCCCAGCTTTATCGGATGCAGTTCGGCCAATGATCGCGCGTATCTGGTCTGGGCGCTCACCGCTTTACCTATTGCTGCTGCCTTTCTCCTGGTTGTACGGTCTGATCGCCTGGTTACGCCGCCAGGCTTATCGGCGTGGTTGGCGGGCGGTGTGGCGCGCGCCATTGCCGGTGGTGGTGGTCGGCAACCTGACGGCGGGTGGTAACGGCAAGACACCGCTGGTGATCTGGTTGGTCGAGCAGTTACAGCAGCGCGGCTACCGGGTCGGGGTGGTCTCGCGCGGTTATGGCGGTCATGCGGCGCACTATCCGCTGGTGTTGGATAGCACGACGACCA
Organism: Edwardsiella sp. A.80236; assembly: GCF_044540725.1. Taxonomy (NCBI): domain Bacteria; kingdom Pseudomonadati; phylum Pseudomonadota; class Gammaproteobacteria; order Enterobacterales; family Hafniaceae; genus Edwardsiella; species Edwardsiella sp. A.80236. The sequence continues at coordinate 247,515 of NZ_JBIUCY010000001.1, forward strand.
GTCAGGCGTGCGGCGATGAGCCGTTACTGATCGCTCAACGTACCGGGGCTCGCGTGGCGGTGGCTCCCCAGCGTAGCGCCGCGATTCAAGCGCTGTTGACGCAAGGGGCGTTGGATGTGGTGATCACCGACGATGGCTTGCAACATTACGCGCTAGCGCGCGACATGGAGCTGGTGGTGGTCGATGGCGTCCGTCGTTTCGGCAATGGCTGGTGGCTACCGGCAGGGCCGATGCGTGAGCGGGCTTGCCGACTGAAGACGGTCGATGCGGTGATCGTTAACGGAGGGGCGGCGCATCCCGGCGAGATCCCGATGACGCTCTGCGGTACGACCCTGGTCAATCTTCGTAGCGGTGAACGGTGCGATGCCGCGATGCTGACGGGGGAGGTGGTAGCGATGGCGGGTATCGGCCACCCACCACGCTTCTTCCAGACGTTGATGCAGCTAGGGCTGACGCTACAGGCGACGCATGCCTTCGCCGATCATCAGTCCTATCAAGCCTCGACGCTGGCGGCGCTGACGCCGCAGGGGCAGGCGTTGCTGATGACGGAGAAAGACGCGGTGAAGTGCCGTGCCTTTGCCCAAGATAATTGGTGGTACCTTCCCGTGAGCGCCGACTTGCCTCCGGCGGAGGGCGAGGCGTTATTGGCGCGTATCGCCGCGCTGATCGCTCGGCGGCGCGCTATCTGAGGCTGGCTGGATACCCCCGTCGATGGTCGGCGGGGGACATTTAGTGGTTTTATGTCTCCACAGAGAGATTTTCAGAGAAAAAACGTCTTGCTCAATCGTCAGCTTTATGCGTAAATGGTGTTGGCCTGTAAAACAGACCCGATTTATGTACGACATGAGAATAATGCTGTTACTCTTTTAAGACGTTATCCTTGGTGATTCCGCTTGTTCGAGAACCCTCTTCTTAGTGCCACCCATAAGTTAGTTTCTGCATTCGGCCTAACCCCCCGATGGGGCAATTTCAGTTAAAATTTAAGGTAATTCAAATGTCTAAGAAGACTGGTCAGGTAAAGTGGTTTAACGAAAGCAAAGGCTTCGGCTTTATCGAGCAGCATGACGGCGGTAAAGATGTATTCGTACATTTCTCTGCCATCACCGGTGACGGTTTCAAAACGTTGGCTGAAGGCCAGCGTGTAGAGTACACCATTCAGGACAGCCCGCGCGGGCCGGCTGCCGCCAACGTCGTCGCTCTGTAATTACACGGTGTGACACGTGACAACGCACAATCGTTAGCTCGGCGACCTCTTCGCTGGTGACGTGCGTTGTTCTCGAGAAAGCCCGCCTTAATGGTGGGCTTTTTGTTTATTTGGGATTCACCAAGGCTCAACGGGGTTGATAACGATAACTTGATAGAGCATGACCACCCAGAGCGGGCACTGCCGGCGCGGGTGTAGAGAAAGAAGGATAAAAATAATGACATTAAAGATGGGTTTCGTGAAGTGGTATGACCCGAGTGCGGGTCTGGGTGTCATCTCTCCCCTCGATGGTGGGGATGATCTGTATGTTAGCCGTACCGCTATCGCCAGCTCACGCAATAAGCTACTGCGTGAGGGGCAACGGGTCGAGTTTTCGACACCGCGTGGTCGCCGCAGCCAGATCGCCGAAGATGTGATCGCCTACTGATGTACCGTGCAGCCAGCGTTTTCCCTACTTGTTTCACCGCTGGCTGCTGATAGTCCCTCCTGTTCACTCCCGCTACACCGACCTTTTCCCCACCCCTGTTGTATCCCATCCCCGACTGACGTGTATCGATGAGTGTGTCCGCGACGGCGGCGATTATGTGAACCAAGCAGAAACGGCACGTGTCAACGGATGATAAATTCCCTCGAAGGGGGTATGCTAACGCCACTTGTGGATAGCAAATTGGTAGCTAGGACCCTTTACACATGGATCACCGTTTACTCGAGATTGTTGCCTGCCCCGTCTGTAACGGAAAGCTCGTGTTTGACCAAGAGCATCAGGAGCTGGTTTGTAAGATCGACCGTTTGGCCTTCCCACTGCGTGATGGCATCCCCGTGATGTTGGAGTGTGAGGCTCGTACTTTGCCATTGGAAGAGAACTGATGAGTTTTATTGCGATTATCCCCTCGCGTTATGCCTCGACCCGCCTGCCGGGTAAACCGTTGGCCGATATCGCGGGTAAGCCGATGGTCGTGCGGGTGATGGAGCAGGCCCGAGCCTCTGGAGCCCATCGCGTGATCGTCGCGACGGATCACCCTGAGGTGCAGCAAGCCGTGTTGCAGGCCGGAGGCGAGGTGTGCATGACGCGCGCCGATCATCACTCTGGGACGGAGCGCCTGGCCGAGGTCGTGGAGCGTTGTGGCTTCGCCGACGATGACATCATCGTCAACGTGCAGGGCGATGAGCCCTTGATTCCACCGGCGATTATTCGTCAGGTGGCCGAAAACCTGGCGCGCAGTGAGGCCGGGATGGCGACCTTGGCGGTACCGATCCATGAGGCGGCCGAGGCGTTTAATCCGAATGCGGTGAAGGTGGTGCGTGACCATCAGGGCTATGCCCTTTACTTCTCCCGCGCCACGATTCCTTGGGATCGTGAGCGTTTCGCCGCCTCACAGGCGCAGATCGGCGAGAGTTTCCTACGCCATATCGGTATTTACGCTTACCGGGCGGGTTTTATCCGCCGTTATGTCACCTGGGCACCCAGTGAGCTGGAGCAGATCGAGATGCTGGAGCAACTGCGCGTGTTGTGGCATGGTGAGAAGATCCATGTGGATGTGGCGTTGCAGGTGCCGGGGCCGGGGGTCGATACCCCGGAGGATCTCGCCCGTGTGCGCGCCATCGTGACACAAGGCTGAATGGTCAGTTAACCGAAGAGAAAAGCGTGCGATTGCACGCTTTTTTGATCTTACTGGGCGTGTGAGCGGCGATTTTTGCTCATGATAGATCGAGATGACGAGCCGATAAGGGAGGCGGGGATGGAGGCACTGAGGGCGGAATTGAGCGCGGCGTTGGGTGAGCCCATCGGCCGTATGGAGCAGATCAGTGAGCAGCCTTATGCCTATCTGTATGCCCTCTATACTCGCCAGGGCGCGGCGATCCCGCTGGTCGCCAAGAGCTATCTATGCGCCGGCGTAGCGCAGCAAGAGGCCTACAAGCTGTCGATGCTAGCGCGCCAGGGGACGGTGCGTCTGCCGGCGGTATTCGGCGTGCTCACCACCTGTCAGGCGCCGTTTCAGGAGATCTTGCTGATCGAGCGGCTGCGCGGTGTCGCCGCCGAGGCACCGGCGCGTAACCCGGCGCGTTGGGAGAGTCTGAAGGAGCAGATTGTCGAGGGGCTGTTGGCGTGGCACCGGATCGATAGCCACGGTTGTGTGGGGAATGTCGATAGCGTGCAGGAGAACGGCTGGCCACAGTGGTATCAGCAGCGCGTAACGGTGATCTGGTCGTTGTTGGATGCGGCGCGTATGGGCGCGCTCTCGATGCCGGTACGCCGCGCCCTGTTCCGCAGCCAGGCGCAGCTGGATACGCTGTTCAACGGCTTCGACGATAGCGCGGTCTTGGTGCATGGTAACTTGACGCTACGCAGCATCCTGAAAGATAGTCGTAGCGATCAGCTGCTGGCGATGCTCAATCCCGGAATGACGCTATGGGCCCCGCGCGAATACGATCTGTTCCGTCTCAGCGAGGATGAGCCGTCGGCCGATCTGCTGGCGAGTTATCTCCGTAAGGCACCGGTCAGCGAAGCGTTTATGGCACGGCGCTGGCTGTACATGCTATGGGAGGCGACTAACCGCTACCTGCATACGGGTGTGCAAGAACAGGCGGTATTGACGCGCGCCGCCCAGCAGTTGCTTCCCTGGTTGGGCTAATCGCGCGCATTGCCCGCGTTGCTGCGCGGGTAATCACTTTGAGCCAATCGTTGCAGAAATGATACGCCGCGCTACCACTTTGATAGCGTCGAGCAAACGTTTAACCTTTCGTGCCCCCTCATCGGCACCATCCTGCGCTTACCGCGGGGATAAATGTGACTCCCTCCTCAAATCTCGTTTCACTTTTACCTGACTGACGTTTTAACCGTTAAACGCGCACGCTCTGTGCATGGTGATAGGACTATCGTCCGCCACCGGGTGGGCGATCTGCGTGCCATGATCGATGCACCCGATGAATCAGGGGAAGCGTATGCCTCTCGAATCGTAGCCGGCGGCCGTCGCCGTCGTGCCGTAAGGAGTGATGAGTCCATGAGCGTCATGAAGAACCCGCCGGCGGCCAGCGAGAGCCAGCCCGTCGATGAAGTCGAACGTAAGCTACCTATCGTGCAGCTTTTTACCCTGGGATTGCAGCATGTTCTGGTGATGTATGCCGGGGCGGTGGCGGTGCCATTGGTGATCGGGGGCAGCCTCGGCCTACCCAAGGAGCAGATCGCCTTCCTGATCAGTTCCGATCTGTTCTGTTGTGGGGTGGTAACCCTGTTGCAATGCCTGGGGATCGGCCGTTTCGCCGGTATCCGTTTGCCGGTGATCATGTCGGTGACCTTCGCCGCCGTGACGCCGTTGCTGGCCATCGGCGCCGATCCGACCATCGGCCTGACGGGGATCTTCGGTGCGACCATCGCCTCGGGGATCCTGGCAACCTTGATGGTGCCCCTGGTCGGGCGTCTGATGCCCCTTTTCCCCAACGTGGTCACCGGGGTGGTGATCACCTCCATCGGCATCAGCATCATGCAGGTCGGCATCGATTGGGCCGCCGGCGGCAAGGGGAATCCCAACTACGGTAGCCCGCTCTATTTGGGCACCTCGCTACTGGTGCTGGTGTTTATTCTGCTGGTGACCCGCTATGCCAAGGGGTTTCTCGGCAATATCTCGGTGCTGCTGGGCATCGTCTTCGGCTTTGTGCTGGCGTTGGGGATGGGCGAGGTCAACTTCAGCGGCCTGGCTGACGCCTCCTGGTTCGCCCCGATCCATCCTTTCGCCTTCGGTTTCCCGACCTTCGAGCCAGTCTCGATCATCACCCTGACGGTGGTGATGTTGATCACCTTCATCGAGTCGATGGGGATGTTTCTGGCCCTGGGCGATATCGTCGGTCGCCCGGCCAAGCAACATGACATCGTGCGTGGCTTACGGGTCGACGGCATCGGTACCATCATCGGTGGCATGTTCAATAGTTTCCCCCATACGTCGTTCTCGCAGAACGTCGGCCTGGTGAGTGTGACCGGCGTCGCCAGTCGTTGGGTGTGCGTGATGTCCGGGGTGATCCTGTTGATGTTCGGCTTGATCCCCAAGATGGCGGTGGTGGTGGCCTCGGTGCCGCAGTTTGTGTTGGGCGGGGCCGGTATCGTGATGTTCGGCATGGTATTGGCGACCGGGATCCGCATCCTCTCCCGCACCGACTTCAGCCATAACCGTTTTAACCTGTATATCGTCGCCATCAGCCTGGGGGTCGGCATGATCCCGACGGTATCACAACACTTCTTCAGCCAGTTACCGTCCGCGCTCCAGCCATTGCTGCACAGCGGCATCCTGTTAGCCAGTGTCAGCGCGGTGGCGTTGAACCTCTTCTTCAATGGTTATCAGCATGATGAGCGGGTGGTGAAGATGCGCGCAGAGCGGCGGGCGGCTAAGCAAGAGAGCCCGTCAGAAGCGTCTTAGTGGCGAACCATCGCCCGATGGTCGCCGAGTCACGAGAGGGAAGGGTATGCACAACAAGAAAACGCTGATGATTAAGAATGCCGATCTGTTGGTCACCATGGACGATCAGCGGCGTGAGATCCGCTCAGGCTGCATGCTAGTCGAGGGTTGTCGCATCGTGGCGGTGGGCGGTGAGGAGCTGCTGGCGGCCGGTGCCGATGAGGAGTTGGATCTGCGCGGCCATGTGGTGATCCCGGGGATGGTCAATACTCACCATCACATGTTCCAAACCCTGACGCGTGCGCTGCCGGGTGCCCAGGATGCGGAGCTGTTCGACTGGTTGGAGACGCTCTACCCGGTGTGGGGGCGGCTGACGCCGGAGATGATCTACATCTCGGCGCAGACGGCGATGGCCGAGCTGATGCTTTCTGGCTGCACCACCTCGAGCGATCATCTCTATCTCTTCCCCAACGGTTGCCGCCTGGACGACAGCATCGATGCGGCCCGCGAGATCGGCATGCGCTTCCATGCCTGTCGCGGCAGCATGAGTGTGGGGCGCAGCCGCGGCGGCTTACCGCCCGATGCGCTGGTGGAGTCGGAGGCGGCGATCCTGGAGGATTCGCTGCGCCTGATCGAAAGTTACCATGATGCGGCCCGTTTCAGCATGCTACGTATCGCGCTGGCGCCCTGTTCCCCCTTCTCGGTCAGCCGCGAGTTGATGAAGCGCAGCGCCGAGCTGGCGCGTCGTCACGGCGTGTCGCTGCATACCCATCTGGCGGAGAACGACAACGACGTCAGCTACAGTCAACGTCATTTCGGCATGACCCCGGCGGAGTATGTGCGCGACCTCGGCTGGACCGGCCCGGATGTCTGGCATGCACACTGCGTCAAACTCGACCCCGAAGGGATCGCGCTATTCGCCAGAACCCAGACCGGCGTGGCCCATTGTCCTTGTTCCAACATGCGATTGGCCTCCGGTATCGCCCCGATCCGCCAGATGGTGGATGCCGGTGTCCCGGTTGGCATCGGGGTGGATGGGTCGGCCTCCAACGACGGCGGTTCGTTGCTGGCGGAGGTGCGCCAGGCGATGCTGTTACAGCGTGTCGCCAGTGGGCCGCAGGCGATGAGTGCGCGCGAGGCGTTATGGCTGGCGACGCGTGGCGGCGCGCAGATCCTCAACCGCGATGACATCGGTTGCTTGGCGCCGGACATGGCGGCGGACTTCGTCGCCTTCGATCTACGTGGCTTGGGGACCGCCGGGGCGCGGCATGATCCACTGGCCGCGTTGCTGTTCTGTAACCCGGGGAATGTAGCGCTGAGCGTGATCAATGGCCGGGTGGTGATCCGCGACGGTCAGTTACAGACCATCGATCTGCCGCAGGTGATCGCGAAGCATAACCGTTTGAGTACGCTGCTGTTGCATTCTCATGCGTTGTAGGACACCGCCGTTCAGTCGTTAGCGTGTCTGTCGCAGCCAGCGCCGGCACGCCAGATAGACCAGCAGCGGTAAGGGCAGCAGGCAGGCGGCACCGGCCAGCAGCGCCGCCTGCGTGTTGAGGCCGGTGGTCCAGGCGAAGAAGAAGCCCAGCATGCTGATGGTCTCCAGCGGGTTGCCATTCAGGGCGACATTCTGCGGCTTGGAGAGCGCATCGAACAGCAGCACCTGGCATTCGATGCTCAACAGCGCGGCGAGCAGGCTGACGAGGCGAGGATGGCGGCGTAATCGGGCCAATGACATCATGATTTCTCCTGTATCGCCGCTGGGCGGTGATCCTGCGTCTGGCCGAGGAGCCCTTGCCAGAGACGGCCTAGCGTCTCATACCAGGCGCGCTCACTATGGCCAAGGTAGAGCGGTGACGGAATCCAACGCTCCCAAGGGTTAAGGGGGCTGGTGATCGCCAACTGGTTGGCGGGGGCGGGGATGGGATCGAGCCCCTGATGGCGGAAGAAGCGCAACGCGCGCGGTAGATGGTTAGCTGACGTCACCAGAATCAACCGGGCGTGGCCGACGCGTTCCGCCACCGCCTCGGCCTCCTGCGCCGTGTCGCGCGGGCTATCCAATACGATGATGCGTTGTTCCGCGACGCCCAGCGAGCGCGCTACCTGCGCCGCGACGGCGGCGCTGCTGTAGGGATTCCCTCGTGCCGCCGCGCCGGTCAGGATCAGCTGTGCTTGGGGGTTGAGTGCGAGTTGGCGTATCCCCTCCGTCAGCCGCGCCAGGCTATTGTTGATCAGGTTGGAGCTGGGGGCCCACTGTGGGTTATAGGTATAGCCACCGCCCAGCACCACCACGTAATGCGCCTGCTGGCCGTGATTGAGGGTCGGATACTCCGCCTCCAGCGGCGCCAACAGGCGATCGGCCAAGGGTTGCAGGCTGAGTAGGAAAATTCCCAACCAAGCGAGCGAAACCAACACTTTCCCCATACGCTGATGGCGGCTGAACCACAATAGCGCCAGGCCAAGCGCGCATAGCGACAACAATAAGGGCAACGGTAGCAGTAGCGTACCGATCACTTTTTTTAGCGCAAACAGCATGGCTAACGCCCTCTTTTGAGTGAAAAAACGTCATTCGCATCGAATATCAGACTGATAATATTCATTCTACGATAGTCTGTGTCAAAATGGACCCTTTATCCTTCGGTGGCGTCACGTAACGCCGGGCCACCGACGGGGCGACGTCGTCGCCCCCAGTCACCCGTGGTACGGCGGCGGGATGCGGAGTGAGGAGCATGCAGGATCGTAATTTTGACGATATCGCGGATAAATTTGCGCGTAATATTTATGGCACCACCAAGGGGCGTATCCGTCAGGCGGTTCTGTGGCAGGATCTGGAGACGCTGTTGGCGACCTTACCGCAACGTCCGCTGCGTATCTTGGACGCCGGCGGCGGGCAGGGGCAAATCGCCTGTCAGCTGGCGGCACGCGGCCATCAGGTGATCCTGTGCGACATCTCCGAACAGATGCTGGCGCGTGCGGCGCAACATGCCGCCGAGCAAGGTGTTAGCGCGCGCATGGAATTGGTACAAAGTCCGGCGCAGGAGATGCATCACCATTTGGCCGCACCGGTGGATCTGGTATTGTTTCATGCCGTCCTTGAATGGGTGGCGGAGCCACAGGCGGTACTGGCGGCGTTGGAAAAATGTTTGGCCCCGGGTGGGGCGCTGTCGTTAATGTTCTATAACTACAACGGACTACTGATGTTGAATACCCTGGTGGGGAATATGGAGTATGTGAAGCGCGGCATGCCGAAGCGCAAGCGGCGCTCGCTCTCGCCCGATCATCCGTTGGATCCCGTACAGGTCTACGACTGGCTGGCACAGCTGGGATTGACCATCAGTGGAAAAACCGGGGTGCGGGTCTTCCACGACTACCTGCGTGACAAGAGCCAACAAGAGGGGGCCTTTGACGACTTACTGGCGCTGGAGCAGCGCTACTGCCGTCAGGAGCCCTTTGTGAGTTTAGGGCGCTACATCCATGTGATGGCGCACAAAGGTGACATTAAGGATCCATTATGAGCGATTTTTCCCAGACGGTACCGGAGCTGGTTGCCTGGGCGCGCAAAAATGACTTCTCCTTAAGCTTACCGACGGAGCGGCTGGCTTTTCTGCTGGCCATCGCCACCCTGAATGGCGAGCGTTTAGATGGTGAGATGAGCGAAGGAGATCTGGTCGATGTCTTCCGTCATGTCAGCAAGGCATTCGAACAGACGCAGGAAACCATCACCCAACGCGCCAACAACGCGATCAACGACTTGGTTAAGCAGCGTCTGCTTAATCGCTTTACCAGCGAGCTGGCGGAGGGGAGCGCAATCTACCGTCTGACGCCGCTGGGGATCAGTCTCTCCGACTACTACATCCGCCAGCGTGAGTTCTCAACACTCCGTCTGTCGATGCAACTCTCCATCGTCGCACAGGAGCTGCGCACGGCGGCCGAGGCGGCGGAAGAGGGGGGCGATGAGTTTCACTGGCAACGTAACGTCTTTGCGCCGCTGAAGTACTCGGTGGCAGAAATCTTCGACAGTATCGATCTGACCCAGCGTCTGATGGATGAGCAGCAACAGGGGGTGAAAAGCGACATCGCCGGGCTGCTGAATCAGGATTGGCGGGCGGCGATCTCCAGTTGCGAGCTGTTGCTGTCGGAAACCTCCGGTACGCTGCGCGAGTTACAGGACACGCTCGAGGCGGCGGGTGACAAGCTACAGGCGAACCTGTTGCGTATTCAGGAGGCGACCTTAGGCCAGACGGCGTTGGAGTTCGTCGATAAGCTGGTGTTCGACTTGCAGGCCAAGCTGGATCGGATCATCAGCTGGGGGCAACAGGCGATCGATCTGTGGATCGGCTATGACCGCCACGTCCACAAGTTTATTCGTACCGCCATCGATATGGACAAGAACCGGGTATTCGCCCAACGTTTACGCCAGTCGGTACAGCACTATCTCGATGCCCCCTGGGCGCTGACTTACGCCAATGCCGAGCGTCTGTTAGACATGCGTGACGAGGAGCTGATGCTACTCAATGCGGAGGTGACCGGTGAGTTGCCGCCCGATCTGGAGTATGAGGAGTTCTCGGAGCTGCGTGAGCGGTTGGCGGCCCTGCTCGAACAGGAGTTGCAGGTGTATCGCCAGGAGCAGCGCCCGCTGGATCTTGGCCGCGTGTTGCGCGACTACCTGGCGCGCTATCCGCGTCAGCGCCATTTCGACGTGGCAAGAATTTTGGTTGACCAGGCGGTGCGCCTGGGTGTAGCCGAAGCAGATTTCACCGGATTGCCGGCCCAGTGGCAGGCGATCAATGAGTACGGAGCCAAGGTACAGGCCCATGTCATCGACAAATACTGAAAACACGATGCCGGCCAAGCTGGCGCAAGCGGTATTCAATCCGCTGTTTCCCGCGCTGGATAGCCAGCTGCGAGCAGGGCGCCACATCGGCATTGACGATCTGGATAATCACGCCTTCTTGATGGATTTCCAAGAGGAGCTGGAGCTGTTCTACGGGCGTTATAACGTGGAGTTAATCCGCGCGCCGGAGGGCTTCTTCTACCTGCGTCCGCGTTCTACCACCCTGATCCCGCGCTCGGTGCTCTCCGAGCTGGACATGCTGGTGGGCAAGATCCTCTGCTATCTCTACCTCAGCCCGGAGCGGCTGGCCCACGAGGGGATCTTCAGCCAGCAGGAGTTGTACGACGAGCTGCTGACCCTGACCGACGAGAATAAGCTGCTCAAATTGGTGAATCAGCGCTCGACCGGTTCCGATCTCGACCGGCAGAAGTTGCAGGAGAAGCTGCGTACCTCGCTGAATCGCCTGCGTCGCTTGGGCATGGTCTTCTTTATCACCAATGATAGCAGCAAGTTCCGCATCACCGAGTCGGTGTTCCGTTTCGGCGCCGATGTGCGCAGCGGTGACGACGCCCGTGACGCCCAACTGCGCCTGATCCGTGATGGTGAGGCGGTCAGGCTGGAACCATCGTTGGCGCTGAATGAGGACGGCGAGGGGGCCGAGTATACCCCGACGGAGCTGGAATCCGAGGATGCGGAGGATGAACAGGAATGATTGAACGCGGTAAGTTTCGCTCGCTGACCCTGGTCAACTGGAACGGCTTCTTTGCCCGGACCTTTGATCTGGACGAGCTGGTCACTACCCTCTCCGGCGGTAACGGGGCGGGGAAATCCACCACCATGGCAGCCTTTGTCACCGCCCTGATCCCGGATCTGACGCTGTTGCATTTCCGCAACACCACCGAAGCCGGCGCTACCAGTGGTTCACGCGACAAGGGGTTGCACGGTAAGCTGCGCCCCGGTGTCTGCTATGCCGCGTTGGATGTGGTCAACTCGCGTCATCAGCGGGTACTGGTGGGGGTACGCCTACAGCAGGTGGCCGGACGTGATCGTAAGGTCGACATCAAGCCCTTCGCCATCCAGGGATTGCCGACGGCGATCCAGCCGACGCAGCTACTGACCGAGACGGTGGGCGAGCGCCAGGCGCGCGTGCTGCCGCTGGCGGAGCTGAAGGAGCGCGTCGAGGCCATCGAAGGGGTGCAGTTTAAGACGTTTAACTCGATCACCGACTATCATGCGCTGATGTTCGATCTGGGCGTGGTGCCGCGTCGTCTGCGCTCCGCCGCGGATCGCAGCAAGTTTTATCGTCTGATCGAGGCATCGCTGTATGGCGGTATCTCCAGCGCCATCACCCGTTCGCTGCGTGACTACCTGTTGCCGGAAAACAGTGGGGTGCGTAAGGCGTTCCAAGACATGGAGGCCGCGCTGCGCGAAAACCGTATGACGCTGGAGGCCATCCGGGTCACGCAGTCCGATCGCGATCTCTTTAAGCACCTGATCAGTGAGGCTACCGCCTACGTGTCGGCGGACTATATGCGCCATGCCAACGAGCGGCGCAGCCATCTGGATCAGGCGCTGACCCTACGCCGCGAGCTGTTGGGGGGGCGTAAGCAGCTGCTGAGTGAGCAATACCGTCACGTGGAGATGGCGCGTGAGCTGGAGGAGCAGAACGGCGCCGAGTCCGATCTGGAAACCGATTACCAGGCGGCGAGCGATCACCTTAACCTGGTGCAGACGGCGATGCGCCAGCAGGAGAAGATCGAACGCTACCAGGGCGACCTGGAGGAGCTGAGCTACCGCCTGGATGAACAGAGCGAAGTGGCTGCCGAGGCGCAGGAGCAGTACGACACCTGGCAGGAGCGTAGCGAGGCGGCCGAGGCCGAGGTTGACGAGTTGAAGAGCCAGCTGGCCGACTACCAGCAGGCGCTGGATGTGCAGCAGACGCGCGCCATTCAGTATCAACAGGCGCTCCAAGCCTTGGAGCGCGCGCAGACGCTGTGCCAGTTACCGGCGCTGAGCGCCGACGATGTCGACGGCTGGCTGGAGACGTTCGCGGCGCGCGAGCAAGAGGCGACGGAGCTGTTGCTGCAGTTGGAGCAGAAGCTGAGCGTGGCCAATGCCGCGCACAGTCAGTTTGAACAGGCCTACCGTCTGGTATGTCAGGTGGTGGGCGAGGTGAGCCGCAGCGAGGCGTGGCAGGCCGGACGTGCACTGTTACGCGAGTGGCCGGCGCTGCAGCATCAGGCACAGCGCGTGGGCCCGATCGGCATCCGTCTAGCCGAGCTGGAACAGCGCCTCAATGCGCAACAGGATGCCGAGCGGCTGTTGCAGGAGTGCGTCAAGCGCAGTGGGCGTGAATGTGATATCCAGGCGCTGGACACGCTCCAGGCCGAACTGGAGGCGCAGATCGACAGCCTGAGCCAACAGGCGGCAGAGGCGGGCGAACGCAGCATGGCGTTGCGTCAGGAGCTGGAGCAGAGCGCCGAGCGCGTGAAGTGGCTCAGCGCCCGTGCCCCGGCCTGGATCGCGGCACAGGAGGCGTTGAACGCACTGGAGTCCCAGTGTGGCGAGACGCTGGAGGATAGCCGCGCCGTCACCGATCAGATGCAACAACTGCTGGAGCGTGAGCGCGAATACACCGTCGAGCGCGATGAGGTCGCCGCCCGCAAGGGGGCGCTGGAGCGTGAGATCGAGCGGCTCAGCCAGCCTGGCGGCGCCGAGGATGCGCGCCTGATCGCCCTGGCCGAACGTTTCGGTGGGGTACTGCTGTCGGAGATCTACGACGACGTCACCCTGGAGGACGCGCCTTACTTCTCCGCCTTGTATGGCCCGTCGCGTCATGCCATCGTGGTGCCGGATCTGGCGGCGGTACGCGCCCAGCTCGCCGGGCTGGAGGAGTGCCCGGAAGATCTCTATTTGATCGAGGGGGATCCGCAATCGTTCGACGACAGCGTCTTTGCCGTTGAGGAGCTGGAGAAGGCAGTGGTGGTGAAGATCGCCGATCGCCAGTGGCGTTACTCGCGCTTCCCATCGCTGCCGCTGTTTGGCCGCGCGGCGCGTGAGAGCCGCCTGGAGACGCTGTATGGCGAGCGGGAGGCCCTCGCGGAGCGCTACGCCACGTTGTCATTCGACGTCCAGAAGATCCAGCGTCTGCATCACGCCTTTAGTCGTTTTATCGGCAGCCATCTGGCGTTGGCCTTCGAGGCCGATCCGGAGCAGGAGCTGCGTCAGTTGCAGCAGCGGCGTGGCGAGATCGAACGAGAGTTTGCCGGCCAAGAGGCGCAGACGCAGCAGCAGCGTCAACAGTTGCAGCAGGCGCGCGAGTTGATCGGCCTACTCAATCGCCTGGCACCGCAGGCGGCGTTGTTGGCGGACGAGACGCTGCCCGACCGCGTCGCTGAGCTACGCGAAGAGCGGGAGCAGGCGCAGGAGGCGGCGCGTTATCTGCACCAGCATACCGCCGCGCTCACGGCGTTGGAGGCGGTGATCGAGGTGTTGCAGAGCGATCCGCAACAGCACGAGCAATTGCAGCAGGACTACCAGCAGGCGCAGCAGGCGCAGCGTCTGGCGAAGCAACAGGCCTTCGCCCTGACGGAGGTCGCCCAACGGCGTGCGCACTTCAGTTACAGCGATGCGGTGGGCATGCTGAGCGAGAATGCCGACCTCAACGAGCGTCTGCGTCAGCGTCTGGAACACGCCGAGGCCGATCGTAGCCGCAGTCGCGAACAGTTGCGTCACCATCAGGCTCAGCTGGCCCAGTACAATCAGGTGTTGGCCTCGTTGAAGAGCGCCTTCGATGCGAAGCGTGACATGTTGCAAGAGCTGCAGCAGGAGATGCAGGCGATCGGGGTGGCGGCGGATGCGAATGCCGAGGCGCGCGCCCGCGCGCGTCGTGACGAGTTGCATGCCGCCCTGAACGAGAACCGGAGTCGCCGTAATCAGTTGGAGAAGCAGATCACCATCTGTGAGGCGGAGATGGAGGCGCTAATCAAGCGGCTGCGTAAGGTGGAGCGCGACTACCATCTGCTGCGCGCTCAGGTGACCCAGGCCAAGGCGGGCTGGTGCGCGGTGATGCGTCTGGTGAAGGATAACGGTGTCGAGCGCCGGCTACATCGGCGTGAGCTGGCCTATATGGACGCCGAGGAGCTGCGCTCCATGTCGGATAAGGCGTTGGGCGCCCTGCGTCTGGCGGTGGCCGATAATGAACACCTGCGCGACGTGTTGCGCCTGTCGGAAGATCCGAAGCGGCCCGAGCGTAAGGTGCAGTTCTATGTCGCGGTCTATCAACATCTGCGCGAACGTATTCGCCAGGATATTATCCGCAGCGACGACCCGATCGATGCCATCGAGCAGATGGAGATCGAGCTGGCGCGGCTGACGGAGGAGTTGACGGCGCGCGAACAGAAGTTGGCCATCAGCGCGCGCAGCGTGGCGAACATCATCCGCAAGACCATCCAGCGCGAGCAGAACCGCATCCGTATGCTGAACCAGGGATTGCAGTCGGTGGCGTTTGGTCAGGTGAACAGCGTGCGCCTCAACGTCAATGTGCGTGAGACCCACGCCATGCTGTTGAATGTGCTCTCCGAGCAGCAGGAGCAGCATCAGGATCTGTTCAATAGCCAGCGTCTGACCTTCTCCGAGGCGTTGGCCAAGCTGTATCAGCGCCTGAACCCGCAGATCGACATGGGGCAGCGCACGCCGCAGACCATCGGTGAGGAGCTGCTCGACTACCGCAACTATCTGGAGATGGAGGTGGAGGTCAATCGCGGCTCCGATGGTTGGCTGCGCGCCGAGAGCGGGGCATTGTCGACCGGGGAGGCCATCGGTACCGGGATGTCGATCCTGGTGATGGTGGTGCAGAGTTGGGAAGAGGAGTCGCGTCGTCTGCGCGGTAAGGACATTTCCCCCTGCCGCCTGCTGTTCCTCGACGAGGCGGCGCGTCTGGATGCCAAGTCGATCGCGACCCTGTTCGAGCTGTGTGAGCGTCTGGAGATGCAGTTGATTATCGCCGCGCCGGAAAACATCAGCCCGGAGAAGGGCACCACCTATAAGCTGGTGCGTAAGGTGTTTAATCACACCGAGCATGTCCACGTGGTCGGGTTGCGCGGCTTCGCGAGCGAGCGCACTGGCGAGGTAGCGGAGACACTACACCAGGAGGCGTCGGCCTGACGGGCGCATATGGTGTAAAGCGGGTGTGAGTGTGCGCCCATGACGGCCCGCTGGTTGCGGGCCGTCAGCTTTCTGCCCCGCTGGCTGATTGATGATATGCCGCCTTCCCCCTAATGCCGCTGACTCGCTTGTCTCCGCCCGGCACGCGCGTGCCGCGCTCCGAAAAATGCCGTAGCCCTTTAATTCACACTATCTTTTACTAATGTAGTGAAATACATTGCAATCAATCTGTCGTGGCTAGACTTTTTGCCCGGCACATTTTTTTGGCAAAATAACCGGTAGTTTTATCGAGTCGCGCCTGGACACTCTACGGGGCACGACTCTGCACTCCGCAAGACTTGGCCGATGGCGGTATTACGCCTGCCGGGCAGCCCAATGGCGGTTTATCCTGTATAATTGGTTGTATGTGCCTGACAGTATTGCTGTTGGCAAGATGGGAGCAAGGAAGTCATGCTGAGCGCGAGATTCGCTTTTCACCGGCGTCTGGCCGGAACGTTGTTAGCGGTGACGCTGTTGCCGTGGGGGGGAAGTGCATTAGCCGAGGAAGGGGGAGCATCCCGAGAGGCGCCCCAGGCACTATCCCCGTCGACGCCTGCCGCCGAACTACAGTCATGGCTGCCCGCCGGGATCACGCTACATTATGGCCCGCTGTTGGCACAACTGTATGCCGCCAATCAGATGCAGCCGATGTGGCGAGATAACGAGGCGCGGCGTGACTTTCAACAGCAGTTGGCGGAGCTGGCGCTGGCTGGTGTGCAACCCCAGTTTGCGCGTTGGGCCGATGAGCTGACGGATGAGCGCATCCAGGGCATGGCGCGCGACGTGTTGCTATCCGATGCGTTGCTGGGCTACCTGCAGTATGTCGCCGGGGTGGGAGCCAATGGCGAGAGTTGGCTATATGGCGGCAAGCGCTACACGCTCGCGACCCCGCCGACCGGTTTAGTCGACAATTGGCAACGAGCCTTGCATCAGGGAACCCTGACGGTGTTCATCCGTTCGTTGGCGCCCTCCAGTCCACAATACCCGGCGATGCGCGCCGCCTTAGCGACCTTGCTGGGCGAGAGCCAACCCTGGCCGAAGCTGCCCAGCGGGCCGACGATCCGCCCGGGCGACAGTAGCCCCGCGTTACCGATCCTGCGTGAGATCTTACGGCGGAGTGGCGTGTTGTCGGCGAATCAGGCGGACGAGGGGGAGGTTTACACGCCAGCGTTGGTGGCGGCGGTGAAGCGCTTCCAGCGAGATCAGGGATTAACGCCGGATGGCGTCATCGGCCCGCGTACCTATGCCTGGCTCAATGTCACTCCGCAACTCCGCGCCGCACTGCTGGCACTGAATATCCAGCGCCTGCGTATCCTACCGGCGGCGATGCAGACCGGCATTATGGTCAATATTCCCAACTACTCGCTGATCTACTACCGTGATGGTAAGGATGTGTTGGCCTCGCGGGTGATCGTGGGGCGGCCGAGCCGTAAGACACCGCTGATGAACAGCGAGCTGAATAACGTGGTGGTCAATCCGCCGTGGAATGTGCCGACCAAGCTGGTGCGCGAGGACATCGTGCCCAAGGCGATGCGCGATCCCGGTTACTTCGATCGCCACGGTTATACGTTGCTCTCCGGTTGGAGCAGCGACGCGCAGGTGATCAACCCCTATATGATCGACTGGAACAGTGTCTCGGCGCGCAACTTCCCCTACCGGGTGCGTCAGGCGCCGGGGGCGAGCAACTCGCTGGGACGCTTCAAGTTCAATATGCCGAGCCAGGATGCCATCTATCTGCACGATACGCCGAATCATGCGCTGTTTAATCAGGACATCCGCGCCCTCAGTTCCGGCTGTGTCCGGGTGAATAAGGCCTCGACGCTGGCGGATATGTTGTTGGCTGATGCCGGTTGGAGCGATCAGCGCGTCGCGGCGGCGTTGCAGGCGGGGAATACCCAATATGTTCCGATCCGCCAGCCCATTCCGGTGCGTCTCTATTATCAGACCGCGTGGGTGGATGGCGATGGGGCGCCGCAGTTCCGCACAGATATTTACAATTATGATCAGCTGGCGCGTGAAGGGAGCCGCAGCGCCGCGCAGGCACGTCAGCTTTTCCATCTGTAGCAGGTGGTTATCCCGCCGCTTTGCACTTAGTCACGGCGGTGAAACGGGCAAAAATTTTGTGATGGCCGGCGGCGGCGGCCATCTGGCTGGTTGACGCCGTCTGAAGGGGCAGTTAAGGTGCGCAAATAGGATGCCGCGCAAACGCTTTCACCTCCCGCATCATCAGGGGGAGCGCGTGGCGCAAGGCATTAAACGATAGGGGCCGGACAGGCCCCACTTTGTGCGCATTAGGCGTGACGTTCAGCGATTTTTTGCCAGGTCAATATTTGCTCATGGAACCGATAGACTTTCAACGCCGTAAATGGTTGGCGCTCGGTGGTGCGGCAATAGGATTTGCCCTGCTGCCGGGGGTAGCCCAGGCGACCCTTTCGACGCCGCGCCCGCGTGTGCTGGTGCTCAATAATCTCAATACGGGTGAGCGGTTGCGCGCCGAGTTCTTCGATGGCCAAGCCTATATTCCGGAAGAGCTGGCACGTCTCAACCATTTCTTCCGCGATTACCGCGCTAATCAGGTAAAGCGCATCGATCCGCGCCTGTTCGATCAGATCTTTCGCCTGCAACTGTTGTTGGGCAATCAGAAGCCGATCCAGTTGGTCTCCGGCTATCGCTCACCGCTTACCAACCGCGAGCTGCGCGCGCGTAGCCGTGGGGTGGCTAAGCAGAGCTACCATACCAAGGGGCAGGCGATGGACTTCCATATCGAGGGAGTCGCGTTGGCCAACATCCGCAAGGCGGCGCTGAAGATGCGAGCCGGCGGTGTGGGGTATTATCCGCGCAGTAACTTCGTCCATATCGATACCGGGCCGGTCAGGAGTTGGTGATCGACGCGAGGATGCGTATGATGGGGTCAGATAACGGCGATGCCGGCTATAAGCCGGCGTTTTTATGCGCGGAGAATTAAGATGAAATATCACATCATTCCGGTTACGGCCTTCCAGCAAAACTGCACCCTGCTGTGGTGCGAGCAGACACGAGAGGCGGCGGTCGTCGATCCCGGCGGCGAGAGCGCCAAAATCTTGCGGGAAATCGCTGCACGTGACTTGACGGTGACTCAGATCCTGTTGACCCATGGCCATATCGATCATGTTGGCGCGGCGGCGCGTCTGGCGCAGACCCTATCGGTGCCGATCTACGGTCCGCAGCAGGAAGATCAATATTGGCTGGAGCAGCTGTCGCAGCAGGCCGATATGTTTGGCTTTACCGACTGTCAGCCGTTTATGCCGACCCGCTGGCTGCAACAGGGCGATGAGCTGACGGTAGGCGAGGAGCGCTTGGCGGTCTTGCATTGTCCGGGCCATACGCCGGGCCATGTGGTCTATTTCTGCGAGCAGGCACGCCTGGCGCAGGTGGGGGATGTGCTATTTCGTGGCAGCATCGGGCGTAGCGACTTTGCCGGCGGTAACCATCAAGATCTGATCAATAGCATCTGGACCCGGTTGTTCACCCTGGGCGACGATGTGGCGTTTATCCCAGGTCATGGTCCGATGTCGACCATCGGCGAGGAGCGGCGTAGCAATCCCTATGTGCGTGACGAGCCAGAAAACTGGTAAGCCGTCAGCGACGATTACCGAGAGAAAAGACGCGTCAGCGTCTTTTTTTTGTCTATGGAAAACCCCCAGCTAGGCTGGGGGTTCCGGAAAGCTTTCAGCTTTGAGCCAGTTATTAAAACACCTTTTGATTTGTTAAAACGTCTTGCGGTCTGGCAACTGCAAGCGTTCAACAAGAAATCAAAAGGGGGTCCCAATGGGGGACGAGAAGAGCTTAGCGCACACCCGATGGAACTGTAAATATCACATAGTTTTTGCGCCAAAATACCGAAGGCAGGCGTTCTACGGAGAGAAAAGCAGGGCAATAGGCAGCATCTTAAGAAAACTGTGTGAGTGGAAAAACGTACGGATCTTGGAAGCGGAATGTTGCGCAGATCATATCCATATGCTTGTGGAAATCCCGCCCAAAATGAGCGTATCTGGCTTTATGGGTTATCTGAAAGGGAAAAGCAGTCTGATGTTGTATGAGCAGTTTGGGGATATGAAGTTTAAATACAGGAACAGGGAGTTCTGGTGTCGTGGATACTACGTAGATACGGTGGGTAAGAACACGGCGAAGATACAGGAATACATAAAGCACCAGCTTGTGGAGGATAAAATGGGAGAGCAGTTATCGATCCCTTATCCGGGTAGCCCGTTTACGGGCCGTAAGTAACGAAGTCTGATGCAAATGTCAGATCGTATGCGCCTGTTAGGGCGCGGCTGGTAACAGAGCCTTATAGGCGCATCCGAAAAACCTCCGGCTATGCCGGAGGATATTTATTGGCCGAGAGGTTAGGGGGCGTGCATCTCGCTGAGGATCACCGCCAGGCGGTCGAAGAGCGTTTGCAGCATGTGCTCGGTAAAGGGGGCCAGCATCGGGATCAACATCCCGAGGGTCAGCATGCCGATGGTCAGGGTCAGGGGAAAACCGACCACGAAGATGGAGAGCTGAGGCGTCATGCGGTTGAGCAACCCCAGCGCCATGTTCAGCGTTAACAGCAGGGTGATGAGCGGCAAGGCCAACATCATGCCGTTGAGGAAGATCAGGTGACCGCTCTGCGCCAAGGCGAGAAAGCCATTCCCCGCCAGCGGTGCCGTGGAGAGCGGCAGGGTATGGAAGCTGTCGGACAGCAGCGAGATGATCCACAGATGGCCGTTGAAGCACAAGAACAGTAGCAGCATCAGCAGATTGAGCAGTCGCGCCAGCACCGGCATGTTGGGGCCGCCGGAGGGGTCGAAGAAGGTGGCGAACGATAGCCCCATTTGCATGCCGATCACCTCGCCAGCCAGGCGCACCGCGGCGAAGGCCAGCTGCATGGTCAGGCCGATGGCACAGCCGATGAGGATCTGCTGGATCGCCAGCCACAGGGCGCCGCCACTGGCCAGGGTGATGGTGGTCGGCGGTAACTGGGGGGCGATCAGAAAGGCGGTCAGCGCCGCCAGGGCGATGCGGACCTTACGCGGGATCGCTTTCTCGCCCAGCAGCGGTGCGGTGCTGTACAGCGCCAGTAGACGCACGAAGGGCCAGAAAAACTGCCCGAGTAACAGCGTGAGCTGGGCGGGATCGAAGGTGATCATGGCTAGCCGATCAGATTCGGCAGGCTGCTGAAGAGGGTGCGCATATAGTCTAGCAGCAGGCTTAGCATCCAGGGACCCGCCACCACCAGGGTGGCGAAGACGGCGAGGATCTTGGGGATAAACGATAGCGTCATCTCGTTGATCTGCGTCGCCGCCTGTAACAGGCTGATCAGCAGGCCGCTGATCAATGCCGCCAATAGCAACGGGGTGGCCAGCGCCAGCCCCACTTTCATCGCCTGATAGCCCAGGGCCATTACCGATTCGGGTGTCATGGCATTCTCCGGTTAGGTGTAGAAGCTCTGCGCCAGGGAGCCGAGTAGCAGTTGCCAGCCATCCACCAGGACGAATAGCATCAGTTTAAAGGGCAGCGAGATGGTGGCTGGCGGGACCATCATCATCCCCAGCGCCATCAATACGCTGGCGACCACCAGGTCGATGATCAGGAACGGAATGAAGACGGTAAAGCCGATCTGGAACGCCGTCTTCAACTCGCTGGTGACATAGGCCGGCAGCAGGATGCGCAGCGGGACATCTTCCGGCCCCTGCATCTGCGGCTGTTTCGCCAGGCGAGCAAACAGGGCTAGATCGGTCTCTCGCGTCTGGCGCAGCATGAAGGCGCGCAGGGGCTTAGCGCCACGCTCCAGGGCGGTCTCCATGCTGATCTTCTGTTCACTGAAGGGCTGATAGGCATCCTGATAGATCTTGTCGAGTACCGGCGACATGATGAAGAAGGTCAGGAACAGTGCCAGCCCCAGCAATACCTGGTTTGGCGGCGCGGAGGGGGTACCCAACGCGTTGCGGAGCAGACCGAGGACGATGATGATCCGTGTGAAGCTGGTCATCAACAGCAACACGGCGGGCAGGAAGCTGAGTGAGGTCAGGAAGACCAGCGTCTGCACCGGCAGTGACCAGCTTTGCCCACCGTGGGCGAGCGGTTGACTGATGATGCCGGGCAACTGGGCCAGCGCCGCCGGCGCACAGAGTAGTAGCCCCGGCAGCAGGGTATAACGCAGGATACGCCGCATCAGGAGTTCTCTTTGTTTCGGCCAAATCGCTGGCGAGCGGCCTGGCGCAATAACTGCTGGAACGAGGCGGCCTGCGCCTGCTTGCCTGCGCGAGGCGAGGTTGGCGTCGGCGGTGCCTCGAAGGTATGCAGAGGAGTAATGGTGTGGGCGGTGACGCCCAGCAGTAGACATTGGTTGTCGACTTCGACGACGACCAGCCGCTCGCGCTGGCCGAGGTTACAACTGGCGCGCACGTTGAGCAGCCGCTCGCCACGCGGGCGGGCGACGAAGCCGAGGCGTTTCGCCAGCCAAGCCAGTACCAGGATCAGCAGCAGAATACCGCCCAGCGTACCGCCCACTTGGGTCAGTACGCTCTCCGTCGGTAAGGCGGGGGCGCTGGGTAGCGCGGTGATGGCGGTTGACATCTCAGCGACTCAGACGGCGCATGCGCTCGGAGGGGGTGATAATGTCGGTAATACGTACACCGAACTTGTCGTTGACGACCACCACTTCCCCTTGGGCGATCAGATAGCCGTTGATCAGCACATCCAGCGGTTCGCCCGCCAGCCCGTCCAGCGACACGACAGAGCCCTGCGACAGGCGCAGCAGCTCCTTGATGGTCATCTTGGTACGACCCAGCTCCACGGTCAGTTTCACCGGGATGTCGAGGATCAGATCGATATCTTGGCCGGCACTGCTCCCCAGGGTTGCCCCCTCTTCCAGATTCTGGAAGATATCACCGCTGTGTTGACTGGCGGCCTGTTGTTCTCCCATAGCTTCCGCCCACAGGTCGGCGGCGTCATCCTGAGCGTCAGCTGACGGCTTGTTGGCGTCACTCATCGGAATTTCCTCGCGAAGTCACATCTAAAATAGGATTAATCATTTTTTCTACGCGTAGTGCGTATTGGCCGTGGTAGCAGCCATATTGGCAGGTTAACACCGGTACACCGTCGACATTGGCGATCAGTCGATCCGGCCGATCGATGGGTAGCACGTCGCCAACCTGTAACTTGAGTACGTCGGAGAGACGTAGCGGAATATCGACAAAGTTAGCGACCAGCTCCAGTTCGGAATGCTGCACCTGCTTGCTGAGCGTATCGCGCCAGTGCTGATCCTCCTGCTTGGAGTTCTCCAGCGGGGGGTTGACCAGCAGTTCGCGCAACGGTTCGATCATCGAGAAGGGAATGCAGATGTTGAACTCCCCGCTTAGCGCGCCGACTTCCACGGTAAAGGGCGTGGTGACGACGATATCGTTAGGCGAGGTGGTGATATTGGTAAACTTCACCTGGATCTCCGAACGGACGTATTCGACCTCCAGCTTGAAGATGGCCCCCCAGGCATCACGATAGGCATCGAGAGCCAGGCGTAGCATGCGCT
Organism: Edwardsiella sp. A.80236; assembly: GCF_044540725.1. Lineage (NCBI taxonomy): Bacteria > Pseudomonadati > Pseudomonadota > Gammaproteobacteria > Enterobacterales > Hafniaceae > Edwardsiella > Edwardsiella sp. A.80236. The sequence continues at coordinate 270,698 of NZ_JBIUCY010000001.1, forward strand.
GGATCACCCGTTGTTCGGTATGGGTAAATTCACGCCCATCCACCTTGGTCGGGAAACGGCCATCGCCACCGAACAGGTTATCCACCGCCATAAAGACCAGGCTGGGCTCGAAGACCATCAATGCCGTGCCGCGTAGCGGCTTCAGGTGGACCAGGTTGAGGTTGGTCGGTACCGGCAGGTTGCGGGCAAACTCATGATAGGGCTGGATGCGTACCGCACCGACGGTGATGTCGGGGCTGCGGCGTAGCAGGTTAAACAGCCCCATACGGAATTGACGGGCGAAACGCTCGTTAACGATCTCTAACGCCTGTAGGCGTTCGCGCACCACGCGGCGTTGCGTGGTGGGATCATAGGGGCGAACCTCGCCATCGCGATGTTCTAGGGACGCATGCTGCTCGCTGGGCGCGGCATCGCTGTCGCCATTGAGCAGCGCGTCTATTTCGGCTTGAGACAGAATGCTATCGGACATAAGGGTTACCGCAGGATGAACGCTGTGAACATGACATCATTGACCACTTGGCCGGCTTGGCCGTTGATGACTGGCGCGCGCAGGGTGGCTTTAATCTCGTCCATCAATGCCTTCTTGCCCTGCTCGGTCGCCAATGCGGAGGCCTGTTGGCGTGAGAGCAGCAGTAGTAAACGGCTGCGAACTTCGGGCAGGTAGTCGTTTAGACGCTTGCGCGTCAGCTCGTTCGGCAGACGCAAGGTGATGCCGACGTACAGGACGCGATCGCTATCATCGTCATTGCCCAACAGATTAACCGTAAACGGATCCAATGCCATGAAGACGGGAAGCGGTGCGGGTGCCTGTTTGGCAACGTGTGATTGGCTTTGTTGATAATAGTGCCAGCCGAAGTAGCCGCCGCCGGCGGCCAGCGCGGCCAAGATCACCAACAGGATCAATACCCATTTGCGCCGTTTTCCGGAGCGGTTAGGGAGTGACATATCAGACATAAGGGGGATGATTCCTGTAGCTGTGTGCGCAAGGCGCGTGGAAATTCGCTAACGCTATTATCCCTGCCGCGTCGTCGGAACAATGGCAGGAATAACGTGAAAAAACGGGGCTAATCGAGCGATTGCCCCGTTAGCGCGGCCGCGTTGCGCTACACGCTGATGTCGACGGCACCCAGATGGCGGCGTACGACGGTGGGCGCCGCCGGATCCAACGGGGCCGGGGGCGCGTTGTCGGCCAGGCTGAAGACGGCACCGGACGCCGACTCTTGGCGCTGCTGTTGGCCGCCGTTCCATTGGGATTGCGCCTCGCCACCGATGCTGCTCTGCCCCAGTTGGATGCCGCTCTCCGCCAGCGCGGTGCGCAGGTGAGGCAGGGCCGCCTCCAAGGCGGCTCGGACTTGGCTATGGGCGGCGGCCATGTGTAACTGAGCCTGATTATCGTCCAGACGCAGACTGATCTGTATCGCGCCGAGATCCTGCGGGTGTAGGCGCAGTTCGGCTTGATGTTGCCCGTTGCGGGTAAACATCAACACCTGTTGGCCGAGCGCCTGTTGCCACTCATTGCTCCCCAATGGCGCACTGAGCAGGGGGGCGCTGGCGGTGGCGGGTGAGGCCAGCGGCGCGGCATTCACCGACGGCGTGGCCGGTGTCATGTTCACGCTGTGGTGTAGCGCCGTCGGCGTGATGGCCTGCGCGCTAGTGGGCGTCTGCCCCCCATGGCTCAGCGCGCGGCGGTTCGGGGCATCCAGGCTGATCAGGGTGCTGCCGGTGTCGACGCTATTGATCCCCGGCGTCGTGGGGGAGGTCTTGGCTTGCAGCAGCGGGGTGAAGTCGCTCGCGCGTGCCGCGCTATGTTCATCGCCGCGCGCCGTCTCCAGCAGATGACTCAGCGAGGCATCATGCGCTCCTTGGCGGGGGGTGAGCAGACGCGCCAGATCATCATGTTGGCTCACGCCCGCCTCTGCCGTTAACGGGCGCGGTGCGTCAGCGCGCGCCGGCAGCATGGCCAGCAAGGCGGCGATGGCTTGCTGTGCACCGGCCTGGTCCACGTCGGGAGAGCGAGGGGTGTCCGTCGCCGTGGGTGGCGTCTGCAGCAGGGCAAGGGGGGCATCGGGCAAGGGGGTGACACCGTCCGGCGTCGCGGTACGCAACTGCTCAAGCAGCGTCTGACGCTGCTGTGCATCCAACTGTGAGAGGCGGCCGAGCAAGGCCGATTGGGGGCCTTTGGCGTCGCCGTCGAGCGAGGCTTGCAGGTTTTGGAGTAGCGCCTGCTTATCTCCCGGTTGGCTGAGCAGCGCCAGGATATCGGCAAACGGGGAGCCATCGACGGCTGGCGTCGTCGCCGTCGGGCTATCCGACTGGGCGCCGAGCGAGGTAAGCGTGATGGCCACGGGCGTTGTCATGATTTTTCTCTCCTCAGGCTGGCACGCTGAGCGTACTCATCCATCCGTTTTTGATCTTGTTTGTTCAGTATGCTCTGGCGCTGCGCCTCGGCGCGTTTGTGCAAGGTGCTGAAGGCGTTGAGACGCTGGTGTTTCTGTTGCCAGCTATGTGTCGCGCTCTCCAGGCGGGTGCGGCATTGGGCCAGTTGACCGCGATGCTGCTCGATGGCCTGCTCCAGCGTCAGGATAAACTGCTGGTAGTTATACCAACTGGCCGCCGCGATACCGCCGCTCATCCCGCGATTCAGACGCTGGCGGTACTCATCCTGGTAGTTCAGCAACATCTCCAGTTGTTGCTGAGCCTGCTGGCATGCCTGACGGGCATGGCCCAGGGCGCGAGTCGCCTGATCGACATCCTGTTGCGCCAGTTCGCGCAGGGTATTTAATGCTGATGACATCTCAACCTCCGGCCTGGATGCGGCTATCACTCAGTAAACAGTGCCTGTAGCGCGTTACAGGCTTGTGTGTAGTCGCTGCGTTCAAAAATGCCCTGTTGCAGGAAAGCCTCGAGCTGCGGATAGAGCGCGATGGCCTGATCCAGTAGGGGATCGCTCCCGCGCGCATAGGCGCCGACGCTGATCAGATCCCGGTTGCGCTGATAGCTGGAGAGTAACTGCTTGAAGCGACGAACCCGGGCGTAGTGCGCTTCATCGATCAGCGAGGTCATGGCGCGGCTGATCGAGGCCTCGATGTCGATGGCCGGGTAGTGACCCGCCTCGGCCAGGCGGCGCGATAGCACCACATGACCATCGAGGATGGCGCGCGCCGAGTCGGCGATGGGATCTTGTTGGTCGTCCCCCTCGGTCAGTACGGTATAGAAGGCGGTGATCGAGCCGCCACCGCTGATACCGTTACCGGCACGCTCGACCAGGGCGGGCAGTTTGGCGAAGACCGAGGGCGGGTAACCCTTGGTCGCCGGCGGTTCGCCGATCGCCAGGGCGATCTCGCGTTGCGCCATGGCGTAGCGGGTCAGGGAGTCCATGATCAGCAGGACATGCTGGCCGCGATCGCGGAAGTCTTCGGCGATACGCGTGGCGTAGGCGGCACCTTGCATGCGCAGTAACGGCGAGACATCCGCCGGGGCGGCAATCACCACCGAGCGTTTACGTCCCTCTTCACCGAGGATATTTTCGATGAAGTCTTTCACCTCTCGACCACGTTCGCCGATCAAGCCGACCACGATCACGTCGGCCTGGGTGTAGCGTGCCATCATGCCCAGCAGCACACTCTTACCGACCCCGGAGCCGGCGAATAACCCCATACGCTGGCCACGCCCTACCGTCAGCAGGGCGTTGATCGCTCGCACGCCGACGTCCAAGACCTGGGTGATGGGTGTGCGTTGTAACGGGTTGAAGGGCTGGCTGCTGAGCCCGCCATGGTTGCTCTCGTCGGGCGGCGGTAATCCATCCAAGGGACGCGCGCTGCCGTCGAGTACCCGCCCGAGCAAGGCCGGGCCGAGGGGTAACTGCTTGCCGCTGTGCAGGGCGGCGGCGGGGGCCCAGACGCGAGCGCCGGGAACGATGCCGTCGACCTCTTCCAGCGGCATCAGAAACAGTTGGCGACCATTAAAGCCGACGACCTCAGCCTCGACATCGATGATTTGCTGACCGTCGTGGCGTTCGACGCGGCAGGTGGCGCCGATCGGCAACTGGAGTCCGGTCGCCTCCAGCACCAGGCCGGTGGCGCGGGTCAACTTACCGTAGCGTCGTGCCTCCGGTAGGGTAGGGATGCGGCGCTCGAGGGTCGCTAAGGCGCCGAGCCAGGTGTCGAGCCGGCTACTCATAGCGGTAGCTCCGGCGCGGCCAGCTTACACAGCTCCTGCCAGCGGGTGGCGATGCTGGCGTCCAGCTCGCCGCCCTCGGCACTGATCTTGCAGCCGCCGCGATGCAATTGGGTATCGGCCAGCAGCTTCCAGCCCTGTTGCTCCAACTGCACCCCGAGATGCTGCTGCACCAGCGGCAGATCCTGGGGGTTGACGCGTAGCTGGAGGTTACCGCTGAACAGCGGCTCCTGCTGGATCAACTGCTGGATCTGTTGCAGGACACCGCTGGCATCGCACAGCGGTGTCTGGCCGATGATCTGCTTGGCGGCGGTCAACGCCAGCTGCATCAGGCGCGCGGCGATGACGCCATCCAAGGAGTTAAGGGAGCGTTGAAACTCGCCGGAGAGCGTGCGCCAGCTGTCCAGCAGCGGTTGCTGCTCGGCCAGCGCCTGCTGCATGCCCTGGGTGCGTCCCTCGGCCAGTCCCTGCTGAAAACCGGCGTCGTAGCCCTGTTTCTCGCCTTGTTGCAGGCCGATCTGTAACCCCTGCTGTTGGGCGTCGTGGCGCAGACGCTCCAGCTCAGCCTGGGTTGCGGCGGCCTGCGCCTGGGCGGCGGCGTTGGCATCCTCGGCCGCATTGGCTTCGTTACGGGCGCGTAACGGACGACGCGGCGCGGCGAAGTCGCGCATCTCCCAGCGTTGCCAACGCGGATCGCGAGCCTCCGGGCTGTCTTTGGCGAGGACCTGCTTACGAAAGGGAGAGTTAGACATAGGTATCCTCGCCACCGCCGATGACGATCTCGCCGCTCTCCGCCAGACGGCGGACGATCAGCAGGATGGACTTCTGCTCGGCCTCGACCAGCGACAGGCGTACCGGGCCACGGGTGGCCAGATCGTCGCGCAGGATATCGGCGGCACGCTGAGACATGTTGCGCATAAACTTCTCGCGCAAGGCCTCGTCCGCCCCCTTCAAGGCGATCAGCAGCGACTCGTTCTCCACTTCCTGCAGGATACGCTGGATGCTGCGGTCGTCGACATCCACCAGATTCTCGAACAGGAACATCTCGTCGATGATCTTCTGCGCCAGTTCGCCGTCGTGGCTGCGCATGGCGTCGATGACCGACTCTTCCTGCTGACTCTTCATCAGGTTGATGATCTCGGCGGCGGTACGTACGCCCCCCAGCTTGCTGCGCTTGAGATTCTGGCCGTCGAGCAGGTTATTCAGCACGTCGGTCAGCTCCTGGAGCGCCGTCGGCTGCACCCCGCCGAAGGTGGCGATACGCAGCATGACGTCGTTACGCTGGCGCTCGTCGAAGTGCGCCAGGATATCCGCCGCCTGGGCGCGCTTCAGGTGCACCAGGATGGTGGCGATAATCTGCGGGTGTTCCTCGCGGATGATATCGGCGGCCGCCTGCGGCTCCATAAAGTTGAGGGTTTCGATGCCGTTGGCGGTATCGCGTGATTCCAGGATGTCTTCCAGCAAGCTGGCGGCGCGCTCCTCGCCCAGTGCCTTGACCAGCACCGAACGCAGGTAGTCGCCGGCATTGACGCTCAGGGCGGCGAACTGCTCGGCCTCATCCTGAAACTCATTCAACACCTCACTCAGTTGCTGATGCGAGACCTGGCGCATCCCGGCCATGGTACTACTGAGTTGTTGTACCTCTCGGGTCGAGAGGTGTTTAAACACTTCGGCGGCGCGGTCTTCGCCGATGGTCATCAATAATACCGCGCTTTTTTCGGTCGCAGTCAGGCTCATTGTGGTTCTGTGCTCATCCATTGGCGGATCACCAGCGCGACAACGCGCGGATCCTGCTCTGCCATTTCACGTACGCGTTCGGTCTGCGCTTCGGCGGTCGTACGCTGTTGTAGCTTACGACGCTGTTGTAGCTCTTCGTTGCTCGGTTGCTTGACCGGCTGCGCGGATACCGGCGAGGTATTGACTTGCTGGCGCAGGGCGGCGGCTTGCTGCTGTTTGGTCAGCATCGGTTTCACCAGCTTGCGCCACAGCAGCCAGGCGACCAGGGCGACTAACAGGTAACGGCCCAACGTGCTCAGCAGATCGATAAAGGCCTGTTTCTGCCAGAAGGGCAGTTCGCCGCCGTTATCGGCTACGCTGTTGAACGGTGTGTTGACGACGCTCAGCGTATCCCCACGATTCTGGGAGAAGCCCATCGCCTCACGAACCAGGTTATTGATCTGATCCATCTTCTCTTGTGAGAGCGCGACCTCTTTCCCTTGCGGGGTGGTGGCGTAGTTGACCACCACGGCGACGGACAGGCGTTCGATGCCGCCAGCACGCTCTTGAGTATGACGAATGGTCCGATCGACCTCATAGTTCGTGGTCTCGTCGCGTCGTATATTCTCGTTACGGCTCGCCAGGCGACCATTATTGCTAAGGGTGCTGCTACGGCTTGGCGTCGATTCGTTGCGATTCCGCCCGTTGGTTCCAGTGCTATTGCGCGGCTTATCGATGTTGCCGGTCGCCGGTGGCGCCGGTTCGTTCGACAGCGCACCCGGGACACCACCGTTTAGCTGGCCACCGGACTGATCGCTCTGGCTGATCTGCTGGCTGCGGATCGCCGCCTGGTTTGGCAACTGATTCGGCTTGTACTCCTCATCGGTCTGCTCACGGTTGGCGAAGTCGAGTTGGGCGGTGACCTGGGCATGGACGTTACCGCTGCCGAGCATCGGCTGCAGGATGGTCTCAATACGGCGTTGCAGGCGGCCTTCCACCTCGGAGGTAAACTTCAGCTGGGCGGCATTCAGATCGCGCCCGGTGCCGTCGGGCTGGGTCAGCAGATGACCGAACTGATCGACGACGGTGACGTTACCCGGCGGCAGGCCGGCGACGCTGCTGGAGACCATATAGACGATGGCATTGATCTGGCCATCATCTAAGGCGCGTCCCGGTTCCAGCGTCAGCGTGACCGAGGCGGAGGGCTGTTTCTGTTCGCGTACGAATAGCGACGGCTTGGGCAGGGCCAAATGCACGCGGGCGCTGACCACCGGGCCGAGCGTCTCAATGGTCCGTGCCAGCTCCCCTTCTAAGGCGCGCTGGTAGTTGACCTGTTCGCTGAATTGGCTGATGCCGAATTTCTCTTGATCGAGCAGCTCGAAGCCAACCGCGCCTCCTTTAGGTAGCCCCTGTTGGGCCAGCTTGAGGCGCAGGTCATACACCTTGTCCGCCGGTACCATCAACGTGGTGCCATTGTTGGCGAAACGGTAGGGGATGTTCATCTGGCTGAGTTGCGTGACAATGGCGCCGCCATCGCGATCGCTGATGTTGCTGTACAGAACCCGATAGTCGGGCGCGCGCGCCCATAGCGCCAGTACGACGACAATGGCAATGGCGACGGCGCTGGCCAACAGTAAGGGAATTTTGGGATTGGCCCGTACGCGCTCCAGTATGGCTTTAATACTATTTTCAGCGCTCTTTGCTGCGGTGCCTGCGGTACCGGTGGCTGAAGCGTTCATGGGCTTACCTTATTGTTCAGTTGCGTCCGGACCTGAGGCCGGTATGAATGGATGTGTAACAAATCAGACTCCCTGACGCGGCAATGCGAATCGCGGAATACCTGCAAAAGCAGGCACTTTATTATTGGCATGTGCTGGCAAAACGATGGCGGGAGAAAGGGTCATTTTTGGTGTCATTTACCCGCTTTGCCTTTGGCGTCTTATGGTAGGTTGTCATGCAATCGGCAGTTTCAATCATTAAGGAGCCTTTCGTGGCAGTCACCGGCATCGAGAACGTCTTACAACAACTTCAGGCCACCGCGCTTTCCGCCAGTAACCGCACGCCACAAGAGAGCGTGGCACCGGGCGCGTTTTCCACCGAGCTGAAGGCGGCCATCGATCGCATCAGTGACAATCAGAACCATGCCCGCGTCCAGGCACAGCAGTTCGAGATGGGCGTGCCCGGCGTGGCGCTTAACGATGTGATGCTCGATCTGCAGAAATCCAGCGTCTCCCTACAGATGGGGATCCAGGTTCGTAACCGTCTGGTCGCCGCCTATCAGGACATCATGAATATGCAGGTTTAGCCGTGTGCTTTACTGTCCCTGGTGAGGCGATACAATAGGGCCTCTTTGTTCCTGCCTCGTTAAGGAGAGCATCATGCGCTCGCTCTATCTGTTGGCGTCGTTAGTCTTACTCAGCGCCTGTAGCAGCGCTCCGGGTCACTTCGTGCGTAGCGAGGAGGATCCGGTTTCACACTCCCTGGTGTATCGCTTCGATCCCGCCCAGGTCGATCGGGCGGCCATGGAGGCCGATGCATTATCCTATTGCCGACATAATGGTTTCGATCGCGCCTATGCCATTCCCGGGCTGAAGTCGAGCCCCACCGGGCAGGCCCGCGCGGCGTATCTGTGTGTCTATCAACCGGTACACGCCGTCACCAGCGATAAGCGATAAATTCATCGACATCGATCAGTGCACTAGCAATGTCACGCCATTCGATATATATTTAGTTATATAGCGATAGCTGAACTCGATTGCTCACGGCTTATCGCTCACATTGTTTGATACAGTCTACTTTTTGCTTTCATTCCCCCGTGCCTTGGTGCGGGGTCTTTTTATCTCTTACTTCAGGGGGCGTGAAGGAGAGGGGGAGGCGGGGCCAGTGCCCGGCGCACCGCATCTTGTCATCGAGGCTGCTATGACAGTATGGGACGCCAGCGGACTGGTGGAAAGAGGGTGAGAGGCGATGTGATGATGCGTTATTATAGGTGCTCGCCGGGCAGCAGGATCTCGCCGGTGAACTGACCATAGGCATGGCTCAAGGCCTGTTGACGGTTACCGTTGCCGATCAACTGGCGTAATTCGTCCATCCTGGCCTGGAGCTGTTTTTTCACGTCAGCCTCGTTGCTTAGGATCTGCTGTATTATCTGGCGCAGTTGGTTTTGCTGCGCAGGGGTCGGTTCAGACTGTGACATCAGTTGGGCCGTGTTCGATACCGCCGTAATGTAGTCCACCTCCAGCGCGATCAGCGCCTCCCATTGGTCTTGCTTTGCTAAGTCACGCATGCGCTCGCTTAAGGCCAGAACCTGATGGTAGGCTTGGAGTAGCGGCGGTAGTCCATACATAGTGTTACCCCTGCTGGGTGGTTGGAGAGTGGGGGCCTATTTGGCGCCAGGCGTCTGCAATGTTGTCGAGGAGTTCTGTCACGTGGCGAACGGCGTCGGCATCGTTGTGCAGGTTAGCCTGCAGTAGACGTTGCACCATATAGTCGTACAGCGCGCTCAGGTTCTGTGCCAACTCGCCACCCTTCTCCAGATCCAATCCAGCCTTGAGGCCGTTATCGATGATGTTGATGGCTTTGCTGAGCGCCTGCCCTTTTAGTGCGACTTGCCCAGCATCGATATGCAGCGCTGCGCGAACCAGGGCGCTATGCGCCCCGTCAAACAGCATCACGATCAGTTGGTGTGGACTGGCGCTCATCGCGCCGCTCTCCAGTCCGACTTTTGCATAGGCTTGGCTGCCCATTGCGTTATACATAGTAACGATTACCCTTATTTACTGTTGCTCATAGCATTAAATTGTTGGGTGAGATAACTACTGGTGCTGTTCAGTTTGGCCATCATCTTATCCAGTTGGACAAACTGGGCCTTATAGCGGTTGATGGTCTCGTCGATACTCTGATTGACGCTATCGATACGATCGCTCAGGTGCTGCAGGCTGTTGTTGATGCTCTTGGTGGTCGAGTCGATGACGCCATCGCTCTTGATATAGCTCTGGATCTCTTTGTGGATCATGTTAGCCATACCGCTATCTTTGCCGTCTCCGACAAAGAAGTGCTGCAATTGTTCTGGGTATTCGTCGATGACTTTCTTCAGTTTGCTGTCGTCGATACTCAGTTTGCCGGTCTGCGGATCGGTACTGATGCCCAGGTTCCCCAGCCCCTTGATGTTAGGGTTGTCTTGCGCCGAGCTCATCACCCCTTTGACGCCGGACTGGATGGCGCGCAGCGTGTTGTCGCCCAGCAGAGGGCCGTTGGTGAAGTTTTCGGCCTGGCCTTTCTTGACCGGGGTAAACTTGGTCAGCGAGGCGAAGGTATCGATCAGCGAGTTATAGCCGTCGACCCAATCGTGGATCTTCTTGCTCACGCCTTCGCTGTCGTTGCTGATCACCAGGTTTTGCGTGTCTTTGGTGACGGCTTTTAGCTCCAGCGTCACGCCTTGGGGCGCATCGGTAATCTTATTGCTGCTGCGAGTGATTTCGATGCCGTTCAGGGTCATCTTGGCATCTCGACCTTCAACGGTCTGGGCCATATTCGTCGTACCGGTCGCGGGGTGGCTGCTATCGTAGTTCAGCATATCGCCTAACTTACTGTCCCCGCTGACATTGAGCTTGATATTACTCTTCGCCCCGGTCTCGGCGGCGGTCACGGACAGGGTGTACTCCTTATCAGAGATCTGGATCACACTGGCTCTGACACCGGCGCCAGACTTGTTGATGGCGTCGCGTAACCCGGTCAGGGACGTTTGTTCGTCGCTCAGGGCGATCTTGGTCTCTTTCGGCGGTTCGCCGACGGTGATGGTTAGCTCGCGGCCGCTGGCTCCGGCGCTGCCCATTTGCTCCGTCTGGCTGGTGGCATGAGTCTGTGCAGTCAGGCTCTGTGCCTGAGCCAACTGGGTCACATTGATCGCGTAGTTGCCCGGCACTGCGCTGGCGCTGGTGGTGACGGTAAACTGGTCGTGGCTACTGGCCTTGGTGATGGTGAACGCATCACTTTTCGCCAGCTCCTTGCTCACATCATCGAACTTTTCTAATGCCCCCTTCAGGGTGCCATAGGCGGTCAGCTTGGCCTTATAGCTGCTCTGTTGGGTGGTATAAGGCACCAAGCGTTGTTTCTCGACCCCGGTTAGCTTGGTCAGCAGGGAGTTGAGATCGAGTCCAGAGCCGATCCCCAGTGATGAAATGGTTGCCATGAATATTTCCTTTCTGAATGACTAGTGCGCTATACGCGTTATCGGCTCTGTCCAAGAAAAGTTTACAGAAAGATCGTAAAAAACGATGGGGGAAATAGAAGCAGAAAAATGGGGGCTTTTTCGCCGATTGGCGGCGTGACAAAAAAATAAAAAAATTTGCTAAAGGTTGTCAGGGGAGAGCCGATACCTGAGGGGACGGTGGCTGATGACGCCGTGGGGCAATCAGGCCCGACCAATTAACTGTGATGCGCAATGGCGCAACATTCCAAGGAAAGCACACTATGGCACAAGTCATTAATACCAACAGCCTGTCGCTGATGGCGCAAAACAACCTGAATAAATCCCAGTCTGCCCTGGGCACCGCCATCGAGCGTCTCTCTTCTGGCCTGCGTATCAACAGCGCCAAGGATGATGCTGCCGGCCAGGCGATCTCCAACCGCTTCACCGCTAACATCAACGGCCTGACCCAGGCGTCCCGTAACGCCAACGACGGTATCTCCCTGGCGCAGACCACCGAAGGCGCGTTGAACGAAGTCAACGACAACCTGCAGAACATCCGCCGTCTGACCGTACAGGCGCAGAACGGCTCCAACTCTTCCAGCGACCTGCAGTCCATCCAGGACGAAATCACCCAGCGTCTGAACGAGATCGACCGTATCTCCCAGCAGACCGATTTTAACGGCGTGAAGGTACTGAGCAAGGATCAGAAGCTGACCATTCAGGTGGGCTCTAACGACGGTGAAACTATCGATATCGATCTGAAGAATATCAATAAAGATACACTGGGCTTAACTAGTTTCTCTGTTGCTCAAGGTATTGATGGAACTCAAGCAACGGGTGCTGTTACAACGGAAAACTTAGCGACTACTGAAAGTGTCACGTTGAAAACAGGTACATTGAAAATTGATGCAAAAGACGTGACTGGTTTTGTCCTCGGCGATAATAATAAGCTATACGCTAAAACTGCAACTGGTGAATATCAATCAGTTAAATCTGTTGGTGCAGATGGAACAGTTGCATTAACTGCAACGACCGCATTAACTGCTGGTGCTGATTTAACAGCTGCACAGGCTGGCTCAGCGACTTCTACTGGGAAAGTGACTGTGCTGGGATCAGCCTTAAAGGGTAGTGATGCCGCAAAAGTTGTAAAATATAATGGCACTGAAGACGGAGCTCCACAGGCTGTTATTAAAGATGGTGATAAGTTCTATGCGATGAGTATTGCTAAGGACGGTACTGTAACTCGCGGTAATGAATTGGCATCTGTTCTGAAAAGTAAAGATCCGCTGGCAACCTTGGACAAAGCTTTATCTGATGTTGACCAGTTGCGCAGCGGCTTAGGCGCGGTGCAGAACCGTTTCGATTCTGTTATCAATAACCTGAACAGCACCGTTAACAACCTGTCCGCTTCCCGTTCACGTATTCAGGACGCGGACTACGCGACCGAAGTGTCCAATATGAGCCGTGCGCAGATCCTGCAGCAGGCCGGTACTTCTGTATTGGCGCAGGCTAACCAGTCTACCCAGAACGTTCTGTCCCTTCTGCGTTAATCGTATCTGCAGCCTGTGCGGCGCCCATCGCTGCGCGTTTCAAAACAAAACCCGCCTATTGGCGGGTTTTTTTGTTTCCCTTCACGAGAGTTGGCACACCACTCTCCAGGTTGGGGGCGGGGGCGTGATTTAGCGCGGCGGCCATATCGTCGTCTATTAGGATTAACTGCCGATAATTTAAACAAAAAAAGAGAAAACGATACTAAAGCTTTGCCGCAGGGGGTCGATAAATAAATTTGTATAACCAATCATGTAGTAAGGAAATTTATTATGGCACAAGTAATCAACACCAACAGCCTGTCGCTGATGGCACAGAATAACCTGAATAAATCCCAGTCTGCCTTGGGTACCGCCATCGAGCGCCTGTCCTCTGGCCTGCGTATCAACAGCGCCAAGGATGATGCTGCCGGCCAGGCGATTTCTAACCGCTTCACCGCCAACATCAACGGCCTGACCCAGGCATCCCGCAATGCCAACGACGGTATCTCCCTGGCGCAGACCACCGAAGGCGCGTTGAACGAAGTCAACGACAACCTGCAGAATATCCGTCGTCTGACCGTGCAGGCACAGAACGGCTCTAACTCCTCCAGCGACCTACAGTCTATCCAGGACGAAATTAATCAGCGTCTGTCCGAGATCGATCGTATCTCCCAGCAGACCGATTTCAACGGTGTGAAGGTACTGAGCAAGGATCAGAAGCTGACCATTCAGGTCGGTGCTAACGACGGTGAAACCATTGATATCGATTTGAAGAATATTAACTCTGATAAGTTAGGATTATCTAATTTTTCAGTTAATACAATTGATAGCGCTAAAATTGCGGCGGCTGTACCTGAAAATGTCATTAAAACTAATGATCAAGTAAAATTTGATCTTTCTGGCGCTAAGGTTGATGCAGCTACTGCTGGTGGTAAAGCTGCAACTGGGGTTGTACTGGGAACTGATAATAAGCTATATGCGACAGATGGCACTAAGTTTTCGGAGATTACTGCTGTAGCAGCGGATGGTAAATTAACTGTAAATACTGCTGCTGCCTCAGGTGCTGCATTGACTGCTGCTCAAGGTGGCAAAGTAGTAACTACAGGTAATGTTACATTCGATGCTGGCGCTGCTGGTGCTAATCTGAAAGGTGCAGATAAAGCGAACGTTCGTGCATATGCGGACGGATCTGGTAACCCGAGCTATGTGATCCAGGAGGGCACTGGCGATAAAGCAAAATACTATAAAGCCACAATCTCTGGTGATGGAACAGTAACGCGTGGTGACTCTGTAAATCTGAAAGGTTCGAATCCGCTGGCAACCCTGGATAAAGCCCTGTCTCAGGTTGATGACCTGCGCAGCGGCCTGGGTGCGGTACAGAACCGTTTCGATTCTGTTATCAACAACCTGAACAGCACCGTCAACAACCTGTCCGCTTCCCGTTCTCGTATTCAGGACGCCGACTACGCGACCGAAGTGTCCAACATGAGCCGTGCGCAGATCCTGCAGCAGGCCGGTACCTCCGTACTGGCTCAGGCTAACCAGTCTACCCAGAACGTCCTGTCTCTGCTGCGTTAATTCTCAGCCGAGTCCGTCTCTGTCAAACCCCGCCTCGGCGGGGTTTTTTCATGCTTAGCGCACCGTAGCGCGCTCTGTTACGCAGAACAAAGCGGTTAAAAGGAGGCTTTTTTACCGACTAATTGCACCATTGCTCCCGCTAAGATCCGGGATAATAGCCCAGCATTCATTAACCCGAGTTTTGTCGACGTGACTGATTTGTATACCGCTGAAGGCGTGATTGACAAAAATACGTTATGGCAGCGCTATGCGCCGCTGGTACGTCATGAGGCACTGCGCCTACAGGTTCGTCTTCCGGCCAGTGTGGAGCTGGACGACCTGCTGCAGGCGGGCGGCATCGGGCTACTGCATGCGGTGGAGCGTTATGACGCCATGCAGGGTACCGCCTTTACCACCTACGCGATCCAGCGTATTCGTGGCGCGATGTTGGACGAATTACGCAGTCGAGACTGGGTGCCGCGTAGCGTGCGCCGCAATGCCCGAGGCGTCTCGGCGGCGATGCAGCGTGCCGAACAGCGTCTGGGACGGGTGCCGAGCGACGGTGAGATCGCCCAAGAGATGGGGATTCCGTTGGCGGAGTACCAGCAGATCCTGCTGGATACCAATAGCAGCCAGCTCTTTTCCTACGATGAGTGGCGTGAGGAGCATGGCGACAATGCGGAGCCGGTATGGGGCGAGGAGGAGAGCGCAAACCCACTACGCCAGTTGCTGGAGAGCGATCTGCGCGGTCGGGTGATCGCCGCCATCGAGGCCTTGCCGGAGCGGGAAAAGTTGGTCTTGACGCTCTACTACCAGGAAGAGTTAAACCTCAAGGAGATCGGCGCGGTGTTAGAGGTGGGTGAGTCGCGGGTGAGCCAGCTACATAGCCAGGCGATTAAGCGTTTGCGCAGTCGTCTCCTCTCTCAGCATTAAGCCGTCTCTATGCCTATAGCGGAGTGCTGCGATGCCATTCATCTCTTTTCCATCCCTCAGCAAACCACGGCCGTTGAGCCGTTATCTGAAAGACTTTAAACATAGCCAAAGCCACTGTGGCCATTGCGGACGCGCATTAGATCGCATCTCGTTGGTGTTGGGCGGTCACCTGCTAAACCGCGCGCGTCAGGCACAAATGGAGCGGCTGATCGATGACGATGACTGGGCCGACTTGCAACAGTCGTTGCTGGTGTTATGCCGCTTCTGTAGCGATGTCTATTGTCACGCCCAAGGCAGCCGTTTCGACATCATGGGCTTTAAACAGTATCTGTGTGAGCAGACCGACATGCGCCATAGCAGCATCCGGGAGTATGTGGTGCGTTTGCGCCGTTTGGATGAGATGGCGGAGCTGCGTGAGCTCTCGGCGCAGACCCTCAATGATCCCAACACCGAATGGGAGTGGTTGGCGCGTTTGCCGGCGTGTAGCCAGAACAACTATCGCATCGCGCTGCGTAAGTACCGCCAGTTCCTCTGTGCCGGGCGGGAGAGTCAGCACGAGGTCGAACGGAGCAGTTATTTCAGTTAACGATTAGCATATGCTTTTTTATTCCTTTTCATGCGGTGATGGCTTGCTACAGTGGCCGCAGAAGGCGCCGAGAGAGGGCGCGATGAGGAGAACAGAGCGTGAGCGCCATCGAACTGACACAACTGGTGAAGTCTTATCATCATCAACGCGTCTTGCACGGTATCGACCTGAGCATCCAACCGGGCGAGGTGGTGGCCATCATCGGCCCCAGCGGCTCAGGTAAGAGCACCTTACTCCGGAGTATCAATCTGTTAGAGTCGCCCGATGCTGGTCATATTCGCGTTGCTGGCATCGAGGTGGATGCCGCGCGTCCGTTGACGCGGCAAAAGGCGCAGATCCGTCGCCTGCGTCAGCAGGTGGGCTTCGTCTTTCAAAACTTCAATCTGTTTCCCCATCTTACGGCGCTGGAGAATGTCAGCGAGGGGCCTCGTGTGGTCAATGGCGTCGCGCGGAAAGAGGCGGAACGCCAAGGGTTGGCGTGGCTGGCGCGCGTGGGGTTAGCCGATAAGGCGCACGCCTATCCGAAGCGCCTCTCTGGGGGGCAGCAGCAGCGGGTGGCCATTGCACGGGCGCTGGCCATGCAACCACAGGTATTGCTGTTCGATGAGCCGACGTCGGCGTTGGATCCCGAGCTGGTGGGGGAGGTGTTAGCCACTTTGCGCTCCCTGGCGCAGGAGCGGCGTACCATGGTGATCGTCACCCACGAGATGCGTTTCGCCCGTGACGTCGCACAGCGCGTGATCTTTATGGATGGTGGGCGCATTATCGAACAGGGGCCGGCCGAACAGCTGTTCAACCGCCCGCAGCAGCCGCGTACCCGTCAGTTTCTCGCCCAGTATCTGGCCGAGGTGATGACGCCTGAGTTTGAGATTTAGGGCTCATCCTCGCTGGGAAAACGGCGCACCCCGCGCTTTGCGAGGGGGCACGATATCGCCCTGACTCCCCGCACCACCCCGTACCAGCTCCCGACATAGCGTGCCGATCGAGTTAGCCTATCCCTTAGTTAACAGCGGCTTGTGCCGGGAGAGGCTTGCATCTTTCGCGGAGGCTGGCTAGGCTTGAGGTAGGGAGTGTGAATAGAGAAACGTGTTCGGCACCTCCATGTAGCGCGTGTCTTTTCTGTGCCGGGTACGTTTCATCTATGGGCATTTCGCCGCATCGTTTCCCTGCTCTCATGGCCGTAGAGCTCCAGTTTAACTTGCTGCGCATACACTGATACCTCGGTAGGCTTAAGGATGGAGCGGGACAGTGAAAATCAAAGGATGGGTATTGCTCACCAGCATCGCGCTGGCGGCGGGGTTGTTCGTCTACGCGGTATTATTTAGCGCGGATAAGGTATGTGAGCATCAGCGGCTATTTTCTGACTTCTGTCGTCACGTCGATATTTCCGCACCCTATATCAGCAAATGAACCTCGCAGCGGAGTCATCGGATAATGCGCTATAGGGGCGTGGTCGTCACGCCCCTCGCGCGGAAAATTCCCCCGAATTTCGCCTTATGCCGTTGACGGCCTGTGGGCGGCATGCCCTTATCCCCGGTGTGGTCGCGATATCTCTTCTTTCATACGCCTCCGCTTGTCCATCCTGCGGTTACGTCCGCTCTCTGCTCGCGGCGATCTCCGTGTGTAACGTGCGAGTGAATTTGCACCATTTTGTTCATTTCCTTTTTAAATCAAAGTGATTTATCCCCGCTTTTACCAAACATACGACAATTAATCCCTAATAGTTTGATTTCGATCCGGTTACTTCACCTGGGTTATTTGGCAGGATGAAACTATCTGATGATTAACTCTGGTCTCAGGTTGCCTGGTTTCATACCCATACTGAGCGCGATCGCACAATGTTATTTGTAAATGCTGTGTTAACATCAAGATAATTAAATTAACAGGCAGGCGCACCAGGCCGTCCGAAAATTTACTGAAGCTGATGGTGTAAGTGAGAGCAAAATGTCAAATAAACCGTTCCATTACCAAGATCCGTTTCCGCTGCAAGGCGATGACACCGAATACTATCTGCTGAGCAAGGAGCATGTCTCCGTGGTTAGCTTCGAAGGTCAGGAGATGTTGAAGGTGGAGCCGCAGGCGCTGACCCTGCTGGCACAGCAGGCATTCCACGACGCCTCCTTCATGCTGCGTCCGGCGCATCAGCGTCAGGTCGCCGCCATCCTGGACGATCCCGAGGCGAGTGAGAACGACAAGTATGTCGCGCTGCAATTCCTGCGTAACTCGGAGATCGCCGCCAAGGGTGTGCTGCCGACGTGCCAGGATACCGGTACCGCCATCATCGTCGGTAAGAAGGGGCAGCGGGTGTGGACCGGTGGCGGCGATGCCGAGGCGTTGTCACGTGGGGTCTATAACACCTATATCGAAGATAACCTGCGTTACTCCCAGAACGCCGCGCTGGATATGTACAATGAGGTCAACACCGGTACCAACCTGCCGGCGCAGATCGATCTGTATGCGACCGACGGCGAAGAGTATAAGTTCCTCTGCGTCGCCAAGGGCGGCGGTTCGGCCAACAAGACCTATCTGTATCAGGAAACCAAGGCGCTGTTGACGCCGGAAAAACTGAAGGCGTTCTTAGTCGAGAAGATGCGTACCTTGGGGACGGCCGCTTGCCCGCCGTACCATGTCGCCTTCGTGATCGGTGGGACCTCTGCCGAGTCGACCCTGAAGACGGTCAAGCTGGCCTCGACGAAATACTACGATGCGTTGCCGACCGAGGGTAACGAATACGGCCAGGCCTTCCGCGATGTGGCGCTGGAGCAGGAGTTGTTGCAAGCGGCACAGGAGCTGGGGCTGGGTGCGCAGTTCGGCGGTAAATACTTCGCGCATGACGTCCGGGTGATCCGCCTGCCGCGTCACGGCGCCTCTTGCCCGGTAGGTATGGGGGTTTCCTGCTCCGCCGACCGCAACATCAAGGCCAAGATCAACCGTGAGGGGATCTGGATCGAGAAGCTGGAGCACAATCCGGGCAAATATATTCCCGAAGCATTGCGTCAGGCTGGCGAAGGGGAGGCCATCAAGGTCGATCTTAACCGCCCGATGAAAGAGATCCTGGCTCAGCTCTCTCAGTACCCGGTATCGACCCGCCTCTCTCTCTCCGGCACCATCATCGTCGGGCGCGACATCGCCCATGCCAAGCTGAAGGCGTTGCTGGACGAGGGCAAACCGTTGCCGCAGTACGTGAAAGATCATCCGATCTACTACGCCGGCCCGGCCAAGACACCGGCAGGCCACGCTTCCGGCTCCTTGGGGCCGACCACGGCGGGGCGTATGGACCCCTATGTCGATCTGTTCCAGGCTAACGGTGGCAGCATGATCATGCTGGCGAAGGGTAACCGTAGCCAGCAGGTGACCGATGCCTGCCATAAACATGGCGGTTTCTACCTGGGCAGCATCGGCGGCCCGGCGGCGGTGTTGGCACAGCAGAGCATCAAGAGCCTGACCTGTGTGGCCTACCCGGAGCTGGGAATGGAAGCGATCTGGAAGATTGAGGTAGAAGACTTCCCGGCCTTCATTCTGGTGGATGATAAGGGTAACGACTTCTTCCAGCAGATCCTGAGCACGCGCTGCAATGGCTGCATGAAGTAAGCCGTCCGCGCCGCCAGGATAGCGGCGGCGCTGCACAGCATGAATCGATCCCCGCAGAGGTATGTTGCGGGGATTTTTTATGCCTTAACGCAACTGGTCGCGCGCGGTGTAGAACTTGGCGTAGGCCAGATAGCCGGCGATGATGGTGGAGAGGCTGGCGGTCGACAGCAGCATAAAGGTCACCATGATCTGGTAACGGATGGCCTTGACCGGATCGATACCGGCGAAGATCAGCCCGGACATCATACCCGGCAGGCTGACCAGACCGACGGTCTTGGCGGAGTCGACCGTCGGGATCATCGCCGCCTTGATGCTGGCGCGAATGATCGCCGCCGAGGCCTGTTTCGGGCTGGCGCCCAGGCTCAGCATCTCCTGCACGCGCTGACGCTCGTCGTGGAAGCGTTGACGCAGGTTGTTGTAGCACAGGCCGACGGCCACCATCGCATTACCGGCGATCATCCCGGCGATCGGGATCACCTGCATGGGGGTAAAAACGATGGAGCCGCTGACGATCAGGATGGTTAGTGTCAGGGCGGTGCCGGTGACGATGGCGATCAGCGACATGGCGAAGGCATTGCTCAGATTCTTACTGCGCTTCTTGGCGTTCCAGGCGGCGTTGACGCAGATAAAGAGCACCATCAGCAGGGTTAACAGCGCATTATCCAGATGGAAGATATATTTCAGGACGTAGCCGACCACGATCAACTGGACGATGGCACGGCTGACGCTCCACAGAATATCCTTGCCGAGCCCCAGCTTTTCGCGTCCGCTGATGACCAGGGCGATGGCGACTAACGCCAGCGCCATCACCAGAGATTGGTCGGTAATGTTGTGACTATTCATGGCGTGTTCCCTCCTGAGCCGGACTATCATCCTGCTCTGCTTCGTCTTCATCATCGGCCAGACGCGGTAGCGTCAGGATGTTATCGCACTGGGTGATCTCGTCGCTATTGTGCGTTACCCAGATGATGGCGATCCCCTGTTGCTGATTCAGTTGGTTGATCACCTCGTGGACGATGGCGCGGTTGTGGTTATCCAGTGCGCTGGTGATCTCATCCAGCAGCAGCACCTGCGGCATATATTGGATGTTGCGTAACAGCGCCACACGTTGGCGTTCGCCCCCGGAGAGATCTTCGATGCGTTGATCCAGGGTATGCAGCGGCAGGGCGAACTGCATCAGGCCACGGCGAATGCGGTCCATGTCGGGCGGGTCATTACGGATTTGGTAAGGGAATAGCAGATTATCCCGTACCATGTCGCCGAACAGGACCGGCGTCTGGAAGCTATAGGAGACTTGCTTGCGGTACGCCTCCGGTGAGTAGTCACTCAGCGGCTTACCCTGGAGGCGGATCTCGCCCTGCTGCGGATCTAGCAGCGAGGCGGCGATCTTCAGTAGGGTGCTTTTGCCGCAGCCCGAGGGGCCGGTAATGACTTTAAATTCGCCGGGTTGTAGCGCCAGCGAGACATCGTGCAGGATGGGGCGTCCATTGGCGCTGAAGTGGATGTGGTCGAGCGCCAGTAAGGGGGTGGTCACCATGTTTTCCCTCATGGAGTAGCAATAAAAAGGCCCGTCCCGGGGGGACAGGCCCGTAGCATGTGTTAGGCAAGATTAGTCGCGAACCGACCAGCGCAGCGTTTCGCCAGCCAGGAAGGGAATCAGGGTCTCTTCGCCGCAGGCAATGCTGTCGACCATCGTCGCAGGTTCTTGAACCAACTCAATATACTCTTCATTTGCCGGGAGTCCATAGAACGCCGGGCCATTCAGCGAGCAGAAGGCTTCCAGGTGTTGCAGCGCCTGCTCCTGTTCGAAGACGGTGGCGTAAGCCTGCAGGGCGCTGGGGGCATTGAAGACGCCGGCGCAGCCACAGGCGGACTCTTTCCGTCCGCGGAGATGCGGGGCGGAGTCGGTGCCGAGGAAGAAACAGGATTGGCCGCTGGTGGCCGCCTTACGTAGCGCCTGTTGGTGCACGCTGCGCTTGAGGATCGGCAGGCAGTAGAGATGGGGACGGATGCCCCCCACCAACATGTGGTTGCGGTTAAACATCAGGTGCTGCGGGGTGATGGTCGCCGCCAGGTAGCGATCGCCCTCGGCAACGAATTGGGCGGCCTCTTGGGTGGTGATGTGTTCGAAGACGATGCGCAGCTGCGGGAAGTCACGGCGTAGCGGGATCATCACCTGGTCGATAAAACGCGCCTCGCGATCGAAGATATCGATGTCAGCCTGGGTCACTTCACCGTGGATCAATAGCGGCAGACCGCTCTGTTGCATCGCCTCGAACAGCGGGTAGAGCGCCGGGATAGAGGTGACACCGGCGGCCGAGTTGGTGGTGGCGTTGGCCGGGTAGAGTTTGGCGGCGTTGAAGACCCCCTCGCGCTGGCCGAGCATCAGCTCATCGACGCTCAGGGCGTCGGTGAGGTAACAGGTCATCAGCGGGGTAAAGCGTTGCCCTTGCGGCACGGCGTCTAGGATACGTTGGCGATAGGCGAGGCACTGCTGCACGGAGGAGACCGGTGGCGTCAGGTTCGGCATCACCATAGCACGGGCGAAGTGGCGGCTGGTATAGGGTAATACGCTGTGCAACATCTCGTCGTCACGCAAATGGAGGTGCCAATCATCGGGGCGGCGGATCTTCAAGGTGGACTGCATTACGGTCATTACGAACTCCGGCTGATAGAGATGTTTGCGAGGTTGCGTAGCGATTGCGTTGCCGAATAGCAACAGGTCACGACGCGGTACAGTAAACGGTGCCGGGCGGTAAGGATAACGGGAAACGGTGCATGATGCATCCGTTAGTTACACCGGCGGGACGAATTTGTGTGCAGAGAGTGGGGGGAGGGGCGTGATGGAGACGTCGCGCGTTCGTCGGAGAGGGGATACCTGAAAAAAGGGAGCGCAGGCCGATCGGCCTACGCTCCATTGTCGTGTCGCGCTTAGAAGGGGGCGGACGCGTGGCTGGTTAAGTCGTATAACGTATATTTCCGATTCAACATTTGCCCACCGTCACGCGTCAGCGGTAGCCAACTGATGGTGCCTTTGTTGGTGGTCGGGCGAACTAACATTAAATCAAATGGGATGGTGATATAGATCCCCTTGGTGAAACTGCCCTCGCCATACTCGTCGGATGACACATTGGTTTTGGTGGCAAAGACGCCGGCGACAATCCCCGAGGAGAAGCGTTTGGCAAGATCGAGGGTCGCGCCATAATCCCCGGCTAAATAACGTCCTAGCGAGAGGCGTACGCTGACATCATCGACATAGGGCGGCTGCCAATAGCCTGTAATATGCCCGGTTACCACATCGTAATCGGCCATTTTTAACGTGTTATTCCAGTCGCGCTGCTTGACCCAGTTGAGGTTAGCGGCGACGGCCCATGAGCGCCCGAAGGGACGATAGAGCAGTTCTGTACCGCCACCGGCGTACATCATCTCTAGATAGCCGGCATAGGCCTGGCCATACCACTCGGGAGAGAACTGGGTAAAGTGAGTGGCTTGGAGGTTGTTGAGCAGCACATCGGAGGAGCTGACATACTCGCGGATCCAGGTACGGACGCGCGGTAAGGCCGCACCATCCGCCGGTGGGGTCGTGTAGTTGAATTTGTCGTAGTTGTTGGCCAGATTGACGAAGAGCGTGCTGCTCAACCAGTTCTCTTCACTCATGCGCCACTCGCCATTCAGATTAACGCCGACTTGGTACATATAGAATGATTCCGGTCCACCGATCGACTGTGTCAGGACGGGATCTATGCTGTAACTGAGCGGCGCATTGCGACTGGCGAATTGCGTGGTTGCGGGGGCGAGAGACACGGGCGTGACCGTGGAGTGCATCGCGGTTTCTTGGCCCAAGGGCTGATCGCTATGAGCCTGGCGTACCGATTCGAGATCGATGTCGGTATCTCGGATAGCCAATCCTTTCTTGCGTTCAACGATGTGCAATGACTTGACGGAGGGCGGCAACGCGTTGGCACCGAGCAGGGCGAGACGCTCCTCCGCGACGCCGGGTTGGCGGTACTTCGTCTGTTCACCGCTGACGGTGAGGCGTTGAGCGTCGCCGGACCAGATAGTATCCCGGTAGCCCGCGTTCTCCTTCGCCTGCTGACTGAGGGTCGGCCAATCTACCTGTGCCAGGTTTTGCGGCGCGGCTTGGTGGCGCGGCGTCACTTTGGGCTCATCCAGATGTGCCTGATAGAGATGGTTGAAGTTGGTGCGTAACGTCACCCCCCACATCAGGGTATTACCTCGTTGGTAGCTGAGGTGGGTCTCCAGATTCTCCGATAGGCGATATACGGCGCCCACGTTGATAGGAGAACTTTGTGGAAGTGCCCCGTATTGATTGGCGAACTCTTGGCTATAGTCGTTGCCATCGTATTCGAGTTTCAGACGTAGTGGGCGCCAGGGCGTTTGATATTCGATACCGCCAAAGAGCGCCGCCGGGCCATGGAATAGGTTATCGAACTCGAATTTGCCACCATTAGCCGAGTAGCTATTGCTGCGTTGGCACCAGCCTGTGCGATAGTCGCAGAAGGGGTTACGGATGTTACCGCTCTGCGCCATGTTGCCCCAGCCGACACCTAAGGTGAAGTCGAAGGGGCCATAGCGTTTACTGGCGACGATATATTCGCTGTCAAACAGGCCGGTGCCCATCAAATCACGAAAACCAAGCGCGATTTGTGGCAGATAATCAGACTCCTGCCAGAGGCGGAACTTCACATCGAAGGATTTATCTTTATAGCTTTGATCACCGCTAAAATCGGTGTTGGCGCTGTAATGACGGGTACGGACATCGGTATAGCGTAGCGTGGTTTCTAACCAGTCAAACGGCTGCAGGGAAATTGACCAGCGTCGGTACTCATCGTTATCGACGTAGTTGAAGCTGAACTCTCCCTCTTCGGCCATCCTGGCGCTTGGCATTTGCAGTAGACCGACGCCGCCGAAATCATCTTGCGAAGGCGCGTAAGGATCGGGATAACTGGGCGCCGCGCTACACGTTGCCGAGATAGCTAGGGCCATATAGGAAAGTCGTGAAATCATCATTCGGGTACTCGGTTTGAAATTATCTCGGCGATACGTTGGTTAATCCCTTGGAAGCGAGAGGGAAGCGTATTCGGGTCAAACCCGATCAAGATGCTGGCACCGGCCATGGGCTCGCGTAGGCGCTTATTCCAGACGGCGACCGGCACTTGACTGATATCGCCTGTCGGTTGGATGAGCCAGACATGGGCGCTATCGGCAGCGGGTAAGAGCGCATCGCGTCGCCAGTATTCACTGACGTCTTGGGCTGGGATCAAGGGGAGCGTCGGTAATGCGTGTATCAGTCCCAACATCATAACCTGTGCTCGGCGCGGCGCGATAAAGAGCTGGTAATCGCCGACGAGACGGGGATTGTCGGCCTGTGAGCGTTGCGCTTGGCGGGGATCGAGCACGATAGGCAGGCGCCCCGTGAGGCGTAATGCCGACAGTTGTCGGATGAGATGGCGGGTACTCTCTGCCCAGGCCTCCTCGCCTTGCTGTCGCCATAGTGTCTCCAATGCGCCCAGTTCACTCAGGAGTGCACGACGTTGTTGTTCGATAGCGACTTGGTGGGCCGGTGTGGTGATTTGCGCACTACGCCAATAGATGTCTGACGGTAGCCGGCTATCGTTGAGCAGGGTGGCCAGGCGAGCATCATCGTCGAGTTTGATCTCGGGTAATGGCTTCCCCTGATAGGAGAGTTGAACGTCGGCCTGCGCCTGGCACAGGCCGCTGACGAGTAACAGAGAAAGGAGCGCTATTTTCATGACGAGAAAGGTTTCAAGATAGTGAGTTCAATGATCGGCATGTCTGGGCCCAACTGTTGGCGAGTCTTTACGATTTGTCCGCTCTGTGGGTCACGCCAGAATTGGTTATGCCAGCTGCCGATATCGGGGGTTGTGGTGACGTATTCGTCAAAACGCTCGCTAACCAGGCGGCGGGTCACGAGGTCCAGCGTCTCGCTTGTCTGGCGGGTGAGTTGGCCGTTCAGTCGGTAGCCGCTGACATAACGGTATTGCCACTCGGCGAGCATTTGCCACTCGGCGACGGCGCGTGCGGGTTGAGCGAGTGGGTCGGCTGATTTCTCTGCGCTTAATACCAGATCGTTCTCTAGACCAACCGTTTTGATGATACGACCATGGCGGGTGACGATCATGACATTGTCCGCCGTTAACCAGGAAAGCTCATCGCCGTTGACGTAGGCTAATACGACAAATGCTCTAGGATTGTCACCGATCTTTAAATAGGCGCTGGCATAAGGGAGTTGTGTTACCTGGGTAGCGCTGACCGTGACATCGCCGGGGCCGATGAGGGCATATTTTAGGGTCTCTCCCGTGATCGATGCAGTATTGGAGCACGCACTGAGAGCCATCACACTAATAAGCAGCAAATTACGAATAAGAGGCATAGTCGGTAGGGAGTCAGTTAAAAAATAAGGCTGCTGATGCAGCCTTAAGGGGATTAGCGCGTGCTGGTGGTAGTACCAGTGCTGCTAGAGTCATCGTCAGAGCTGGCGATGGCGACGCCGGCTACGACGGCGGTCACTACACCGACAGCGACGATCGTGCTGGTACCGATCGCGGCCGAGCCAGCGCCGACGCCTGCGGCGGTGCCGCTGGTTGATGCGCTACCGGTCGCCGTTGAGGTACCGGCCGCCATGGCACAAGGGGACAAGGCTAAGGCTGTCGCCAGCACTAAGGCTATTTTCTTCATAAGTACAACTCCTTGTTGATTTATTATCTAGTTACTACTACCTGCAGATGATCCAAGACACGGTAACCCTCTTGCTTGTCGTACCCTGTCTTAGTCAATCGATAAATCATGTCATGACTAACCACGGTCTAGGCGATGGAGGGCAGAGGTAGCGTATTCCCTCGTCCACCGCTTCGCGCATGGCTCTTATTGGCGGAGGCCAGGGCAGCAATCATCCTTGCTAGCGCATTTATCAGGACGATTTCCCCCCCTTATTGCTATAGCCATAATGGTAATAACCATTGCTGTAGTTGCCGTAATAGCTACTGGCCTTTTTCTCTACCGCATTGAGCAGAATGCCCTTAATGACGACGCCATTCTGTTCGAAGCGACGTACCGCAACCTCCACCTCTTTCACGGCGGTCTTGGCGAAACGGGCGACGAGCAGCGAGGTACCGGCATGCTGACCAATGATCGCGGCATCCGTCACCGCGAGGATCGGCGGCGAGTCGATGATGACGAAATCGTAGTGTTGGTTAGCCCAATCCAGTAGTGCCTGGAAGCGAGGATGCATCAGCAGCTCGGAGGGGTTGGGCGGGGTGCTACCGCGACAGATAAAGTCTAGTCCATCGAATCCCGTCTGGTTGATCGTTTGAGACAGCTCACTCTGGCCAGAGAGATAATCGCTTAACCCGCTATCCAATGAGCGGCCCATTACCTTGTGGATATAGCCTTTACGCATATCGGCATCGATGAGCAGCACCTTTTTACCCCCCATCGCCAAGGTGGCCGCGAAGTTGGTCGATACGAAGGTTTTGCCCAGGTTTGGCCCGGGGCCGGAAATCATCACGGTATTGTTTTGCGTCTCCATCATGGCGAAGTGTAGGCTGGTACGTAAGCTACGCAGTGCCTCCATCGCCAGATCGGCCGGGTTACGGACGGCGAGTAACGACTCGTTGAGCGGCATAATCCTTTTATGCTTCTTCTGTTTCTGCTCGATACCGGACTGCTCCCCGGAGTAGGGGATGGTGGCGTAAACGGAGAGGCCGATCTCTTCCAGCTGTTCGGGACTCTCAATGCCGCGATGGAAGGCGGCACGCACCAAAATCAGGCCGACAGAAAGCATCGCGCCCAGCAGTGTCGCCAGAATCACGATCAAAGCCTTCTTCGGTTTAACGGCTTGGGTTGCCACGGCGGCTTCGTCGATGATGCGGACGTTGCCGATGGTGCCGGCCTTCATCACGCTAAGCTCTTGCTGCTTGTTCAGTAACTGTACGAAGATCTCCTGATCGACTTGCACATCGCGCGTCAGACGTAGGATTTCTTGTTGTGTCTTAGGCAAGCGTTTGATCGACTTATTGATGGCATTTTTGGTGTTCAGCAAGGTCTGACGCTTTTCCAGCAAGGCGATATAGGCGGGATGCTGGCGGGTATATAACTGTTGTAACTCTGCTTCACGGAAGGTTAGCTCGTTTAACTGCTTTTCCAGTCCAACCATGGTCTCTAGCGCTGCTTTGGCTTCCAGCGAGAGATCGACAGACTCGTTTTTTTGTCGATACAGGTTGAGTTTCTCTTCCGCGTCATTCAGCGCGCTCTTAACCTGAGGGAGTTGTTCCTTCAGGAAGTCTAAGCTCTTTTGCGTCTCTTCGGTTTTCCGGACGATATTCTGTTGGAGATAGTTTTGACTGATATTATTCAGAATCTCGCGAATCCGGCGCTTATTGGTGCCCTCTAATGCTAATTCGATGATCCCAGTATTTTTGCCTTTCTCGCTGACCTGGAGTTGTTGCTGGAGTCGGGTAATGGCGTCCAGCGCAGGCTCCTGGCGCAGGGTGAACGTCTGATCTTTATCGGCTGCGATGTCGCTGATTAGGAGCGTCAACTCGGGGGTGGTCAGCGTCTTACCGACCTCACCTTGCACGGTTTTCCCCTCTACGTCGAGAGTAAAACGGTTGTCACCGAGTACTGTCAGGGTCAACGGCGTATTCAGCAGATCGGGAGTGATGCTGAAGTGTTTAATGGAGAGATGTGGCGTCGACTGTCCCAGGAGACGCGCAACGCCCCGCCCGAGTAACGGGAAATAATCTGGCGTGGCGAGGGTGTTCAGATTAAGTTCGTGTACGGTCCGCCCCAATACCATCCGCGAGGTGAGGAGCTCGATCTCCGCGGCGGCGTCAGGCTGATCGTCACCGAGCATGTCTGCCATATTGCCTAACAGCGCGGAGGCATTGGCTTTTTTCTCGACTTGAAGGAGCGCATTCGCCTTATAGACGGGAGTGGCCATCAGGGCATAGGCCAGTCCGAGGATCATAAACAGGGCCGTGATGGTGATAATCCACCAACGGCCGTCGATCAAGTAGCCGAGCAAGCGCCCCAGATCGATCTCATCATTTTCCACCGCAGCATTACGTGGCTGGGACGAAACAGAAGACATGGTCATTAAACACAATCCATTTTTTTATCAGAAGAAATCCAGGTCTGATTAGACATGACGAGGCGTGTCATAGTTTTTTGGCCCAACTATCGGCACCACGCTCTAATAATGCGTACACGTGTTCATAGGCTTCACGACTCAGGCGATAGGGGTCAGGCACTTCACTCTCACCAGACCAGTGGCCGAAGAGCATCGTCTTGCCGCGAGCGCTAGGATCGATAGAGGCCACGGCGGAGATATGGCTCTTTTCCATCACCAGGATGAGGTCGGCGTCTTGGCATAAGGCGCGTGTGAGTTGGCGGGCGCAATGCCCTGTCATGAGGAGACCGTGTTGCTGGGCGACCTCCGCCGCGAGCGTATCGGCCGGCTCCCCGACACGTGCGCTAATACCCGCAGAGCTGATATGGCGATCCGTGAGACGTTGGCGCAGCAAATACTCACCGGTCGGGGAACGGCAGATATTCCCGATACAGACGATAAGAATTTTTTTGAACATAGTTTTAAATAGGGCGTCGTTGTTGGTCATGATTCCCGCACCCGGTCATAAGCGTAATATGGCGGGCGCGGCGTGTGAGTGTCGCTGGGTTACCAGCGACGTATCCGTTGCATCCCTTCGGTCAGCTTGTTAAACCCATCGATTGTGGGGAGGATCTGACTCAACACACGGTTCCAGCGCGTTACCGGCGCCGTCGTCACATACACAACGTCGTAAGGCTGTAGCGTAAACTCGGTCCCCATTACCAGCGCAGTCGCATCACTCAAGTCGAGCTGATAGATCGATGCCTTAGGCTGGTTCTTCCCGGCAGGGCGTAGGACAAAGATCCCCGTGGCATTCGCCGCATTCTGATTGAGCCCTTCGGCCGAACTGAGTGCCTCAGTGAGGCTCATTCCTTCCCGACCGATGGTTAGGGTGGACGCCTTATTCACCTCACCCATGACGAAGACCTTCTGAGCATCGTTACGTGGCACATAGAGCATGTCGCCATCTTGCATCAATTGGTTACGGGAGAGATCGCCATACTGCAATAGGTCTTGCAGCGATAGGGTCTGCTCCTTGCCCTTGCGGGTTAATACCACGTGCTGCCAGTCCGCGGTTGCAGTCAACCCCCCTGCGAGATTGAAGGCATCCAACAACGTCATGGGGACGTTGGTGATAGGCTGAGCTCCCGGCTTGGCGACTTCGCCGGAGATATATACTTTTTGTGAGCGGAAGGCGGCTACATTGACATCGACTTGTGGACTTTCAATAAACTGTGCCAGTCGGCGGGCGATATCGCTGCGTACTGCGGAAACGGTTTTACCGACGACGGAGACTTTCCCAATATATGGATAGAAGATCGTACCATCGGCATGTACCCAGTTACCGGCTTCGCTCGCGCTACGATAAGATCCCGCAGGAATAGTGAGCTCAGGATGATCCCAGACGGTGACATTGAGGATATCACCCACGCCAATATGGTATTCATAGGCGCTGATTTGACGATTAAGTTCAGGGTTAGCTTTCCCGACGACAGGGGCCTTACGCATTTGGTCGAGCAGGGTTGGGGTGACCGGATAAATATCGGCTAAATTGTCGATATCGACTTGGCCTGTGGCGACTCGACTCTTGCCGGAGGTGGATAAATTGGTACCCGGTATTACGGTGCAGGCACTGAGTAATAGTACCGCCGGTAATAGTGGAATCAGTTGGATCGTTTTCACTGCTAAACCTTATTAAGCGTAAAATGAGAAATGATCGAATATTCGAGTGCTGACGCGACTATCCATCTCTATGCTAACCTGCACACGAGGGAAAATTACCTCAGTGCTTTGTGTCCCGCGAAATAATAAGGGGACTACGATGCGATATCTGCCTTATCATGAGCGGTAAATTTTACTCATGCGGCAATATTCAGTGATGCCGTAGATGGTTCGTCTTGGCTGATGGACAGTGTCTGGTATTCTTTATGCGTTTGGCCCAGCGTCCAAGCTTCCAAGCGTAAGATAAAGCCAAGGTGTAGACAACAAATAATAACAAGTAGAGTGCCATCATCAGCCACTCGGGAAATTGTAGTTGCTCAGCGAACACACCGAAGCAGACGATGGCAATATCGACTAGCACCATCAATAACAGCGATTCACGCGCACTGAATCCCGCATGCAGTAAAATATGGTGCATATGATTACGGTCAGGGCGCAATGGTGACTGCCCCTTACGAATACGGCGTATCATTATTCCCACCATATCCATGAGCGGTAAGCCGATTAACCATAGGGCGATGACCGGACGAAATGCAGGCAGGGTATTCAGATGTTGTGAGCCCAACAGCACCAGATAACCGATGATGAAACCCAAGAACATCGAACCTGCGTCACCTAAGAAGATCTTGTGCTTAAAGGGGGGAATGGTCAGATTAATGATCATGTAAGGGATGAGGGCGATGACACTCACCAGGCAGAGTTGGCTTATTATCGGCATGGTATCGGCAAAGAGTACGGCGAGTCCCAGCAGTGTGATGCCGGCCATGCTACCTGCTAAACCATCAATACCATCCATCATATTATAGGCATTAATCGCCGCACAGACTGCGATAACCGTAATAACAAGACTGAGCGCCGGGAAAGGGATCGTCAGATTGCCGATGCCCAATACATCACCGAATTGGTGTAGGCTGATATCGGTAGCGAAGCAGAGAATCAAGATCAGCAGCGCCTGTAGTGTCAGGCGAAGCCAAGGGGAGATGTCTTTTGCGTCGTCAACAGCGCCCATCAGGGTGATACATCCTGCGCAGGCTAATAAGAAGAGTAACGTGGGTTCAAGCGGCAATGTCAGCCATACACTAAGATAGATACCGATGCAAATGGCGAGGCCACCGATAAGTGGAATGGCGCCATCATGCTGTTTGCGCTGGTTAGGAAGATCGAGCAGGTGAAACTTGGCTGATAATGGACGTAAACCACCAATGGCTAATAATGTGCCAGAGAACGCTATAAACGCAGAGGTTTCCATGCTATTTATTCCTTGCTAAGCTCAAAAAAGCTGCTTTGCTCTGTGAGCAGAGAGAGAAAGATTAATTGATACCCTGGTATGAGGCGTTCTCACCATTAGGCTTTAGCTAGGATGCTATCTGTCTGGATGAGGAAATAATGTCAGTGCCAAATAATACATCTATTATAGTTTAGTGCGGTATTATATTTTTTATTGTAATGGTGCGTGGCTACGCTACCGCTCTTAGACTATCTCTGTCTAATTTATTGAGCGGAATTTTTAACGGGGGGATTATACATATAGAACATGCATTTTATTAATATAAAGTATTTGTTTTCTGTATATCGAATTGATAAATGTGATGAATGTCACAATTATTTCAATATGTGACAAGAAATCTTTACATTTGTCATTATGTTTTTGATGGTTAATTCAGCTAACCAATGGAAACAAAATGTTAACTGTAGTGATTATTGCTCGCGACTCATTTTGCTTGATTGCTGTTACGCAAGATGGCGCGACTACCACAGCCGTGGTGATACCATGAGCGATCGGTAGACTCACTTGTCTCGCTGAGTGATAAAACGTGGTGGCCACCAAGGTGGTATAGCGCACACGAAGGGCGTGGCTCTGGCGAGAAAAGGCGTAAGGTGATCCGTCAGGAGACCTAACATGCTGGGTCTGGTTATTCAGCGAGAGGAGCGGATTATGAATGAAGTACGCATCGTCGCGACGCTAGTCGCATCGCCAGGGCAGATCGAAGGGGTTCGTCAGGCGGCGTTGTGTTTAGTGGAGCCCAGTCGGGCGGAGCGAGGCAACGTGTGTTATGACCTGCATCAGGTACAAGGGCAAGCCGATACATTGCTCTTCTTCGAGATTTGGCAATCCCAGCAGGCCTTGAATCAACACGAAGGTAGCCCCCATTTTGCTTCTTTCCTCGCGGCGATCGAGGGGAAATGCCTCAGCATAGAGGTCAAGGTGTTACAGCCGATCGCCTAAGTTAGCGCGCTTCATCCGGCAGTGTTGACGAGTGGGGCGGTGATGTCTCGGGGATGCGACGAAAAAGAGGCAAAGAAAAACCCGCCATCAGGCGGGTTTTTTTATGCTATCGAACGCGATGGCGTTTTATGGCATCTGCGGCTTCGTCGCTGGTGCGGTTGCCTGATTGGTAGCGGCAGCACCACCGGCGGCACCACGACCCTGGAACGCATAGGTCGGGCGTACCCAGGTGCTAACGATGACGGCCGGAGCCTCATAGGCCGGGGCCGGGGCTTGGGTCATCGGTGCACTAGCATGACCATGTCCATGGACGACTACCGTGTCGTCTGGACGGCTTGCCATTTCCACCGGCTGGGCGTTTACACTGGCTTCGGCTTCGGCTTCGGCTTCGGCTTCGGCTTCGGCTTCGGCTTCGGCTTCGGCTTCGGCTTCGGCTTCGGCTTGTGCCAGCGGTAAAATCGTCTCGGTTAAGGTCGGTGCCGCGGCGTCGCAGGTAGCGTGTGTCGTGGCGGGCTCATTAGCCGGAACCGGCTCAGCCTCGACGTGCGCGACAGGACTCTCGACGACGCTCTCAGCGACGACGGGAGTCTCGACCGCGAGGGTCTCGACGGTGGCGTCGAGGGATACCGGTGCGGCGATATCAGCTGCTGCGTGGGTGGCCTCCTCTGGCGGCAAGGCCGGCTGAGGTGCGCTGTCGGCGGCGGCGATCGGGGCGATGATGTTTGTTGCCACGGCGTCGGCTGGCGCGGTGTGCTCCGCCTCATGGACGTTACTGCTCACCGGGGTAATCGGGTAGCTGATCCACACCTTGCCGGAGGCCATCTCGGGTGAGTAGACCGCCAGAGTCAACGGCATCGGCGACTGCTGCGGATAGCGCTCGTCACGGTAACGACGGCGGCGCTGACCGCTGACGCGCAGGTGACGCGGAGAGCGACGAGAACGACGCGGCATACCATTCTCATGGCGGTTGCCGTTCTCCTCTTCGCTCACCGCTGTGGCGGTTTGCGGTACGCTTTCCGCTAACGGAGCGCTGACTACCGGCAGCGTTGCTTTGCTCTCCTCGGCGGGAGCCTCGACGACGGCCTCGCTGGCGCTCGCGGCAACGGCGGCATTGTCGACGATACGCACCTTCTGACTCAGTTGGCGACGCTGACGACGCTGTGCCGGTGCGTTCTCCTCGACGATCTCCTCGTCGGGTTGCGCGGCGACATCCAGTGCCTTGACCTCTTGCTGAGCCTGGCGTTTCTCTTCCTGACGACGACGCTGACGCTCGTTACGCTGCTCGCGGCGTTGCTGTTGCTCTTCGCGCATCGGCGAGGCGTTCTCACTCCCCCCCTCGGCAGACTGAGCCGGTTGAGACTGACGGCGATTACGGCGCTGTTCGTCACGGGCCTCACGATTTTCGCGGTTGCCACGATCCTGACGCTCGCCGCGTTCACCGCGTTCACCGCGTTCGCTACGATCACTGCCATTGCGCTCGCCACGTTCACCACGCTCACCACGTTCACGACGCGGATTCTGACGGCGGGCGCGACGCTCCTGTGGCGCGCGGTTTTCTTCACGCGGGCTCGATGTTTCTTGCTGCGGTGTGGCTTCCTGTTGCGGCGCATCGCCGGCGAAGAGGCCTTTCAGTGAGGCGACCAAGCGACCAAACAGGCCTGGGCGAGCGGCAGCGCTCGGTTGGGTACGTGTTTCGCTCGGTGCTACTGCGGCGGCGACGGGCTTGCTCTCACTCTCTTCCAACGGTGGTGCGCTGACATCCAGGGTAAAGGCTGCCAGGGCAGGCTGTTCTGGGCGCTTCCGTTCGGCAGGAGCCTCTTCTTCGCCACAGGCTTCCGCTTCGTGCAGTTGCGGCAGCTTATAGCTCAGCGTATGCGTCTCTTCGCCTTTGCGTACGCGCATCACGGCGTAATGCGGCGTCTGCATCTGATCGTTAGGCACCACGATCACCCGAATATCTGGCTGACGTTTCTCGATGGCGCTCACGGCGTCACGTTTCTCGTTCAGCAGGTAGGAGGCGACCGGAACCGGTACGATGGCATGGACTTCGCGCGTATTCTCCTTCAGCGCCTCTTCTTCGATCAGACGCAGGATGGAGAGTGCCAACGATTCGTTGTCACGCACGGTACCGGTACCGTTACAGCGCGGGCAGACGTGATGACTGGACTCGCCCAATGACGGGCTGAGGCGTTGACGCGACATCTCCAGCAGACCAAAGCGCGAGATGCGACCGATCTGAATACGGGCGCGATCCTGACGCACCGCATCGCGCAGGCGGTTCTCCACCTCACGCTGGTGGCGTACCGGTGTCATATCGATGAAGTCGATGACGATCAGGCCGCCCAAGTCGCGCAGGCGCAACTGGCGCGCGATCTCATCGGCCGCCTCCAGGTTGGTGTTAAAGGCGGTCTCTTCGATATCGCCGCCGCGCGTGGCGCGCGCGGAGTTGATATCGATGGCGGTCAACGCTTCGGTGCTGTCGATAACGATCGAGCCGCCGGAGGGCAGACGCACCTCACGTTGGAAGGCGGATTCGATCTGCGACTCGATCTGATAGTGGCTGAACAGCGGGATTTCACCGGTGTACAGTTTGATCTTGCTGCTGAAGTCCGGGCGGCCCAAGGCGGCGATATGCTGCTTGGCCAGGTCGAGGATCTTCGGGTTGTCGATCAGGATCTCGCCGATGTCTGGGCGCAGGTAGTCGCGGAAGGCGCGGACGATGACGTTGCTTTCCTGGTGGATCAGGAACGGCGCCGGGCGACCCTCTGCGGCTTTCTTGATGGCGTCCCAATGTTTCAGGCGGAACGAGAGATCCCACTGCAACGCATCGGCAGACTTGCCGACGCCCGCGGTGCGGACGATGAGTCCCATTCCATCAGGGATTTGCAGCGATGAGAGCGCCTCTTTTAGCTCGGTGCGATCGTCACCCTCGATGCGACGTGAAATACCGCCGGCGCGAGGATTGTTCGGCATCAGCACCAGATAGCTACCCGCCAGACTAATAAAGGTGGTCAGCGCGGCGCCTTTGTTGCCACGCTCCTCTTTATCAACCTGGACGATGACTTCCTGCCCCTCACGCAGCACGTCTTTGATATTCGGACGGCCATGGGCGGAGTAATTGCTGGGGAAGTATTCGCGGGCGATCTCTTTTAAGGGTAGGAAACCGTGTCTTTCGGCACCGTAATCGACGAAGGCAGCTTCTAGACTGGGTTCAATACGGGTGATTTTACCTTTGTAAATGTTTGCTTTCTTCTGCTCGTGACCGGGGCTTTCGATATCCAGGTCATACAGTCGCTGGCCATCCACAAGGGCGACACGCAACTCCTCCTGCTGAGTTGCGTTGATTAACATTCTTTTCATCGTTAACGTACTCGTTTTTTTGCATTGGCTACTTAAGCTGCGGGCGAAAAGACCTATCTGACCGGGAGGAAGACCGATGACCCCGAGTCTTATCGCAAAGTCGTCAACCTCACGGTTGTCGCCTGCATAGGGGCGCAATATTCGGTAAGCCTGCATTTCTTTGTGAAAGGCAGCGCTGTTTATCAGGATGACGCCGCAGAAAAAGGATGCGGCAAACTGACTCCATGTTGTTGGTCAGACTGCGACCCGCAGCCCGCTAATTACTTGATTTCGCATTACGTCTTACGCCATTGCTGCATTTTTGCGCTATCAGGTAAACATCGTATCCCGCTTCTTTTTCCACATTGGCGGAAAAAAACGCGGAAAACGGCTCCATTATTCCACTGCAATGGCAAATATAGCAAGACGCCATTGCGCCTGGTGCGCAGAAAGTTGCTCAATAGCACAACGTCATGCTATTTGGCATATCTATGTATATACGCCGTCGAGGCGCTTGTCAGGGATATTGCCGAATTATTGTTCCTGTGTGTCAAAATAGCAGTGGCGTATAGGCCTGCCGCTCTTTAAAATCGCGCCCCATGAATACACAAAACACTTCCGTCAAGTTAGTCACGATCGCCGCCGACGAGGCGGGCCAGCGGATCGATAATTTTTTGCGCAACCAATTAAAGGGTGTGCCGAAGAGTATGATCTATCGTATCGTGCGCAAGGGTGAGGTGCGGGTCAATAAGAAACGCATCAAGCCGGAATATAAGCTAGAGGCCGGGGATGAGGTGCGTATCCCACCGGTTCGGGTCGCCGAGCGTGATGAGGCACCGGTTTCCGCACGACTGGATAAGGTGGCGGCACTCAACGATTGCGTCCTGTATGAGGACGACTACCTGATGGTGCTGAACAAGCCTTCCGGTACGGCGGTACATGGCGGCAGCGGGCTGAGTTTTGGCGTGATCGAAGGGCTGCGCGCCTTACGCCCCGAGGCTCGCTTCCTGGAGCTGGTACATCGGCTGGATCGTGAGACATCAGGGGTGCTGCTGGTCGCCAAGAAGCGCTCGGCGTTACGCTCGTTACATGAGCAGTTGCGTGAGAAGGGGATGCAGAAGGATTACCTGGCCCTGGTGCGTGGCCACTGGCAGTCGCACTGCAAGGTAGTACAGGCCCCGTTGCTGAAGAACATCTTACAGAGCGGTGAGCGCATCGTGCGCGTTAACGCGGAAGGGAAGCCGTCGGAGACACGTTTTAAGGTGGAGGAGCGCTTCGCCAACGCGACCCTGGTGAAGGCCAGCCCCGTGACCGGGCGTACTCACCAGATCCGCGTGCATACCTTGCATGCCGGCCATCCGATCGCCTTCGATGACCGTTATGGCGACCGTGACTTCGATCGTGAGTTGGCGGAGACCGGCCTCAATCGTCTGTTTCTGCATGCGGCGGCCCTGCGTTTCGTCCATCCCCATAGCGGCGAGACGATGCGGGTCGAGGCGCCGTTAGACGCCGCGCTGCGCCGTTGCCTGGCCGTATTACGCGCCGCGAATACGCCGCGTTAACCTCGGCGCATCCTCCTCGCCTCGGCAGGCCTCGGCGGCCTGTTGAGGCGCTCTTCTCTTGCCCGCCTCCGGTTCTACGTTATTCCGCTGCTCCGCGCTGGCTGACGTGCGGCACGCTAGGCGTCGACTGCATGGCGCGGCAGACTCACGGGGCGGCACCATGATACGCAGCACCGCCTTATCCCTCTATTATCCTGCCCTCACACCTTGCCCAGGCACCTGACTGTCGCGCGAGGGTGTGCCACGATGTGCCCGGTCTCGCGTCGGCACGCGCCTGTTGGCTTGCTGCCTGGCAGAAGATTAATCGCGGGGGACCAGTAGGGGGTTGACACCGTGACGGCGGAGCAGCGTGTTGAGGGCGATCAGCGGCAGCCCGATCAGGGCATTGGGATCGCGCCCCTCCAGACGTTCGAACAGTAGAATGCCGGCGCCCTCGCACATAAAGCTGCCGGCACACTGTAATGGCTGCTCCAGCGCGACATAGGCCGCGATCTCCGCCGTGCTCAGTTCACGAAAATGGACATGGAAGGGTTCGCACAGGGTATGGCACTCGCCGTTGCCGCTGTTGAGTACGCTCAAACCGCTATAGAAGGTGACGCGTTGTCCGCTGGCGGCGCGCAGTTGGGCGCAGGCGCGCTCGACGCTGAGGGGCTTGCCGCTGATTTGTCCATTGAGCACACACACCTGATCACCGCCGATAATGAGATGGTCCGGGTAGGCATCGGCCAGGGCGCGCGCCTTAGCCTCGGCCAGACGGCAGACCAACGCCTGCGCCGTTTCACCGGGCAGCGGGGTTTCGTCGGTGTGCGGCGCGGCACAGCTGAAGGGAAGCGCCAGCTTCTCTAACAGGGCGCGGCGGTAGGGGGAGGTCGAGGCGAGCAGTAGGGGTAACATATTTTTTTCCGAAAGCATGGCGTTAATCATGTCATCATTTTAAACTGTCCGCCGCTCAGGAAGCGAATATTGGGGGAAAGGGGTGCGAGAGTGGCCTTTTCCTTTGACTCAATGGCTTTACAAAGTTAATATGCGCGCCCTATGCAAAAGGTAAAATTACCCTTGACCCTTGATCCGGTTCGCGCTGCGCAGAAGCGTTTAGACTATGTTGGTGTCTATGCTTCCGAGCAGGTTACGCGCTTAGCTGAATCTGTGGTCAGCGTGGACAGCGATGTCTGCGCTGAAATGTCCTTCTCGATCGACAATCAGCGCTTGGCTGTTATTCGCGGGCATGCCGACGTGACTGTAACGTTGCAATGCCAGCGTTGTAATCAGCCATTCCAGCATCACCTCCACGCAACGTATTGCTTCAGTCCGGTCGCCAATGACGAGCAGGCTGAGGCATTACCGGAAATTTACGAGCCGATCGACGTCAATGAATACGGCGAGGTCGATCTGCAGGCGATGGTCGAAGATGAACTCATCCTTGCCTTGCCGGTGGTTCCGGTGCATGAATCTGAACACTGTGAAGTGTCCGACGCGGACATGGTCTTCGGTAAGCTGCCTCCCGAGGCAGAAAAGCCGAACCCATTTGCCGCATTAGCCAGTTTAAAGCGAAAGTAATCAAGGAGTAAGGTCAATGGCCGTACAGCAGAACAAAAAAACCCGCTCTTGCCGTGGTATGCGTCGTTCCCACGATGCGCTGACCACTGCAACCGTCTCTGTTGACAAGGTTTCCGGTGAAACTCACCTGCGTCACCACGTCACTGCGGATGGTTTCTACCGCGGTCGCAAGGTTATCGCTAAGTAATACAGCTCTGTATTAACAAGGCGATACTTTGACTCGTCTAACCCTAGCGTTAGATGCGATGAGCGGGGACTTTGGTCCCTGCATCACAGTGCCTGCCGCGTTGCAGGCACTGGCTTCAACCTCGTCACTGTCCCTTTTGTTGGTCGGCCAGCCCGACGCCATCGCGCCTTATCTCTCCGCCGCGGACGCTACGCTGCTTTCCCGCTTGCGCGTGGTCGCCGCCGAAACCGTAATCCCCAACGATGCCAAGCCATCACACGCTATTCGTAATAGCCGTGGCAGCTCGATGCGCGTTGCGCTAGAGCTGGTGAAAAATGGCGAGGCGCAGGCGGTGGTTAGCGCGGGAAATACCGGTGCGTTAATGGGTCTGGCGACACTGTTACTCAAACCGCTGGAGGGTATCGAACGCCCGGCATTGGTGACAGTATTGCCGAATCAACGGCAGGGGAAGACCGTGGTGCTGGATCTGGGGGCTAACGTGGCCTGCAGTAGCACCATGCTGGTACAATTCGCCGTGATGGGCGCTGTACTGGCCGAAGAGATAGTCGGTATCCCGGCACCGCGTGTCGCGTTGCTGAATATTGGCGAGGAGGAGTGTAAGGGACTGGACAATATCCGCGAAGCCGCCGCTGTGCTGAAGACAACGCCGGCCATCGACTATATTGGTTATCTGGAAGGCAACGATCTGCTGAGCGGAAAAACCGACGTGTTGGTGTGTGACGGCTTCGTGGGTAATGTTACGCTGAAGACCATGGAGGGAGTGGTGCGCATGTTCCTCTCCCTGCTAAAACCGGCGGGCGATAAGCCGCGTAGCGCGTGGTGGCTACGCTGGTTAGGTCGTTGGATACAAAAAAAAGTGGCAAAGCGTTTCGGGCAGTTGAACCCCGACCAGTATAATGGCGCTTGTCTGTTAGGATTACGCGGCACCGTAATCAAGAGCCATGGGGCGGCAAACCAACGGGCATTCGCCGTCGCCATACAACAGGCTGTGCAGGCGGTGCAACGGCAGATCCCCGTGCGGATCGCGCTGCGCCTTAAGGCTGTATTACCCAAGAGTGACTAATCGTACATGCATACAAGAATTCTCGGTACGGGGAGCTACCTGCCCGTACAAGTACGCACCAATGCTGATTTAGAGAAGATGGTGGAGACCTCTGACGAGTGGATCGTCAGTCGTACCGGCATCCGCGAGCGTCGTATCGCCGCGCCGGACGAGTCTGTCGCCACCATGGCATTTGAGGCCGCCAAAAACGCCCTCGAGATGGCTCAGGTCGATAAAGACGACATTGGCCTGATCATCGTGGCGACCACGTCGGCGAACCACGCCTTTCCGAGCGCCGCCTGTGAGGTGCAGAACCTGCTGGGGATGCGTAACGGCTGCCCGGCATTTGATGTCGCTGCCGCCTGTGCGGGTTTCACCTACGCCCTGAGTATCGCCGATCAATATATCAAAGGGGGCGCGATTCGCCATGCCCTGGTGATTGGCTCCGATGCGCTGGCGCGTACCGTCGATCCGCAAGATCGTGGCACGGTGATCCTGTTTGGTGACGGGGCGGGTGCCGTGGTTCTCGGCGCCGCCGAGCAGCCGGGGATCCTCTCGACGCACATTCATGCCGATGGCCGCTATGGCGAGCTGTTGACCTTGCCGAATCGCCCGCGTCATACCGAGGATCAGGCTTACCTGACCATGGCTGGCAATGAGGTCTTTAAGGTGGCAGTGACCGAGCTGGCTCACATCGTCGATGAAACCCTGCAGGCGAATCAATTGTCCCGCGAGGATCTCGACTGGCTGGTGCCGCATCAGGCTAACCTGCGCATCATCAGCGCCACCGCCAAGAAACTGGGGATGAGCCTGGATAGCGTGGTGGTGACGCTGGATCGTCACGGCAACACCTCCGCCGCCTCGGTACCGGCGGCGTTGGACGAAGCGGTGCGCGATGGCCGTATCCAACGCGGTCAGTTGATTTTGCTGGAAGCCTTCGGTGGGGGATTCACCTGGGGTTCCGCCTTGGTTCGTTTTTGATTTTTTGTTCAGGAAAACACTCATGTCTACATTTGCAATGGTATTCCCGGGACAAGGCTCGCAGAGCGTCGGGATGCTGGCCGATCTGGCCGCACACTATCCGCTGGTCGAGCAGACCTTCGCCGAGGCCTCCGAGGCGCTGGGTTATGATCTGTGGAGCCTGGTGCAGCAGGGGCCAGCCGAAGCGCTGAACAAGACCTGGCAGACCCAACCGGCGCTGTTGACCGCCTCCGTGGCGATCTACCGTGTCTGGCAGCAGAACTATGGCAAGCAGCCGGCGATGATGGCCGGGCATAGCCTAGGGGAATACTCCGCGCTGGTGTGTGCCGGGGTGATCGACTTTAAACAGGCGGTACGCCTGGTCGAGTTGCGTGGCCAGCTGATGCAGCAGGCGGTACCGGAAGGCACCGGCGCCATGTATGCCATCATCGGGTTGGACAATGACGCCATCGCGCAGGCCTGTGCCGATGCCGCTCAGGGTCAAGTGGTGGCGCCGGTTAACTTTAACTCACCGGGTCAGGTGGTGATCGCCGGTAATAAAGAAGCCGTCGAGCGTGCCGGTGCCGCCTGTAAAGCGGCTGGTGCCAAGCGTGCGCTGCCGCTGCCGGTCAGCGTGCCGTCCCACTGTGCGCTGATGAAGCCGGCGGCCGATCAGTTGGCTGAGGCGCTGCAGGCGATCCCGTTCAATGCCCCGCTCTGCCCGGTGATCAACAACGTCGATGTGCAAGCGGTCAGCGACGCCGACGCGATCCGTGATGCGCTGGTACGCCAGCTGTATAATCCGGTCCGTTGGACGGAGAGCGTGCAGCAGATGTCCGCCGAAGGGGTGACCCAGTTGCTGGAAATCGGCCCAGGCAAGGTGTTGACTGGCCTGACCAAGCGTATCGTGGACACCATGACGGCCGCCGCGGTGAATGATTGCGCTTCCCTGAGCGCCGCTCTCGAACAGTAATACGAGGAAAACATGAGCTTAGAAGGTAAAATTGCACTGGTAACCGGTGCCAGCCGTGGCATCGGCCGCGCTATCGCCGAGACGTTGGTTGCGCGCGGCGCACGCGTCATCGGTACCGCGACCAGCGACAAGGGCGCGGAAGCGATCAGCGCCTATCTGGGCGATAACGGCAAGGGAATGGCGCTGAACGTGACCGATTCCGCCTCTATCGATAGCGTACTGGAGCGTGTACGCGCCGAGTTCGGCGAGATCGATATCCTGGTCAATAATGCCGGTATCACCCGCGACAATTTGCTGATGCGCATGAAGGATGACGAGTGGCAGGATATCCTGAACACCAACCTGACTTCCGTTTTCCGCCTGTCAAAAGCGGTAATGCGCGCTATGATGAAGAAGCGTTGCGGGCGTATCATCACCATCGGTTCGGTGGTGGGGACCATGGGGAACGCCGGGCAGGCTAACTATGCCGCTGCCAAGGCGGGCCTGATCGGGTTCAGCAAATCGCTGGCGCGCGAAGTCGCTTCACGCGGCATCACCGTCAACGTGGTCGCGCCGGGTTTCATTGAAACCGACATGACGCGCGCGCTCTCCGATGAGCAGCGCAGCGGCATTCTGGCCGAGGT
Source organism: Edwardsiella sp. A.80236 (assembly GCF_044540725.1). Lineage (NCBI taxonomy): Bacteria > Pseudomonadati > Pseudomonadota > Gammaproteobacteria > Enterobacterales > Hafniaceae > Edwardsiella > Edwardsiella sp. A.80236. The sequence continues at coordinate 313,320 of NZ_JBIUCY010000001.1, forward strand.
TCCGGCCGGTCGTCTGGGCGATGCTAAAGAGATCGCTTACGCTGTCGCATTTTTGGCCTCTGATGAGGCGGCTTACATTACCGGTGAGACATTGCATGTCAATGGCGGCATGTACATGATCTAAAAATCACGAAAACTATTTGCCTTTCTTGCGCGAAACACCGCAAAATAGGGTAAAATCGTGGTTTGACCAGCCGGGATTTGGTTGCATCTTTTTCAACTTTCAATACACTACGAAAACCATCGCGCAAGCGAGTTTTGATAGGAAATTTAAGAGTATGAGCACTATCGAAGAACGCGTTAAGAAAATCATTGTTGAACAGCTGGGTGTTAAAGAAGACGAAGTTGTGAATTCAGCTTCTTTCGTTGACGATCTGGGTGCTGATTCTCTTGACACCGTTGAACTGGTTATGGCTCTGGAAGAAGAGTTTGATACTGAGATTCCGGACGAAGAAGCAGAGAAGATCACCACTGTTCAGGCCGCTATCGACTACATCGAAGCTGCAAACAAGTAAGTGAACTCATCTAGGCGGTCACTCGACCGCCTACGTTTTTCCTGCATTTAATCAGTATCATTTCCCTCCCTGGAGGACAAACGTGTCTAAGCGTCGAGTTGTTGTGACCGGACTGGGCATGTTGTCTCCTGTCGGCAATACCGTAGATTCCACATGGAATGCGCTCCTTGCCGGTCAGAGTGGCATCAGCCTGATCGACCATTTCGATACTAGCGCCTATGCAACGCGTTTTGCGGGCTTAGTAAAGGATTTTAATTGCGAAGAGCATATTTCGCGCAAAGATGCGCGGAAGATGGATCTCTTCATTCAGTACGGGATCATGGCCGGCATTCAGGCCTTCCAAGACTCCGGGCTGGAGATTACGGAAGAAAACGCCCCGCGTATTGGCGCCGCTATCGGCTCCGGGATCGGCGGCTTAGGATTAATCGAAGAGAACCATACGGCCTTGATGCACGGTGGTCCGCGTAAGATTAGCCCGTTCTTCGTCCCGTCGACCATCGTCAATATGGTGGCCGGGCATCTGACTATCATGCTGGGGTTACGTGGCCCGAGCATTTCTATTTCGACGGCTTGTACCTCTGGCGTACATAACATCGGCCATGCCGCGCGCATGATCGCCTATGGCGATGCCGATGCCATGTTGGCCGGTGGGACCGAGAAGGCCAGTACCCAACTGGGTGTTGGCGGGTTCGGTGCCGCGCGTGCGCTCTCGACGCGTAACGACAATCCGCAGGCGGCCAGCCGTCCGTGGGATAAAGATCGTGACGGTTTTGTGTTGGGTGATGGCGCCGGCATTCTAGTGCTGGAAGAGTACCAGCATGCCAAGGCTCGTGGTGCCAAGATCTATGCCGAGCTGGTTGGCTTTGGCATGAGCAGCGATGCCTATCACATGACGTCCCCACCGGCCGATGGCGCCGGTGCGGCGCAGGCGATGGAAAACGCCTTGCGTGACGCGGGTGTGACGCCGGCACAAGTCGGCTATATCAACGCCCACGGGACCTCGACGGCGGCGGGCGATAAGGCGGAAACCCAAGCGGTGAAGAGCGTCTATGGTGATGCCGCCGCGCGCGTGATGGTCAGCTCGACGAAGTCGATGACCGGTCACTTGCTGGGCGCCGCTGGCGCGGTCGAGTCCATCTTTACCATCCTGGCGCTGCGCGATCAGGTGGTGCCGCCGACCATCAACCTGGACAACCCCGACGAGGGCTGTGATCTGGACTTCGTACCGCACGAAGCCCGTCAGGTTAGTGGTCTGGAGTATGCCCTGTGTAACTCCTTCGGCTTCGGCGGAACCAACGGCTCGATCATCTTCCGTAAGATGTAAGCGGGTCACGCCGGCTAATGGCTCCTTCGGGAGCCATTTTTTTTGTCTCGCCAGGTAGAATAGGGCACTACGGCATAAGGAGGCGGCATGTACTGGATCGATGGCGAAGAGCAGCATCAGATTGCGTTGAGCGATCGCGGACTGAACTATGGCGACGGTTGCTTTACCACGGCACGCGTCTGCCAGGGGCGCGTCGATGGATTGCGTGCGCATCTGGCGCGCATGCACCAGGCCTGTGATCGTCTACAGATCCAGGGCGTGGACTGGAGCCGTTGGCTGACGGAGGCCGAGCGCTATGCCGCGTTGCTGGGGGAGGGGGTGCTCAAGGGGATGATCACGCGGGGGAGCGGTGGACGTGGCTATGATCCGCATGGCGCCGATACGCCCCGTCGCATTTTCGTCACCGCCCCGGCGCCGACCCACTATATGGCGTTGCGTGAGCGAGGCATCACCTTGACCGTCAGCCCGATCCGCCTGGCGCGTCAGCCGCTGCTGGCCGGTATCAAACACTTGAACCGGCTGGAGCAGGTGTTGATCCGCGCCCATCTGGCGCAGACACAGGCGGATGAGGCGCTGGTGCTTGACACCCAGGATAGGCTGGTGGAATGCTGTGCGGCCAATCTGTTCTGGCGGTGTGGGCAACAGGTGTTCACGCCGCGCCTGACGCAGTGTGGGGTTGATGGCGTGATGCGCCAGCGTATCTGCCGCCTATTGGCGCAGAGTCCCTATCGCCTGCAGGAGGTGGAGAGCGGGTTGGCGGCCTTGCAGCAGGCCGATGAGGTGGTGGTGTGCAATGCGTTGATGCCGCTGTTACCGGTTAACCAGGCGTTGGGGCGCGCTTTCGCCGCACGCACATTGTATCAATTTTTATTGCCGCATTGCCTACAGGTTGAGGCATAGCGGCGCCATGGCGGTGGAATGAAGAAAAAACGGATAGCCTTGATTGCGGCGTTGGCGCTGCTGTTGCTGGTCGGTTTAGGCGTGGTGGGGTATCACCAGGTGGAGCGCTTCGCCCGCACCCCTTTGCCGCTGAGTCAGCCGACCCTGTTTAAGCTGCCGGCGGGGAGCGGACGGGAGATGCTACAGGCGTTGTTGGTACGCGATCGTCTGATTCGATCTGGACGTTACCTTCCCTGGTTGTTGCAGTTGGATCCGGCGTTGGCCAAGTTTAAGGCGGGAACCTACCGATTGACGCCCGGCATGACGGTACGAGACATGCTGGCGCTGTTCAGCAGTGGGCGTGAGGCGCAGTTTGATCTGCGTTTTATCGAGGGAACCCGTTTCAGCGACTGGCTGAAGGTGCTGGCCGAGGCGCCACAATTGAAGCATACCCTACAGCGAGAGAGTGAGGCGCAGATCGCCCAACGGCTGGGGATCAAGGCGGGGCAGTCGCTAGAGGGATGGTTCTATCCCGATACCTATCGTTATACTGCCGGTACCACGGATCTGATGCTGTTGAAGCGCGCCTACGCCCGCATGGAGAAGACCGTGGAGCAGCAGTGGGCGCAGCGTGATGTGGCCTTGCCCTACAAGACGCCGCAGCAGTTGGTCACCATGGCGTCGATCATCGAGAAAGAGACGGGACTGGGTGAGGAGCGTCCCAAGGTCGCCTCGGTATTCATCAACCGTCTGCGCATCGGGATGCGTCTGCAGACCGATCCGACGGTGATCTATGGCCTGGGAAATGCCTATAATGGCAACCTGACGCGGCGTGATCTTCAGCAGCCGACCCCCTATAACACCTATGTCATCGCCGGTCTGCCGCCGACGCCCATCGCCATGCCGAGCAAGGCCTCGCTGGTCGCCGCGGCGCACCCGGCCAAGACGCCCTATCTCTACTTCGTGGCGGATGGTAAGGGCGGGCATGTATTTAGCACTAACCTGCAAAGTCATAATCAGGCGGTGCGCGCCTATTTGCAGGCATTAAGGGATAAGAATGAAAAGTAAGTTCATCGTGATCGAGGGGCTAGAAGGCGCCGGCAAGACGACGGCACGCGACGTCGTGGTGGAGGAGTTGCGCCGACACGGCGTGCAAGAGGTTGTCTTTACCCGAGAGCCGGGCGGTACGCCGCTGGCCGAACAGCTGCGCCAGTTGGTGAAAGAGGGCTGTGCGGGGGAGACCCTGACCGATCGCGCCGAGGTGCTGATGCTCTACGCCGCACGGGTTCAACTGGTAGAGAACGTGATCAAGCCCGCGCTGGCGCGTGGTGCTTGGGTGATCGGCGATCGTCACGATCTCTCCTCACAGGCCTATCAGGGGGGCGGACGTGGCATCGATCCTCAGCTGCTGCAAACCCTGCGTGATACGGTACTGGGATCGTTCAAGCCCGATCTCACCCTCTATCTGGACATCCCGCCAGAACAAGGGTTGGCGCGGGCGCGTAGCCGTGGTGAGTTGGATCGCATCGAGCGTGAGTCACTGGCGTTTTTTGAGCGGACTCGGGCGCGCTATCTGGCGTTGGCCAGCCAGGATGAGCGCATCGTCACCCTCGATGCCTCACAGCCGCTGGAACAGGTGAGTGACGCGATCCGCCAGGCGTTGCAAGCGTGGCTGGCGCGTCAGGAGGCGCAGGCGTGAATTGGTATCCCTGGCTCAACGCCCCCTATCGTCAATTACTGGCGCAGCATCAGAATGGGCGAGGCCATCATGCGTTACTGCTGCATGCCATCGAAGGCATGGGGGAGGCATCGCTGGTCTATGCCTTGGCGCGTTGGTTGCTTTGTCAGCATCCCGAGGGGGAGCGGAGCTGTGGTCAGTGCCATGCCTGTCGCCTGATGATGGCAGGCACGCATCCCGACTGGCATTGTCTCCAGGCGGAGAAGGGGAAAAATACGCTGGGCGTCGAGCCGGTACGCCAGATCATCGAGCAGTTGCAGAGTCATGCTCAGCAGGGCGGGGCGAAGCTCGTCTGGATCGCGCGCTGTGAGCAGCTGAGTGAGGCGGCGGCCAATGCGTTGTTGAAGACGCTGGAGGAGCCGCCGGCTCAGACCTATTTTCTGCTGAGCACCCGCGAACCCGCGCAGTTGTTGCCTACCTTGCGCAGCCGCTGCTTCTATCTGCATCTGGCCGCGCCGGTGGAGAGCGTCAGCCTGCATTGGCTACAACAGCAACAGCCCGGGGATCCTCAGGCGATGAGCGCCGCCTTGCGTCTGTGCGGTGGGGCACCGGTCGCCGCCCTGGCGTTATTGCAACCGGCGCGCTGGGCCCAGCGCGAGGCGTTATGCCAGGCGCTGAGTCAGGCGCTGGCGAGCGATCAGTGGCTCGATCTGCTGCCGTCGTTGAACCAAGAGGATGTCAGCGAGCGGCTGGGATGGCTATGCGCGCTGCTGCTGGATGCACAGAAGCGTCAGCTCGGCGTGGCCGCGAGCATCGCCAATCGAGATCAGCTGGCGCTGGTGACCCTGCTGGCAAAGCGGCATGCGCCGGCCAAACTGCAACAGCTGCTGCACGCCTGGGTGGCGTGCCGCCATCAACTCCTGGCGACGCCAGGGATCAATCGTGAATTATTGCTTATGCGCCAGCTGTGCGCATGGAGCGACTCCTCGCCGGCCGGCTAATTGGCCCGGCATAGACAGAATAGGTTGGTTATGTATCTAGTCGATTCTCACTGCCATCTCGATGGCTTGGATTATGATGGACTGCACGATAGCGTCGATAGCGTGTTGGCCGAAGCGCACGCTCGTGGTGTCGGGTTTGTCCTGGCCGTCGCCACCACCCTGCCCGGTTACCGCGCGATGCGCGCCCGTATCGGCGATCGTCCCGATGTCGCCTTCTCGTGCGGCGTGCATCCGCTGAATCTGGACGAACCCTATACGCCGCAGGCGTTGCAGAGTCTGGCCGCCGAACCGGGGGTGATCGCGTTGGGCGAGACCGGGTTGGATTACTTCTATCAGCAGGACAATATCGCCGAACAGCAGGCGGCCTTCCGCCAGCATATTCGTATTGGCCGCGAGTTGGGCAAACCGGTGATCGTGCATACCCGTGAGGCACGCCAGGATACGCTCGCGATCCTGCGAGAGGAGGGGGCCGATCAGTGCGGTGGCGTGCTGCACTGTTTTACTGAGGATAAGGCGACGGCGGCGGCGTTACTGGATCTCGGTTTTTATATCTCTTTCTCGGGTATCGTCACCTTCCGTAATGCCGAGGCGTTGCGTGAAGTGGCGCGTTATGTGCCGCTCGATCGCCTGCTGGTGGAGACCGACTCGCCCTATCTGGCGCCGGTGCCACATCGCGGACGCGAGAATCAGCCGGCCTATGTGCGCGATGTCGCCGAGTATCTGGCGGTGTTGAAGGGGATTGACGCGCAGGCATTGGCGCGCGCGACCAGTGCGAATTTTAGCCGCCTGTTCGCGGTGACGCTGCCGAACATGGATTAATATATTTTACACTGCGTAAAAATGCCCATCGATGGGCATTTTTTGTGCGCAACAGTGATCGGCTAACTGGCTAATAATGCAACATACTCGCTAGGGTTGGTCGATTTTCTTGCGTAAATGTTAAATAGATCGCTGTAATGTGTGAAACGTGACAGCCATCAAACACCAAATGCTCTATTTATTTTACTCTGCGTAAAAAATAACAGGGTGCAAAGACACCCCTTGCCGGGGGCCCTCTTCCCTCTGGCACACGCCGCCCCTAGCGTGAATAAAAAGAGCATTTTTACTCAGGAGCACACTCAAACATGTTTAAAAACGCATTTGCTAACCTGCAAAAGGTAGGCAAGTCGCTGATGCTGCCAGTATCAGTCTTGCCCATCGCAGGTATTCTTCTCGGTGTCGGTTCGGCTAATTTCAGTTGGCTACCCGAGATTGTTTCCCATGTGATGGCCGAGGCGGGCGGGTCAGTATTTGCCAATATGCCGCTCATCTTCGCTATCGGCGTGGCATTAGGCTTCACCAACAATGACGGGGTTTCGGCGCTGGCCGCCGTGGTTGCCTATGGCATCATGGTGAAAACCATGGCGGTGGTCGCACCGTTAGTGCTGCATTTACCGGCCGAAGAGATCGCCTCGAAACATCTGGCGGACACCGGGGTGCTCGGCGGGATCATCGCCGGTTCCATCGCGGCCTATATGTTCAATCGCTTCTATCGTATCAAGTTGCCAGAGTACCTGGGCTTCTTTGCCGGTAAGCGCTTTGTGCCGATCATTTCTGGCCTGGCCGCCATCGCCCTTGGTGTGGCGCTCTCCTTTATTTGGCCGCCGATCGGATCCGCCATTCAGCACTTCTCTCAGTGGGCCGCTTACCAGAACCCGGTTGTGGCTTTCGGTATCTATGGTCTGGTAGAACGCGCGCTGGTGCCCTTTGGCTTGCACCATATCTGGAACGTCCCGTTCCAGATGCAGATCGGTGAATACGTCAATGCGGCCGGTCAGGTGTTCCACGGCGACATTCCGCGTTATATGGCGGGGGACCCGACGGCGGGCAAACTCTCCGGTGGCTTCCTGTTCAAGATGTATGGCCTGCCGGCCGCCGCGATCGCCATCTGGCATTCGGCGAAACCGGAAAACCGCGCCAAGGTTGCCGGGATCATGATCTCGGCGGCGCTGACCTCATTCCTGACGGGGATCACCGAGCCTATCGAGTTCGCCTTTATGTTTGTGGCGCCGATCCTGTATGTGATCCATGCCATCCTGGCCGGTCTGGCCTTCCCGATCTGTATCCTGCTGGGGATGCGCGACGGTACCAGCTTCTCGCATGGTTTGATCGACTTTATCGTGTTGAGTGGTAACGGCAGCAAGCTGTGGCTATTCCCGATCGTCGGCCTGTGCTACGCCCTGCTGTATTACGTGATCTTCCGTGTGCTGATCGTCAAGCTGAACCTGAAGACGCCGGGGCGTGAAGATAGCGCGGCCGAACAGTCTGCCCAGGGGAGCAACGAGATGGCGGCCTCACTGGTACAAGCCTTCGGGGGCAAGGACAATATCACTAACCTGGATGCCTGTATTACGCGTCTGCGCGTTAGCGTCGCCGATGTCGCCAAGGTGGATCAGGCCGGCTTGAAGAAGCTGGGCGCCGCTGGCGTCGTGGTCGCGGGTTCCGGTGTTCAGGCCATTTTCGGCACGAAATCGGATAACCTGAAGACCGAGATGGATGATTATATTCGTAGCCATTGATGCAAGTACGTGATACGCCTGTGACAGGGCGATGACGTCGCTTAGCCCCCGTTTTGGGGGCTTTTTTTATGCTTCAGCGCGCCTGACCGGGGCACGCTGCTGAGCATAGGCATAGGCATAGGCATAGGCATAGGCATAGGCATAGGCATAGGCATAGCGTGGGGCGTGCGGGATGTGATAACGCGGAGGGGGGTGAGACACGAGAGGTGCGGGCGGCGTTATACCGCCCGTGAGTGGGCGGCTCAGCCGTTCAGCAGATGGCCCATCTTGGCGGCCTTGGTGGCCAGATAGCGTTCATTCTTCGGATTGCGCCCGACGATCAGCGGCACGCGTTCGACAATGTTGATCCCCGCCTGGGTCAGGATATCGACCTTCTTCGGGTTATTGGTCAACAGACGCACCTGGCTCACGCCCAACAATTTAAACATGTCGGCGCACAGGGTAAAGTCGCGCTCATCGGCGGCGAAGCCCAACTGATGGTTGGCCTCGACGGTATCGGCGCCCTGATCCTGCAAGGCATAGGCACGGATCTTATTGAGCAGACCGATGTTACGCCCCTCCTGACGATGGTACAGCAGGATGCCGCGCCCCTCTTCTGCAATGTGTTCCAGCGCGGCTTCCAGCTGGAAGCCGCAGTCGCAGCGCAGGCTGAACAGGGCATCGCCCGTCAGGCACTCGGAGTGAACACGCGCCAGTACCGGCGTCGTGCCGGAAATATCTCCATAAACCAGGGCCAGATGGTCATGACCTGTCGCAATCTCTTCAAAGCCGACCATTAAAAAGTCGCCCCATGGCGTCGGCAGTTTTGCCTCTGCCACCTGTTTAAGCTGCATGTTTGTCTCCACAACCACATCATTTTCCATCATGACGGCGTCACATCTACGGCACACTGCGGATGTAGATAGCACAGGGTACGCAAGAGGATGAGTGACGCTTCCTACTTCGGCTATAAAAGTCTGGCCTCATTTTGCCATAAAATGTGCGTAAAGCTCGGCCAAGAAAGCACATTTGTTGCAGCCGATGGCGCAAAAAAGGGAATAAAAATGCTGCATCAATAGTAAAACTATTATTTGATATGGTGATACCCATGGCGCGATTCAAGGGTGGCGGGCGCAGAGATTGTGGCGATGGTACAAAAATAGCGCAGCATTCAATAAACCCTTGCCTTTCTGCTAGGCGGGGTTTCCATGCCCCATGAGTAAATGTTAATTTAGACGCTGTCTCGATTTTCTAAGCATTATTCATTTGCTTAACCTGAACAACGGGAAGAAATGTGAAATATTTGCTGATTTTTCTGATCGTACTGGCCATCTTCGTACTGTCGGTTACCCTCGGCACGCAAAATGATCAGCTGGTTACCTTCAACTACTTGTTAGCGAAAGGGGAGTACCGCCTGTCGACGCTGCTGGCGACGCTGTTCGCCGCGGGCTTCGTCCTGGGCTGGTTGATCTGCGGGCTGTTTTATTTGCGCGTGCGGCTGGGGCTGGCTCGCGCTCAGCGCAAGATCCGTCGTCTGGAGCAGCAACTGGCGCCGGCTGATGTGCCGGTGGGTGCTAGCGCCGCGCCGACCCGCGCCGCCAAGGAATAACCGTCATGCTTGAGCTGCTGTTTCTGCTTCTCCCGGTAGCGGCTGCCTATGGCTGGTATATGGGGCGCAGGAGTGCACAGCAGGATAAACAGCAAGAGGCTAATCGCCTGTCGCGCGAATACGTGACCGGGGTGAACTTCTTATTGTCTAACCAGCAAGATCAGGCGGTCGAGCTGTTCCTCGATATGCTCAAGGAGGACAGTAACGCCGTCGAAGCCCATCTGACACTCGGCAACCTGTTTCGTTCTCGTGGCGAAGTCGATCGCGCCATCCGCATCCACCAGTCCTTAATGGAGAGTGCCTCGCTCTCCTTCGAACAGCGTCTGCTGGCGGTGCAACAGCTGGGGCGCGACTATATGGCGGCGGGCTTGTATGACCGCGCCGAGGAGATGTTTAGCCAACTGGTCGACGAGGCCGATTTTCGTCTGTCAGCACTGCAGCAGTTGCTGGTGATCCACCAGGCTACCAGCGAGTGGCACAAGGCCATTGAGGTGGCGGAGAAGCTCGTCCGGCTAGGAAAAGAGCAGCAGCGGGGCGAAATCGCCCACTTCTACTGTGAGCTGGCGTTGCAGGCCATGGGCAGCGACGATCTCGATAAGGCGCAGAGTCTATTGAAGAAGGCGGCGGCGGCAGATAAGGGCTGTGCCCGCGTCTCCATCATGCAGGGCCGAGTCTATCAGGCCTTGGGTGAGCCTGCCAAGGCTGTAACGGCCTTCGCCCAGGTTCTCGAACAGGACCGCGCCTTCGTCAGTGAGGTCTTGCCGTTGATGGAGGCATGCTACCAGACCCTGGGCCAAGCGGGGCCGTGGCATGACTTCCTACGCCGTTGCGTCGAGGAGGATGCAGGCGCCAGCGCCGAGTTGATGCTCGGCCAGGTGATCGAGGCGGAGGAGGGGCTGGAGGCGGCACAGATCTATGTGAGTCGCCAGTTACAGCGCCATCCGACCATGCGGGTGTTCCATCGCCTGATGGACTACCATCTGGCAGAGGCTGAGGATGGCCGGGCGCGTGAGAGTTTGCTGCTGTTACGTGACATGGTCGGCGAACAGATCCGCACCAAACCTCGTTATCGTTGCCTGAAGTGCGGCTTCACTGCTCACAGCCTGTACTGGCATTGCCCCTCTTGCCGAGCCTGGGCGACGGTCAAACCGATCCGTGGCTTGGACGGTCAGTAAGCATCGGGGGAGGATTTGCCCCGCGAATAGGGCGAGGCCCTAGGCAGAGCGGGGCACGCTGTGTACAATGCCCCCCCTGAAAAAGGTATTTCTCCGATAAACGCCAGATTCAGGAACCCACCATGTCAAAATCTATCCCGATGCGAGCTCCCAGCCACTCACCGATCATCGTCGCCCTCGACTATGCCGACCAGAACGCCGCGCTGGCGCTGGTGGACGCCCTCGATCCGCGTGACTGCCGTCTGAAGATCGGTAAAGAGATGTTTACCCTGTTCGGGCCGCAACTGGTGCGTACCCTGCAACAGCGTGGCTTCGATATCTTTCTGGATCTCAAGTTCCATGATATTCCCCATACCGTGGCGCGGGCCGTCGCGGCGGCGGCGGAACTGGGCGTCTGGATGGTTAACGTGCATGCCAGCGGCAGCGCTCGCATGATGACGGCCGCACGTGAGGCGCTGCTGCCTTATGGCGCCGAGGCCCCTTTGCTGATCGCGGTGACCGTGCTGACCAGTATGGAGCAGGCCGATCTGCAGGCCATCGGTATCGATATGGCGCCGGCCGACTATGCCGAGCGCCTGGCGCGTCTGAGTCAGGAGTGTGGTTTGGATGGGGTGGTGTGTTCGGCCCAGGAGGCGGTACGCCTCAAGGCCTGCTGTGGCCCGGCGTTTAATTTGGTCACCCCGGGTATCCGCCCGCAGGGGAGCGACGCCGGGGATCAGCGGCGCATCATGACGCCGCAACAGGCGCTTCAAGCCGGTGTCGATTACATGGTGATCGGTCGCCCGATCACCCAGGCGGCAAAGCCGGCCGAGGCATTGCACGCCATTCTGGCGAGCCTAGCATAACGAGAGATAGAGAACCGAGTCATGCAAGAGAGTAACAGTCGTTTGGTCTACTCCACCGCCAGCGGGCGTATCCAGCAGGAGGCGGCGCCGATCGCGCGCCCGAAAGGGGACGGCATCGTACGTATTCAGCGCCAAACCAGCGGGCGTAAGGGGAAAGGCGTCTGCGTGATCAGCGGGCTGGATCTGGATGATGGCGCGACGCAGGCGCTGGCGGCCGAGCTGAAGAAGCGCTGTGGCTGCGGCGGTAGCGTGCGTGACGGGATGATCGAGATCCAGGGCGATAAACGCGATTTACTGAAACAGCTGCTGGAGGCGAAAGGCCTGCGGGTGAAGTTGGCTGGCGGTTAAAGGCGGCGCTTCGCCGCCATCGCGTGTGAAGACAAGAAAGCCGGCATGCTTGCCGGCTTTTTCATGCCTACGACCGGGGTGAGCCGAGCGACATCACTTGCCGACCTGATGGCCGATCAGCCCGCCGATGGCGGCTCCGCCGACGGTACCCAGCGCGCTACCATCGGTCAGGATGGCGCCACCGATCGCACCGGCACCGGCGCCGATGGCGGTATTGCGATCGCGTTTAGACATGTTGGAACAGGCACTGAGGGAGGCGACCAGGGCAAGCGCTAAGGCGACGCTGGTGACGCGTTTCATGGTGAGGTTCATGTTGGGCTCCTTACTGCGTCCGACACGTTTTAAGTATAGTTGAGGCGTGGCGGAACCGGCTGATAATGAGAGCAGTATAGGTGCCGGAGAATTTATCGACAGGTAAATAGTCTGATTTCTGTCGCCCTCGGCGCAGGTGACGAGGGCGACAGCGTGTGGGGTTAGGCGTGCGGTTGCCGACGGCGGCGCAGGAGGAGTAACAGGGTGCCGATCAGGCCGCTGACCAGCAAGACCACCGGCAGGACGATGAGGATCGACATCACCTGATCCTGATGCTGTTTGACGAAGGGGATGTGGCTGATAGCCAGTCCTAACCCCAGCACCACGCCGACCCAGAGCAGGGCACTGATCCAGTTGAAGATCTGAAAGCGTGTGCTACGCAGTCCCGATAGCCCGGCGAGTACCGGCAGGATGGTGCGTACGAAGGCCAGGAAACGGCCGATGAGCAACGCCATCAAACCGTGGCGATGGAAAAGATTGTAAGCGCGTTGATGGTATTGTGGCGGCAGGCGTAACAGCCAGCCTTGTACCAAACGAGTATCGCCCAGCCAACGCCCCTGCAAGTAGCTGAGCCAGCACCCTAGGCTAGAGGCGATGACCAGCAGGCACAGGGTGGGGAAAAAGGGGAGTACCGAACGCGCGATGAGTGCACCGGATAGCAGCAACAGGCTGTCACCCGGTAGAAAGGCGGCGGGAAGCAAACCATTCTCTAAGACCAGAGTCGTAAATAGAATGGCGTAAATAATCCAGACTACGTGCGGATCGCTTAGCACGGCGAAATCTTGGGCCCACAGTGCATGCAGGATCTCTTTGATGACTTCCATTACCTTACCTTAATTAACCACGAACGGATGCCAGAGGGAAAAGGACGAGCGACTCGTTGCCATCCCGGTAACCAGACTGGTCGCCGATTCGGTGAGCCGTGATACCCCAAATATCAGACAAGTTCGCAGGATAGCGTGACGTGACGATGGTACCATAAATAAGATAATACAATTGTAAATCAGTCTGAAATAGCGTGCGGGAATGTGACCGCCTTGGAAATCTACGCGGCGCGCCGTTGAAAAAACGCGCATATATCGCGCATTGCGCAACGGGGGCGCGGGGAGAGCCTGTTAGGCTAGCTTAACCGAGGACACAGACTGATACAGAATGGGCTGTGGCACAACAGATTGCCCCTTTTCTTGTCAGTTTGACGCATTAGGATAGTAGCAAAACATTTCTAGAGGAAATGATGATGAATAAACCCTTTCTATGGCTCGGCGCCAGCTTGATGGCATGGTATGCCGCCAGTGCCTCGGCAGAGCCTAGCACCTCGGTGACGATCGCGACCCCGCATCCGGTCATCAGCGCGCCTTCGAGCGGCGTGGCCCCGACCAGTGCGGCCACGACGAACACGGCCGCGAGCGCGGCGCAGGCTCAGGTCAAGGTACCTGCCGCCAGCCTGCGTTATGAGCAGGCGTTGCAGTTGGCCTTTTATCATGAGGTCTATCGGCGTTGTAACCAGCAGAACAGCCTGTCGCCGTTGTATAACACCACGGTAGACGCGTTACGTACGGTCACCTCGTTGGGGGAGAAGAATCGCCTGACGGATCTGCTGTATAACGAGATGGCCGGTAACGCATTGGGGTTGGCGATGGCCAGCGACCCCGATCGCCAGCGTTGTATCGTGGCGGGTGACATCTATCAGCAATTGCTGAATAGCGATGCGCCTCATGCCCTGCAACAAGATTTCCGCCTGCAATTGCCGAGCAATGCGCTGCCGGCCGCCTGAGCGGCGCGACGCCGCCCCATGGCGTGCTCTTTAGACCAACGCCAACTCCTTGGCCGCCCGGGCGATGATTTCCAGCGCCCGGCGGATCTTCACCGCCGACAAGGCACTGAAGCCAAATAGCATCAACGGCGCGCCGTCGTGCTCCAGGTAGGCGCGCTCCGAGCCGTTACACATACTCTGTAGGGTATCGAAACGCACGCCGTCGCGTAGGCAGCGTTCGCGTAGGCGATTGACGCTCTGTGCGCTGAGATCGGTCTTGAGCGTCAGGTGGAGGCCGGATGAGGTGCCTAACAGACGGGCGCGGGGGAACAGGGCGCACAATCCCTCACGCAGCAGCGCCTGGCGAGCGGCATACTCCAACTCCAGCTTACGCAGGTGACGGTGATAGCCCTGATCCGACATAAAATCGGCGAGGAACTGTTGGTAGAGCCAACTGGCGCCGTGATTCCATAACGCCTTTAGATTGAGGATGGGATCGACCAGTCGATCCGGGCAGACCATGAAACCGAGCCGCATCCCTGGACCGAGCGTCTTCGAAAAGCTACTCAGATAGATCACGTTGTTAGCGTCTTCCAGCGACTTGAGCGCGGGTAACGGCTGGGTGCCATACAGGAAGGTGGTATCGTAGTCGTCCTCGATCACATAGGCATTCGAGCGGCGCGACCAGTCGAGCAGGGCCAGGCGGCGCGTCAGCGGTAGGGTGCTGCCGACCGGGTATTGGTGCGAAGGGGTGACGTAGGCTAATGCACACTGCTGTTCGGGGAGTAGCTCGGTACGTAGCCCACACTCATCGACCGGGATGGCATGGATCTGCGGGGCGAAGCTAGTAAACAGATTCCAGGCTCCGGGGTAGCAGGGCGACTCGACGGCGATATGCTCCTGCGGCGTCAACAAGGTTCGCGCCAGTAAGGCCAACCCCTCCTGTACACCGTTGGTGATGATGATGTGCTGGGCATCGGTATGGATACCGCGCGCCGCCGCCAGGTATTTGACCAGCTCCTGGCGTAGCGAGAGCAGACCGGCCGGTGGATGGTAGCGGGTCATCAGCAGATGCTTGCTGCGCGAGGCTTTGTTGTTCCAGCTGCGCCAACGTTGCCAGGGAAAGGCCGACTCGTCCGGATTGCCCAGGCTGAAGAACAGTGGGCTGTCGACGTCGACATAGGTTTCAGGCGCCTGGGTGCGCAGTACACTGGGGGGATGGTCCAGCTCATGGCGCGCCGTCGGCGTCTCCGGGAGATCGATGTGGCTGGCGTAGATCACGTCGTAGCCCACGCCGGGCCGGCTGGCGATAAACCCCTCTTGCAGTAGCTTTTCATACACGGCGGTGATGGTATTGCGCGATACGTGTAGCTTGCCGCCCAGTTCGCGGATCGAGGGCAGCCGCTCGCCATGGCGTAATGAGCCATCATGCAGCGCGGTGTGAAATTGCTGATAGAGTTGCGTTTGTAACGCCAGCGGGCTGTTGCGATCCAGAGTAAACGACAGCATAGCAGATACCAAAGAGGGTTAACGTACTGAAAGCACAGCTATCAGCATAGCGGATCGTACGGTGCACACGCAATGCGCCATGCGTCGTATGCTCAGCTTACCATGAAGTAGTAGAGGTCAAAGGCCAACAGTAACAGCGACACGACGAGGTAAAAAATCAGGTGATGGCGCACATTTTCGATTAGGCGTTGCAACAGACGGTCGAGCATGATGCCTCACGGCACAGAAAGCGGGATCCGAGTATAGGAAAAACCCGCCAGCCCCTCAAGCCTCGCCACGCAATCCTTAATAGAGATGACGCAGCAGATTATACAGATAACAGAGCTCGATGCGGTTTCTCACGCGCATTTTTTCGATGATGCGTCGCTTATGGGCGTAGATGGTGCGTGGACTCAGGCGTAGACGTTGGGCGATACGATGATTGGCGATCTGTTGCATCCAGTCGTGCAGTACGGTGATCTCGCGGGGGGTTAGCAACGGCCAGGCTCCGTAGATCTGCGCGATCTGGTCGCTGGGTGTTAGCGATGACTGGGGCGGCTGGCGACCGATCAGATGGAGCAACGTCAGCGTCATCTTTTTATTAATTAAATAAATACCATTTTGTAGATATAACGGTTGTTTAGTATAGGGGTAGTGCGCCTCGGTATAAATAAAGCTTATTGCGCGTCGAGGACGATGGAGAAAAGTCTGTAAGTCGCTACTTATCGCATGATGTTGGCAATAAAGGCTGAGATTGGCGAAAATAAAGTCTGTCTGTGCTGTTGCGTGGTCACCATTAATTTTGGTGATATCATCGACATAATTAATATTGATATTTTCCTCATCCTTAATAAATAAATCGATGCCCATTTGGGTATAGCGGCAGGGTTCAATAACCAATAACTCCATGACTCGTCCTTTAGCGATAGCAGCGACCACAACCACGTGCTGTGGTGCGGTGTCAGGCACCATACTTGGCGCACTCCCGTGACTAGGCAGGACACGGGTGATAGGGAATAGAGGATAACGGCCCGAGGCGTATTAAACCCACAAACTAATTTTTTTGTTGTAGCGTGTCAATGGAAAAGCCGAGCATCTGTCTGTGGTTGGGAATTATTTTTCTCGCGCCAGGAAATAGATAAATAATAAAAATATCTCGTTATATTAAAATAAATATTAGTGAGTGACATTGACGGTATGATGAGCGCAGGCGGTACGGTTAGGCTTCGTGTTCGCGTATGAGATGGGTAAAGGTAATGATGACGAGGTGGCTCTCGTCCTCCACCTCTTGCACCATCATCGCATCATCGCATCACGCTAACACGCCAGCATCGTGTCTCTGATCCCGTGGGGCCGGGAGGGAGACGAACGTAAGCCGCCCCCTCACCATGGTGTAGGGGGCGGGGCGTTTCCCGCCGCCGATTAGTGAGCGGGCGTTCCCCAACGGTCGAGACGAAACGGGCTCAGATCGAGCGCCGGCATTTCATCGTGTGCCAGGGCGAGCGCCAGTTCGGCCAACGCCGGCGCAAACTTAAACCCCTGACTACCGAGGCCGGCCACCACGATAATCGCCGAAGCCCCGGGCAGTCGGTCGAGAATGAGACGATCGTCGGGTGTTGAGGCGACGCTGGCGATCTCCCCGCGTAGGCAGGGACCGACTTGGGGGAGAAATTGTTGCAGGTAGTCGTGGATCGCCTCATCTTCTCGGGCGTCGCGGGCACTGGGACAATGTGCAGGTGGGACGATGGGGAGACCGCCATCGTAACGTCCCGCCTTGAGGGCACCATCCACGGCGGGAAAGCTATAGAAGTAGCGGCCCTGCGGCGTCAGAGTGTGCAACGCAGGGAAGTGACGAGCCTCGCTGAAACTCGCCCCCGCTTGATACCAGGCGAAGGGTTTACACCAGATACGCAGCGGTAGTGCGGGTAACAGGCTGTGGGTCCCGCTGCCGGCACAGACGATGACGCGCCGGGCATACCAGTCGCCCTGCGGGGCGCATAGACGAACGCCATCCCCTTCGGCTTGTAAGGTATGTAATGGGCAGTCGAAGTGTAGTCGGGCCCCGAGATCGGCCGCCTTCTCGATCAGGGTAGCGATGGCCAGATGGCACTTGAGGTAGCCGGCATCCGGCTCCAGTAGGGCAGCGTAGGTCTCCGGGAGGCGGATGGTCGGCCAACGCTCAACGAGGGCCTCCCGGCTTAGGAGGTCGAGCGTCACGCCTTGCTGGTGCGCACTGGCCTGGATACCGCGCATGAAGGCGCTGTGTCGGGGGCCGAGGCTCAGCACGCCGCAACGATGAAACAGGGGGAGCGCGCTGATCTCCTCTAAAGCCAGCCAGAGTCGCTGTGACCGCAGGGCCAAGGCGGCGTACTGTGGCGTGATGGCGTCGGTATGGCGCATTAGGCGGGTATCGCCATGATGGCTCCCCAGACGATGGGGGGGAGAATGGCGGTCGAACAGGGCGACATTGAGGCCGGCCAGGGCAGCATAGTAACCGGCGGCGGCGCCGACAGAGCCACTGCCAACGATTGCCAGATCATAGTCCATCTCCGCCTCCGTCACGCGGCTACGCGTTAGATTGGTGTGCAGGAGAGGCGCCTAGGCGGCCTCTCTGTTTAGTGTATACCGGGATGGTCTAGGGCGCCTGGGTGCCCAAAGAAAAACACCGCCTGGCGGCGGTGTAGGGGAAGGTTAATGCTTGATGTAATCAATCTGTTGGTAATCGCTGTCCTCGATCTTGGCGATACCGGCCTCGAGGATGGTGATGAGCTGCCGGGCCACATCGGTGGTCAACCATAATGTGCGGTCGACGCGGGCATCTTCCGGGGGTTGATCTTGCGATGAAAGGTAGTGAAGACGGATCATTAAGGCATCATAACTGTCGACGGTACTGATATCCCAACCGATAACCGGGTGCGTCTGGATCACTTCATCTTTGCCGTTCATAAGACCCCCTTAAGCGTAGTCACTGAAATACGTACTAACGAGGAGCAATAAGCTAGGATCAACAAACGCATGCCATGCGCCTTTTCAGTATATGCTTCCGCGTCGTGGGCGATAGTTTTTTTCTGCGTCCACCAGAAAAAACGTGACTTAGCAAGCTATTAGCGCCAGGGATCAGGCCGATAGCACCTTATTCCGGGTAATCGGGGTTGAACCAGTCGTCGGCGCTCTCCCAGGTCTCTTGCAGGATGGTCTCGATGATCTCCCGGTCGCTCTTGTTTCCCCCTAGGACACTCAGGTTGTTGGCACCGGCCTGGCGTACCTGCACGATACAATCGGGGTAGTGTGGTTGAATACGGCGGGAAAACTCGTGCCGAAAGGCATCAAGTGCCCCGTCGGGTAGCGGGTTGCGCTTGTCCAGAGTCAGTTCAATGCGCATGGTTCACTCCTCATGAGTAATATTACTGTAAATATATACAGTAATACAGACCCAGTGCAAGGGTGGACGCAGGATTTTTTTCTTTCTTCGCGCGCGCCTCAGCGAATGCCACTCTCGGAGACTTTATCGACGGCGATCCCCAACGCCTCCAGCTGTTCTCGCTGCGTATCGGCGAGGCGATAGTCGGTGATCACTCGACTGATGGCGGAGGCAGGCAGCACGGGGTTGGGATGGATCTGGCCGAACTTCGAGGCGTCGGTCAGGATGATATTCTGCGCCCCCTTGGCCAGCACCGTATTGACCACCTCGGCCCGCATCATGTCGCGCCCGGTAAAACCGGTATCGGGATGGAAACCGTCGATGCCGATGAAGGCCTTACTGAAATGGACCTGTTGGATACACTGACGTGTCAACGGGCCGACCACCGTCTCGCTACGCTTCTGGTACATCCCCCCCATCAGGATGACATCGCAGTCGGTCTCCTTGAGGAGGTGGGCGATATAGGTGCTGACGGTGACCAAGGTGATGTGCTTGCGCTCGGCCAGGTAGCGCGCCAACAGGGCATTAGTGCTGCCGCTTTCGATGAAAATGGTCTCCCCATCCTCAACCAGCGAGGCGGCATAGGCGGCCAGCTGTTGCTTCAGGGTGAAGTTAATCCTCATACGCGCATCGACCTCTTCGCTCTCTTCGCTTTCCAGGGCGGTGGCGAAACCGTGTACCCGCTTGAGGTAGTTGCGTTTCTCTAGCAGTGTCAGATCCTGGCGGATAGTGACCTCGGAAACCTGGCAGATCTGCGCCAGTTCGGCGACGCTGATGCGGCGTTTGTCGTTAACTAATTGCAGAATAAGCTGTTGTCTGGCGTTCATGGCGTCCTAATGCAGGCAGGCGGCGGATGGCGCCGGAGTGTGCGCCACGATGTGGCCATGATAGCACCGCATCCCGGCAGGATGAATATCTCAGGCGCGATGGCGCGCGGGGGCGTGCCGCTGGCGCTAGGTGGGGGCATTGTCATCGCCATGTTGCCAGTCTGGCTATTAAGTTTAAAAAATCGGCGCCAACGCACAAAAAATAGCCAAACAATCACCACTTTATTTGATTTGAATCAATTTTGGTATGACCATATTACCCTTTGTGGTATTGTGCCCGCAGTGAATGAAATTAACCTTCGTCAGCCAAGCCGCCACTCTGGGTTATGCGGAAGTCATCTTCGGTTAACGAATGGTTTACATTTTTTACCAAGGGAGAGAGCTTTGAGCGCAGCAAAGAAGAAAATCGTGATTGTCGGTGGTGGTGCCGGCGGACTCGAACTGGCGACCAGCCTGGGCCATTCGCTGGGGCGGAAAGGAAAGGCGGAAGTGGTGCTGATCGATCGCAACCATAGCCACCTGTGGAAGCCGTTGTTGCACGAAGTGGCGACCGGCTCGCTGGATGATGGGGTGGATGCCTTGAGCTACCTGGCCCATGCGCGCGCTCATCACTTCACCTTTCAGCTGGGCAGCATGACCGAACTCGATCGTCAGCAGCGCCGTGTCACCTTGGCGGCGATCCATGATGAGCAGGGCGCATTGCTGGTGGCCGAACGTCAGCTCGACTACGACATTCTGGTGATGGCGTTGGGCAGTACCTCGAACGACTTCGGGACGCCGGGCGTCCGCCAGAACTGCATCTTCCTGGACAGCCCGCAGCAGGCGCACCGTTTCCATAACGAGATGCTAAACCTCTTCCTGAAATACTCCGCGGCGGGCAAGCCGGAGGAGCA
This sequence comes from Edwardsiella sp. A.80236, assembly GCF_044540725.1. NCBI lineage: Bacteria > Pseudomonadati > Pseudomonadota > Gammaproteobacteria > Enterobacterales > Hafniaceae > Edwardsiella > Edwardsiella sp. A.80236. The sequence continues at coordinate 333,925 of NZ_JBIUCY010000001.1, forward strand.
GGTCAATATCGCCATCGTCGGCGGGGGCGCGACCGGGGTAGAGCTGTCCGCCGAACTGCATAACGCGGTGCAGCAGTTGCAAAGCTACGGTTACGAGAACCTGAGCAGCGCGGCGCTGAATGTGACGCTGGTCGAGGCGGGGGAGCGAATCCTGCCGGCATTACCGCCGCGCATCTCGGCCGCCGCCCATCAGGAGCTGAGTAAGCTCGGCGTGCGCGTCCTGACCCAGACCATGGTAACCTGCGCGGAGAGCAACGGCCTACAGACCAAAGGCGGCGAGTTTATCCCGGCCGATCTGATGGTATGGGCGGCGGGCATCAAAGCGGCGGATTTCCTGCGCGATATCGGCGGCCTGGAGAGCAACCGCATCAACCAGTTGGTGGTGGAGCCGACGCTGCAAACCACGCGCGATGCGCACATCTTCGCCATCGGCGATTGCGCCGCCTGTCCGCAGGCGAACGGTAGCACCGTGCCACCGCGTGGTCAGGCCGCACATCAGATGGCGAGTTTGTGTGCCGACAACATCCTGGCGTTATTGCAGGGCAAAGAGCTGAAACCATTCATCTATCGCGATCGCGGCTCGTTGGTCTCGCTCTCTGAGTTCAGCGCCGTCGGTAGCCTGATGGGCAACCTGACGCGGGGCTCAATGATGATCGAGGGGCGTATCGCGCGTCTGATGTACATCTCGCTCTACCGTATGCACCAGATCGCCCTGCATGGTTATCTGAAGACGGGTCTGCGCATGTTGGTCGATAGCATCAACCGGGTGATCCGCCCGCATCTCAAACTGCATTAATCCCGTCATAGGCGCCGCTGTGCGGCGCCTATATCCTGCCTCTTGACCGCATCCGGCGCGGCGCGCACACTGAGCAGTCCGTTATCTGTGACTGGTTCCTGCCGATGTCGTCCCATTCTGTTTTTCGTCCGATGCTCTCACGCCAAGAGTTGATCCTGATCTTCATCACCATGCTCTGGGGCGGTACCTTTCTGATCGTGCATCATGCCATGACGGTAAGCGGTCCCTTCTTCTTCGTCGGGTTACGCTTCGCCGCCGCCACGCTGATGCTACTGTTGCTGAGCTGGCGCCATCTGCATGGCTTTACCCGGCGCGAATGGGCCTGGGGAGTGAGCATCGGTGCGGCGATCGCCGCCGGCTACGGCCTCCAGACCTATGGCCTGCAAACCATCAGCAGCAGTAAGTCGGCCTTCATGACCGCGCTGTATGTGCCGTTGGTGCCGCTGTTGCAGTGGCTGTTTCTCGGACGCAGGCCGCGTCTGATGGCCTGGATCGGCATCGGCCTGGCGTTTATTGGCCTGTTGCTGTTGGCGGGCCCCCAGAATGGGGACGGGGCGTTCGGCGTCGGCGAGGTGATGACCCTGATCAGCACCCTGGCCATCGCGGCGGAAATCATCCTGATCAGCGGTTGCGCCGGGCGGGTCGATGTGCGCCGGGTGACCTTGATCCAGCTGGCCACGGCGTCGCTGCTCAGCTTCGTGCTGATGTGGCCGAATGGGGAGTCGCTGCCATCCTGCTCCAGCTATCTGCTGTTCAGCGCCTTGGGGCTGGGCGCCGCCAGTGGCATCATCCAGGTGACCATGAACTGGGCGCAACGCAGCGTGTCGCCAACCCGTGCCACGGTGATCTACGCCGGTGAACCGGTGTGGGCCGGGGTGGTGGGGCGTATCGCCGGCGAGCGTCTGCCGGGCGTGGCGTTGTTGGGGGCCGCGTTGATCGTCATCGGGGTGCTGGTCAGCGAGTTGAAGTTAACCTCCCGTCGGCGTCGCGCGCGTCCCTCAGAATTGTCTTGAATCCCGCCTTATAGCCCGCCTGGCGGGCATTTCTTCCGTTATTCCGATTGTTGATGTCCCGTCCCCTGCGCACACTGCCTGTCATCACTTGAGTCATGACTGGCCGTGCCGCGCCGCTTAGTGTGGGCGCCGGGCCAGACAACAGAAGGATCACGCAGATGAATAAGTCCATGTTGGCCGGTATCGGCATTGGGGTCGCGGCCGCGTTAAGCGTGGCGGCGGTCGCCGGATTGAAGGTTTTCGACGCGGCACCGCAGTATGCACGGGTGCTCTCGGTCCAGCCGATCCATGAGACGATCAAGACGCCGCGTAAGGTCTGCCGTGAGGTGACCGTGATGCGCCGTCGACCAGTGCAGGATGAGAATCGCCTGGCTGGGTCGTTGCTGGGGGCGGTAGCCGGTGGGGTGCTGGGCCATCAGGTCGGCAGCGGACGGGGACGCGATGTGGCGACGGTGCTGGGGGCGCTGGGCGGTGGCTATGCGGGGAATCAGATCCAGGACCGTATGCAGCAGAATGACACCTATGCCACGCGCGAGCAGCGTTGCAGCACCGAGTATGACAAGTCGCGGCGTCTACTTGGCTATGACGTCACCTACCTGATCGGCGAACAGCGAGGTCGGGTGCGCATGGATCGCGATCCAGGCTCGCAGATCCCGCTCGATAGCAAGGGGCAGTTGGTCATCGACCAGAAGGCCTAACCCAGTAACGTCGAGCCATCGGCACGCCATGCCGATCGTCAACCCAGACGGCCCGACGGGGCCATCTGGGTGACTGCCGCGATGAGGCGCAGCGGCGGAGGGGATTAGATGCGATGCTCGGCGAAAGCCGCCAGCAGTTGGCCGATGAACTCGAGTCGCGCCGGGCGCTCGGCGAGATCGCGAATAAACTTCAGCTTGCTGGGACCATCCAGACGGAAGACGCCCGGTTGCTGTTGCAGCAGCCCGATCAGATAGCCCGGATCGACGTGGTTGCTCTCGCTAAACTCGATAAAGCCCCCCTTATCATGCCCTTCGATGCGTCGGATACCCAACGCCGCCGCCTGTTGACGCAGCGCGGCACACTGTAGCAGGTTGCGCGCCGCCTCGGGCAGCGGGCCGAAGCGGTCGATCAGCTCGGCGCGTAGATCGGCCAGCGTATCCGCGTCGCCGGCACTGGCGATGCGTTTGTAGAAGGAGAGGCGGGTGCCGACGTCGGGGATCATCTCTTCCGGCAACAGGGTTGGCATGCGCAGCTCTACGTCGGTCTGCTGGCTGGTCAGGTCCTCCAGCGAGGGTTCGCGCCCGGCCTTCAAGGCATCGACCGCGCTCTCCAGCAGTTCCATATACAGCGAGAAGCCGACGCTGGCCATCTGACCACTCTGATCGTCGCCCAATAGCTCACCGGCACCGCGGATCTCCAGATCGTGTGTCGCCAGGGCGAAACCGGCACCCAGATCTTCCAGCGAGGCGATGGCCTCCAGGCGTTTCTGGGCGTCGACGGTCATCGCCTTCGGCGGCGGTGTCAGGAGGTAGGCGTAGGCCTGATGGTAGGAGCGTCCCACGCGTCCGCGCAACTGGTGCAGCTGTGCCAGACCGAAGTGGTCGGCGCGCTCAATGATGATGGTGTTGGCGCTGGGGATGTCGATGCCGGTCTCGATGATGGTGGTGCACACCAACACATTGAAGCGCTGATGGTGGAAGTCGTTCATCACCCGCTCCAGCTCACGCTCACGCATCTGGCCGTGGCCGATGGCGATGCGCGCCTCCGGTACCAGGGTCGCCAGTCGATCGGCGGCCTTCTGGATAGAGTCGACGTCGTTATACAGGTAGTATACCTGGCCGCCGCGCAGGGTTTCGCGCAGGATCGCCTCGCGCACCAGCAGGCTGTCGTATTCGCGCACGAAGGTCTTCACCGCCATGCGCCGCGCTGGAGGGGTGGCGATGATGGAGAGATCGCGCATGCCGCTCATCGCCATGTTCAGGGTGCGCGGGATCGGTGTCGCCGTCAGGGTCAGGATGTCGACATCGGCGCGCAACGCCTTGATGCGCTCCTTCTGACGTACGCCGAAGCGGTGCTCCTCGTCGACGATCAACAGCCCTAGATCCTTCCACAGCACATCGGTCTGTAGCAGCTTATGGGTACCGATCAGAATATCGACTTTGCCCTCGGCGGTGTCCGCCAGCACCTGCGCCTGCTCCTTGGCGCTGCGGAAGCGCGAGATTAACTCGATACGTACCGGCCAGTTGGCGAAGCGATCGCGGAAGTTATCGTAGTGCTGTTGCGCCAGCAGGGTGGTGGGCACCAGCACCGCCACTTGTTTGCTGTTATGGACCGCCAGGAAGGCGGCGCGCATCGCCACCTCGGTCTTGCCGAAGCCGACGTCGCCGCACACCAGGCGATCCATCGCCAGCGGCTGGCACATGTCGCCGAGCACCGCATTGATCGCCATCTCCTGATCGGGGGTAGTTTCGAACGGGAAGCCCTGGCAGAACAGCTGATAGGCCTCACGGTCATGACGGAAGGCGAAGCCCGCCTTGGCGGCGCGCATGGCATAGATGTCCAACAGCTCGGCCGCCACGTCGCGTACCTTCTCCGCCGCCTTCTGGCGTGCGCGCGTCCAGGCGTCGCCCCCCAGGCGGTGCAGCGGGGCGCTCTCGTCGGCGCCGCCGGCGTAGCGGCTCAGCAGATGCAGCGAGGAGACCGGCACATAGAGCTTGGCGTCGCCGGCATAGCAGAGGATCAGGTACTCGCCCTTGATGCCGCCAGCCTCCAGGGTGGTCATGCCGCCGTAGCGCCCGACGCCGTGCTCCAGATGCACCACTGGCTGGCCGGGTGCCAATTCCGCCAGGTTGCGGATCAGGGTATCGGTATTGATGGTACGCCGATTGTCCTGGCGTCGCCGACTGACACGTTCGCCGAGTAGATCGCTTTCGCAGATCAGCGCCAGCGCCAGTTGGCTGTTAATGAAGCCATGCTCGCTGGCGCCGACCATGATGTAATGGCCGCCGGGCTCCGCCTCTTCGAGGCGTGCTATCAGCCGTGGCGCGATCTGAATGCGGGCCAGCAGCTCTAGCAAGGTTTCGCGCCGCCCCTCGCTCTCGGCGGAGAACACCACGCTGCCGTCGAACTGCGCCAGGAAGCGCTGCAGGTTGTCCAGCGGCTTCTTGCTCTGCGCCTCGACCGCCAGGGTCGGCAGGGGTTGGTAGTGCAGGTTACAATGCCCGGCGCGTTCGCTGAGGGTCTCGCGCGTCAGTTGGATGCGAGGCCACTGCTTCAGGGCGGTGAACAGCTCATCTACCCGCATCCATAGGCTTTCGGGCGGCAGCAGGGGGCGCATCGGATCGACGCCCCGGCTCTGGTGGCGCTGCGCGATGTCTTGCCAGAAGCGTTCGGCAGCCTGATGTAAGTCGCCCAGTCCCAACACCAGGGTGCCGCTGGGCAGGTAGCTGAACAGGGTCGGTAGCGGCTGGTCGAAGAATAACGGTTGCCAATACTCGATCCCTGCCGGCCAGACTCCCTTGCTGACCTGCTGATAGATGTGCTCGGCGTCGCGGCGCACCTCGAAATGCTCGCGCCATTGGCTGCGGAACAGCTCGATGGCGTTCTTGTCGGTGGGGAACTCGTGCGCCGGCAGCAGATCGATGCGTTCGACCTCGTTCAGGGTGCGTTGGCTGTCGACGTCGAACAGCCGTAGGCTATCGATCTCATCATCGAAGAAGTCGATGCGGTAAGGCTCGTCGCTGCCCATCGGGAACAGATCGAGCAGGGCGCCACGGGTGGCGAACTCGCCATGCTCCATCACCTGATCCACGCTGCGGTAGCCCGCCTGCTCTAATTGGGCGCGCAGGGTGTCGCGCGATAGCCGCTGCCCCTTCTGCATCACCAAGGCGTGGCCATGCAAGAAGCTGTGCGGGCAGACGCGTTGCATCAGGGTGTTGATCGGCAGGATGATGATGCCGCGCTCCATCCCCGGCAGATGGTAGAGGCTGGAGAGGCGGGCGGAGATGATGTCCTGATGCGGCGAGAAGTTGTCGTAGGGCAGGGTCTCCCAGTCGGCCAGGGTGGTGACCCACTGACGGCTGAATTGGGGGATCTCGTCGCGCAGGCGGAGCGCGGTCTGCATGTCGGGCACCACCAGCATCACCGCGCCGGGATGGCGCGCGGCGATCTCGGCGCACTCCAGGGCGCAGGCCGAGCCACTGAGCTGGCCCAGTTGGCGAACATCGCCGGCACGGGCAGGCAATGGGTAGCGTTCTGGCAGGGTAAGTCGATATTGTTCAGACATAGGGCGTTAGCGGATCTCGTGTACGTCGTGTCCCGCGCAGGGGAGCGATACGGATGTCAGCGTAGATAATACCACTATATGCCAGCGGCGCGACACGCGCACGCCATGAGCGATGCCGCTGGCGGGCGTCGCGCTGCCCATTGTGGTAACCTGTTCACAGACATATACTTGCCAATCACTTTGCGCATTGCAAGAAAGAGAGCCATGCATCAACCTGTCGCCCTATTTATTGGCCTGCGTTACATGCGCGGGCGCGCTTCGGACCGCTTCGGTCGTTTTGTCTCTTGGTTATCCACCATCGGTATCACCCTGGGGGTGATGGCGCTGGTCACCGTGTTGTCGGTGATGAACGGTTTTGAGCGTGATCTGGAGCAGAGCATCCTTAGCCTGATGCCTCAGGCATTGGTCACTACGCCGCAAGGGGAGCTCGATCCCGCCCGCTATCCGGCGTCACTGCTGAAGGGGTTACCCGGCGTGACCCGCGTGGCGCCATTGACCAGCGGTGACGTGGTGCTACAAAGCCCACACAGTGTTGGCGTCGGGGTGATGATCGGCGTGAACCCACAGGAGGCCGATCCGCTGGATCGTTACCTGAGTGGTGTCAGTCAGCAACAGCTGCAGCCGGGCCAGTACCGTGCCATCCTCGGCAGCCAGTTAGCCGCCTCGCTCGGCGTCAAAGCGGGCGACCGGGTACGCCTGATGGTGCCGAGCGCCAGCCAGTTTACCCCGATGGGGCGTATTCCCAGCCAGCGTATCTTCACCGTGATCGGTACCTTTAACGCCGATAGCGAGGTGGATCAGACGCAGTTGCTGGTCAACCAGCAAGACGCCTCGCGCCTGATGCGCTACCCGTTGGGTCACATCAGCGGCTGGCGCCTGTTTATGCAACGCCCGTTGGACATCGAGGCGCTGGTGGCCCATCCGCTGCCCGAGGGGTTGGTGTGGCAGGATTGGCGCGCCCGTAAGGGCGAGCTGTTCCAGGCGGTGAAGATGGAGAAAAACATGATGGGGCTGCTGTTGAGCCTGATCGTCGCCGTCGCCGCCTTTAACATCATTACGTCGTTGGGACTGCTGGTGATGGAGAAGCAGGGCGAGGTGGCCATCCTGCAAACCCAGGGGCTGACCCGGCGCCAGATCATGAGTGTCTTCATGGTGCAGGGCGCCAGTGCCGGCATCATCGGCTCGTTGCTGGGCGCCCTGTTGGGGGCGCTGCTGGCCAGCCAACTGAATACCTTGTTGCCGTGGCTGGGCGATATGCTCGGCGGCGGCACGCTACCGGTAGACATCCATTCCGGTCAGGTGATCACCATCACCCTGGTCGCCATGCTGCTCTCTTTGCTGTCAACGCTTTATCCGTCCTGGCGCGCCGCCGCCGTTCATCCTGCCGAGGCATTACGTTATGAGTAACCCTTCATCCCAGACTCCCGTCCTGTTGCAGTGCAACGACCTGAGCAAGAGCTACCAGGAGGGCAAGCTGAGCACGGACGTGTTGCGTCACGTCTCGTTCGACATTCACCCGGGTGAGATGATGGCGATCGTCGGCAGCTCCGGCTCCGGTAAGAGCACCCTGTTGCACCTGTTGGGCGGGCTGGATAGCCCGACTTCCGGGGAGGTGATCTTCAAGGGGCAGTCGCTCAATCGCATGTCGCCGTCAGACAAGGCGGCGCTGCGTAACCGCGAGTTGGGCTTTATCTACCAGTTCCATCATCTGCTGCCCGATTTCAACGCGTTGGAGAACGTGATGATGCCGCTGTTGATCGGCGGCATGAAGCCGAAACAGGCTCAGCCGCAGGCGTTGGCGATGTTGAAGGCGGTGGGTCTGGCGCATCGCGCCCACCACCGCCCGTCGGAGCTGTCCGGCGGCGAACGGCAACGCGTCGCCATCGCGCGGGCGCTGGTGCATAACCCGTCGCTGGTCTTGGCCGATGAGCCGACGGGTAACCTGGACATGCGTACCGCCGATACCATCTTCGATCTGTTGGGCGAGCTGAATGTGCGTCAGGGCACCGCCTTCCTGGTGGTGACCCACGACCTGTCGCTGGCGCGCCGTCTGCGTCGCCAGCTGGAGATGCGCGACGGCCAGCTGACCCAGGAGCTGACGCTGATGGAGGCGCAGTGATGGGAATGCCGTTGGCTTTACAGATCGCGCGGCGCTTTAGCCGAGGACGGCGCCGTGGCGGGATGGTTTCGCTGATCTCGGTGATCTCGACGGTCGGTATCGCGTTAGGGGTGGCGGTGTTGATCGTCGGCCTGAGCGCGATGAATGGCTTCGAGCGCGAGTTAGATCAGCGTATCTTATCGGTGGTGCCGCACGGGGAAATCTACCCGGTGGAGCAGCCCTTTCATGACTGGCCATCGGTCTTGACGCGCGTCGCGCAGGTCAAGGGGGTGGTGGGGGCGGCGCCCTATGTCACCTTCACCGGCCTGATGGAGCATGGCAGCCAGCTGCGTGCGGTGCAGGTGCGTGGTGTCGACCCCGCCCAAGAACATCAAGTTAGTTCCCTGCCGCGCTATGTGTTGGATGATGCCTGGGCGGATTTTCACGCCGGGGCGCAACAGGTGGTACTGGGTAAGGGGGTCGCCGACGCCTTGGGCGTCCGGCGTGGCGACTGGGTGACGGTGATGGTGCCTAACAGCGATCCGCAAATGAAGCTGTTGCAGCCGAAACGCATTCGTCTCCAGGTGAGCGGTATCCTTCAGTTGAGCGGCATGCTGGATCACACCTTGGCGCTGGTGCCGCTGGCCGATGCCCAGCAGTATCAGGATCTGGGTGATAGCGTGACCGGGATCGCCATCAAGGTGGCCGATCCCTTCAGCGCGGATAAGGTGGTACGCGCCGCCGGTGAGGTGACCAACGACTATGTCTACATTCGGAGCTGGAAGGGCACCTACGGCTACATGTTCCGGGACATCCAGATGATCCGGGTGATCATGTATCTGGCGATGGTCCTGGTGATCGGGGTGGCCTGTTTTAACATCGTCTCCACCCTGGTGATGGCGGTGAAGGATAAGAGCGGCGATATCGCCGTGCTGCGTACCCTGGGGGCGAGGGATGGCCTGATCCGCGCCATCTTCATCTGGTACGGGCTGTTGGCGGGCTTGATGGGGAGTCTGTGTGGGGTGGTAATCGGGGTACTGGCCTCGTTGAAGCTGACCCTGATCGGGCGTTTCATCGAGCGCCTGCTGGGCCATCGTCTACTCTCCGGGGACATTTATCCGATCGACTTCCTGCCCAGCCAGTTACAGTGGTTGGATGTCTTGGCGGTGTTACTGACCGCCATCATCCTCAGCCTGCTGGCGAGCTGGTATCCGGCGCGGCGCGCCAGCCGCATCGATCCGGCGCGGGTATTAAGCGGCGGCCAGTGACGGAGGCGACGATGTACTACGGTTTCGATCTCGGCGGTAGCAAGCTGGCGCTGGGGGTCTACGACGCCGGCTTGAGGCAAGTCGGCTATTGGCGCGTGGCGACGCCGCGCGATGACTACCCGGCATTGCTGGCGGCGCTGACGTCGTTGACCGAGGAGGCCGATCGGCGCTATGGCGTCTCGGGTAGCGTCGGCATCGGTATCCCTGGCCTGCAACGCCCGGACGGCACGCTGTTCTGTGCCAACGTCCCGGCGGCGATGGGGCAGCCGTTGGCCGCCGATCTGGCAGCCCGTCTCGGCCGCACGGTGCGCATCGAGAATGATGCCAACTGTTTCACCCTATCGGAAGCCTGGGATCCGGCGGCGCAGGCCTATGGCAGCGTGCTGGGACTCATCCTCGGCACCGGGGTCGGTGGTGGGCTGGCGATCGCGGGGCGCATCTATCGTGGCGCCAATGGCGTGGCCGGTGAGTTGGGCCATCTGCGCCTGCCGCTCGATGCGCTCGACTACTTGGGCGCCGATGCGCCGCGTCTCCCCTGCGGCTGCGGTCAACGTGGCTGCCTGGAGAACTATATCTCGGGGCGCGGTTTCGCCTGGTTATATCAGTGGCGTCACGGCGAGGCGTTGAGTGCCCCGCAGATCGTGGCACGCTACCGCCAAGGCGACGCACGGGCGCGCCAACACGCCGCCGAGTTCGCCGATCTGCTGGCCATCTGCTTGGCCAATCTGTTTACCGTGCTCGATCCCGAACTGGTGGTGATCGGGGGCGGTCTGTCTAATTTTAGCGAGCTGTTTGCCTTGCTGGAGCCGCGTATCGCGCGCCACCTGCTACGCGTCGCCACGCCCCCCGTCATTGTGCCGGCGCGTTACGGCGACGATGGTGGGACACGCGGTGCGGCGTTCCTGCATCTGAGCGACGCCCGTTGCGCCGCCCGGGCGGCGGCGTGTGCGGATTAAGGAGTCATCATCATGAAAACGCGCCATCGTATCTGTCGCTTCAGAAAGAATAAACGGCTGCGCCATCAGCGCCTGCGCTCGCTGGTCTATTATGAGGATAGAGTATGGGGAGGGGGCATGGAGAAGAGTGAAACGATCAATCGGCCGCGCGTCGTCGTATTAACCGGCGCGGGTATCTCGGCGGAGTCGGGGATCCGCACCTTCCGAGCGGCGGATGGGCTGTGGGAAGAGCACCGGGTGGAGGATGTCGCCACGCCGGAGGGGTATCGGCGCGATCCCGAACTGGTGCAGGCGTTCTATAACGCCCGCCGTCGCCAGTTGCAAACGCCGGCGATCCAGCCGAATGCCGCCCACTTGGCGCTGGCGCGGCTGGAGCAAGAGCTGGGCGACCATTTCCTGCTGGTGACCCAGAACATCGATAATCTGCATGAGCGTGCCGGCAATCGACGTGTTATCCATATGCATGGTGAGTTGTTGAAGGCGCACTGCACTCAGTCGGGGCAGGTGGTGAAGTGGTTGGGTGATCTGAGCGTGGACGATCGTTGCCACTGTTGCCAGATCCCGGCGCCGCTGCGTCCGCACGTGGTGTGGTTCGGCGAGATGCCGCTCGGCATGGATGAGATCTATCAGGCGTTGCAACAGGCGGATGAGTTTATCGCCATCGGCACCTCCGGCCACGTCTATCCCGCCGCCGGCTTCGTCCATGAGGCGCGACTGAGCGGCGCTCATACCGTGGAGCTGAACCTCGAGCCGAGTCAGGTCGAGAGCGAGTTTGCCGAGAAGCATTACGGCCCCGCCAGTCAGGTGGTGCCGCATTATCTCCAGCAGTTGTTGATCCGCTGCGGGCTGCCCTCTAGCGCGTGGTAACGCGTAGCGGCCACGGCATCGGCGCCCGCCAGACGGGCGCCGACGTCGGGATTAGTCCTGGAAGAACCAGTAACCGCTATTGATCAATCCCGTCAAGATGATGAGAAACGCCGGATCCTCCAGCGCCTCGCCCAGACTAGCCGCGTTCAGGCAGGCATGACGCGCCAGGGTATCGAGCGCCGCCGTATTCGAGCACTCGAGCCGCTCCCCGTTGACGTAGCACGCCTCGGCCAGGCGTAGCACCCGGATCCCGCCTAAGCGCTCCAACACCTCGCCGGCCTGTAACAGTTCATAGATCTCGCCAGCCTGGTAGGGCGGCTCCGGCGGCGCGATGTCCAACTCGTGGCGTGACTGACTGATGAACTCACCGAACCACTGGCGGAAGTGTTCGCCGTCGCTCAGTTGGGCGATCATCATGGCGCGCAGCGTGTCCAGCTCCTGCGGCAGGATCTCGGCCGGATTATCGCGTGCCGCGAGCTGCGGATCGGCATAGTGATTACCGCCAAGGTCGTGCGCCAGCATATGGTCGGCGAAACCGCTGATCAGCTCGCGGGCGTTGGGGGCACGGAAACCGACGGAGTAGTTGAGTGCATTCTCCAGGGCGTAGCCCTCGTGAGGGAAGTGGGGCGGAATATAGAGAATATCGCCGGCGCTCAGCTCCACATCGATAATGGCCTCGAAGGGATCGACCTGGAGCAGATCCGGATGCGGGCAGTGCTGACGGCGTTGCCCCTTCTCCCCGACACGCCAGCGTCGGCGGCCGCTACCTTGTATGATGAAGACATCATACTGGTCGATGTGTGGGCCGACGCCACCGCCGGGAACCGAGAAAGAGATCATCAGATCGTCCACCCGCCAGTCCGGCAAGTGGCGGAACGGCCGCATCAGCGCCGCCGCCGGGGAGTGCCAGTGATCGACCGCCTGTACCAGCAGTGACCAGTTGGTCTCGCCCAGGTGGTCATAGCTGGTAAACGGACCATGGCTCACCTGCCACGCCCCCTCCTCGTGACAGACCAGGCGGCTGTCCACCTCTTGCTCCATCGCCAGCCCGGCCAGTTCGTCCGGTGAGAGCGGATCGATAAAATTCTTGAAACCGTGCCGGATAACCAACGGGCGCTTTTGCCAATACGTTTGCAGGAATTCCTGCCAGTCGAGATCGAGCTGATAGTCCATGATTGCAATCCTGTGATGGTTGGTGGCACAGCGGGAAGTATAACGGATGGCGCGCCGTCAGCCGCCAGAGGCGAGGGCATTTTGTGCCCTCGTCGACGGAATTAATCGTTTTCTAACCGCTGTTGGCCGAAGCGCACGTGCATACGTGCTCCGCCCAACGGGCTATCGTCGATGGTGACGCTCCCCTCGTACTGCGCGACCAGCTCGTCCACTAACGCCAGCCCCAGCCCCTGACCCGGGCGCAGGGTATCGGCGCGTTGGCCGCGAGCGAACACCAGTTCGCGTTTATCGTCGGGGATACCTGGACCGTCATCGTCCACCCATAGCAGCAGGGTATCGCCCTGCAGACAGGCGCTGACCTCGACGAACTCCAGGCAGTATTTGCAGGCGTTGTCCAGTAGGTTACCCATCACCTCCATCAGATCGTTTTTCTCGCCGATAAAGGTCAACTCCGGCGGGATATCCAGCGAGATATCGACCCCCTTACGCTGGTAAACCTTGTTCAGTGCCGAAGCCAAGGCGTCGAGGATCGCCGGTACCGAATGGACTTCACGATTGAGCACGCTATGCTCCGACTGGGCGCTGGCGCGGTGCAGGTAGTAGCCGATCTGCTGGGAGATGCGACTGATCTGCTCCAGCATGATCGGCTCGGCCTGCTCGATGCTCAGGCTTTTACCGTTGCGCAGGGAGCGCAGGGTACTCTGTAGCACCGCCAGCGGGGTCTTCAGGCTATGAGTCAGGTCGGAGAGGGTGGTGCGATAACGGGTGTAGCGCTGTCGTTCGTTGCTTAACAAGATGTTGAGGTTACGCACCAGCCCACGCAGCTCGAGGGGGGGATTCTCGCTCAGGCTATCCCGCTGCCCCTTCTCCAGCTCACGCACCTGACTGGCGACATCCTTGATCGGTTGCAGGCTCCAGTAGGCGGCCAGCCACAGCAGCGGCACCACTAATAGCACGTTGGCGATCAGCACATAGCTAAACCAGCCCCAGACCATATCCGAATTCTGTAGCTCCTGTGGGATGGTGTCGACCACCACGATGGTCAGCGCCGGGAGATGGTCGGTCGCGCTATACTGGCTGACGGCGACCGAGTGGGTCATGGCATCGGCGCTGTCGTCGTCGTAGTCCTTGAGTTGATCCTGCATCTGCGGGTTATCGCCCAGGACCGTGCTACTGAAGTGTTTGTTGCTGTCGATCTCATAGAAGCCGGGTTTCTCCAGCCAGGCGCGCTCGATGCGTTTCTCCAGCGCCGGTACGCGGCGCTGACTCCAAAGCAGGTGTCCCTCGCGATCGTAGATCATCACCAGGGTTGGGGTATTGAGCGCCATGTTGGGCGGTGGGGTGATGGTGAGTCGCCCATCCTGCCAGTGAGCCAGGCTAAAGAACAGATTGCTCTCGCCACGCAGCAGGCGATAGGTCGTCTTATCGAAGCTGACGGCGTAGCCGACCACGGCCACCAGGCCATAAGCCAGCGACAAGAGGAACACCATGGCGGCGGTGGCCAGCATGAAACGGGTGCGTAGCGAGAAGGGGCGAGCCTTCCAGGCCTGCCAGCGTTGGCGCATCATGCCGGGACGTCGAAGCGGTAACCCTGACCACGCACGGTAGTGATCACCTCCGCCGGAAACGCCTGCTGTAGCTTCTTGCGCAGGCGGCCCATCAGCACGTCGATAGTATGGCTTTCGCGCAGTTCGGCATCGGGATAGAGTTGCAGCATCAGCGCATCCTTACTCACCACCTTGCCGTTGTTGCGGATCAACGTCTCCATGATGGTGTACTCGAAGGCGGTAAGTTTGATCAGCGTGTCGTCCACCCGCAATTCGCGGCGCGACAGATCGACCTGGAAGGGCGGCAGGCTGATGATCTGCGAGGCCAGGCCGCTATTCCGGCGCATCAGCGCCTGCATGCGCGCCAGTACCTCCTCCAGATGGAACGGCTTGGTGACGTAGTCGTCGGCGCCGGCTTCGAGCACCGTGACCTTCTCCTGCCAACTTTCGCGCGCGGTGAGCACCAGGATCGGCAGCGTGACCTGCTCGCTCCGCCAGCGGCGGATCAGACTCAGGCCATCTTCGCCCGGTAGGCCGAGGTCGACGATCGCGATGTCTGGCGTTTGCTCACGGACGAAAAAATCGGCCTCTTTGGCATTTTCCGCCGCGTCGACCTGGTGGCCGAGTTCGCGCATTTGTACCGCCAAATGGTGGCGTAGCAGGTTGTTGTCTTCGACGACTAAGATACGCATATTCAAATCCTTCCACTATCGTGCCGGGGTTACGATTGCCCCCTGAAATGCCTGGTTTCACCCTAGCGGAAAGTGGCTAGAGCGTCCATGGGATCTTGTTGACGTTGCCCGCTTTCCTTCAGCCTGTACGCCTCGCGGCATCGCCGACGGCGTTAGATCGGCTAACCATAAACACCCTAACCTCAACGGCAGATAAACTAGGCGCTTGCCATAGAGGCGAGACGCGCCGACAGGGTGTGAGCGAGAGCGCGCCGTGAGGCGGCGGTGATTGCTGTTTTTGGTATTATTAAGGTACTATTAACGCCTAATCAGCGAACAGAATGAGAGAGCGAGTATGACAGAGTTGGCGGCGCAGGCCTGCGTCCAACGCGATAACCAAGCGGAGACGGCGCAGCATATCCTGGGGGCGTTGTACGGTCAGATGTTGGGTGATGCCTTAGCCATGCCGTCGGAGTTGTGGCCGCGCGAGCGGGTTCGTCGCCACTTCGGTTGGATCGATCGTTTCCTCGATGGACCGGCGGAGAATAGCGCCGCCTGCTATTTCCTGGCCGGGCAGTATACCGATGACACCTCGATGGCGCTGGCGTTGGCCGATGCGTTGATCGAGGCCGAGGGGGAGGTGGTGCCCGAGTTGATCGCGCGTAACATCATGCGCTGGGCCGAAGGGTTTAACGCCTTCGAGCGCAATATCCTTGGCCCCAGCTCGCGCCAGGCGCTGACGGAGCAACAGGCGGGGATGGCGATCGCCGCGCAGGAGAATAACGGGGTGACGAACGGCGCCGCGATGCGCGTCTCGCCCTTAGGCTGCCTATTGCCATCGGCACCGTTACCGGCCTTCGTCGAGCAGGTGTGGCAGGCCTCCAGCCCGACTCATAAGTCAGACATCGCGGTGGCCGGGGCGGTGGTGATCGCCTGGGCGGTCTCGCGGGCGATCGAAGGGGCGAGTTGGGCGACGATCCGCCTGGCGTTGCCGGGGGTGGCGGCCTATGCCCAACAGTATCGGCCTTCGACCTTTAGCCCATCCCTGGCGGCTCGGCTTGAACTGGCGTTAACGGTGAGTGAGACGGCATCGGGGTATGAGCAGGGCAGCGAACGGATCTATCAGTTGATCGGCGCTGGCGTCTCGACCATCGAGTCGGTACCAGCGGCCATCGCCATGGTCGATCTGGCCCAAGGCTGCCCGAACCGTTGCGCCGAGTTGTGCGCCAACTTGGGCGGCGACACCGACACCATCGGGGCGATGGCGACGGCGATTTGCGGCGCGCTTGGCGGGATTCAGGCGATCCGTCCCGATTGGTTGGCGACCCTGCAACGGGTCAACCCACAGGATATGCAGCATTACGCCACGGCGTTGCAGCGCCTACGCCATCAGCGCACGCAGCGCTGAGTGTGTGCTGGGCAGGCGCTTGAGCGCCGGCCCGCGCCACTTACTCCTCCGCCGTATATTCGTACATGTCACCCCGGCAGTAGTTGATGCTGTACTCCAATGGCCGCTGGGCCTGATCGCACAACAGCTGGCGGATTACCAGCATGGCGGTCGGCGCCGGGATAGCCAGTTTCTGCTGTAGCGAGGGATCGGCCAGACAGGCGCTGAGTTGGCTGGTGAGCCGACCGAACTGGATCTGACGGGCGCGTAGGTAGGCATAGAGCGAGTCGCCGATCTCGTTACAATTACCGATGGCTTCGCGCACCACATAGGAGATGGCCAGCGAGAGATTCTCGCCATCCACGCTGCGGATACGCTCCAGGCGATAGACCGGCGTGTCGATAGGCAGCGCCAGTTTTTCGGCGATGGTGGCGGAGGCGGGCACCAGCTCGCGCGTCAACCAACGGGTTCCGGGCGTATGACCCAGCATGGCGACCTCATCGGAGAAGCCCTTGATATTCGCGAGTGAGTAGGCCAGCGACGACATCGGCACCTGTTTGATCTGGGTACCAAAGCCGCGTCCGCGACCAATAATGTCATCTTGCTCCAGGCAGGCCAACGCCTTGCGTACCGTGATACGTGAGATCTTCAGCGCCTCGGTGAAGGCGCGCTCGCTGGGCAGGAAGTCGCCCGGTTGCAACATCCCCTGAGCGATGGCTTGGCGGATGGACTCGTTGAAGCGGAGATAGATGGGCATGGATCCAGGTTGAGCGAGGTCATCACGGAGCTTTTGTAGCAGTGGAGTTGGGTCGGCACTCATAGTGTTCGGCATCAATCATAAGCTGTATTGGATGGTTCCAGTGTAATCGCTGGCAGGGCGTGGCAGAAGTAAAAAGTCGGTATGCTGTGACGGAAGGCGCGTCGCGAAGGGAGAGGAGCACCCTCCGCCCGCCGCGGAAGGTGCAAAAGTGAACAATGGGCGGATCGATTACTTCAACTTATCGACCAACTGGACGGCGGCGCCGATGTAACTGGCCGGTGTCAACGCCTTCAGACGCTGCTTCTCCGCCTCCGGCAAGGCCAGGCCGTCGATGAAGCGCTGCATCCCGGCAGCATCGACGCGTTTGCCGCGGGTCAGCTCTTTCAGCTTCTCGTAGGGCTTCTCGATGCCATAGCGGCGCATCACCGTTTGCACCGGCTCGGCCAGCAGCTCCCAGTTATGATCCAACTCCTCCAGCAGATGGTCGTGATTGACCTCCAGCTTGCTCAAGCCCTTCATGGTCGCCGCATAGGCGATCAAGGCATAACCCAGGCCGACGCCCAGGTTGCGCAGCACGGTGGAGTCGGTCAGATCGCGCTGCCAGCGGGAGACGGGCAGCTTGGCGGCCAAGTGACCGAGCAGGGCGTTGGACAAGCCGAGGTTGCCTTCGGAGTTCTCGAAGTCGATCGGGTTGACCTTGTGCGGCATGGTCGATGAGCCGATCTCGCCGGCGATGGTCTTCTGCTTGAAGTGGTTCAGCGCGATATAGCCCCACACGTCGCGATCGAAGTCGATCAGAATAGTGTTGAAGCGGGCGACGCAGTCAAAGAGCTCGGCGATGTAGTCGTGCGGCTCGATCTGGGTAGTGTAGGGGTTCCACTGGATCCCCAGCGAGCTGACGAAGCTTGCGCTGAAGGCGTGCCAGTCGATGTCTGGGTAGGCCGCCAGATGGGCATTGTAGTTACCGACGGCGCCGTTAATCTTACCCATGATCTCGATCTGGGTGAGTTGGCGGAACTGGCGCTCCAGACGGTAGGCGACGTTGGCGAACTCCTTACCGACGGTGGTCGGCGTCGCCGGCTGGCCGTGGGTACGCGCCATCAGTGGGACGTCGCGGTAGGTGTGCGCCAGCCCCTGAAGGGTTTCGATCAGTTGGCGCCAGCTCGGCTTCAATACCTCTTCACGCGCGCTGTGCAACATCAGGGCATGAGAGAGGTTGTTGATATCTTCGGAGGTGCAGGCGAAGTGAATGAATTCGGAAACGGCGTGCAGCGCCGGTTGGGTAGCGACCTTCTCTTTCAGGAAGTATTCGACCGCCTTCACGTCGTGATTCGTGGTGCGTTCGATGCTCTTGATACGGCGGGCATCCTCTTCGTTGAACTCGCTGACGATACGATCGAGGAAAGCGTTTGCCTGGTCATCAAAAGGCGGAACTTCGCCGATCTCCTCGCAAGCAGCCAGTTTTTGCAGCCAACGTACTTCTACCTGGACACGAAACTTCAACAGACCAAACTCACTAAAGATCGGCCGCAGGGCGGTGACTTTGTCGCCATAACGGCCGTCGATCGGTGATACGGCGGTCAGAGAGGATAATTCCATCGGTAGCAACTCCTGGGGTTGGGAAAGGTTAACTATGAGTCAATAAATTCTGCGCCATCTGGAACAGGCGGTTACGCGAGAACATCAGTTGGAGGCGGCTGCCGCCGACCTGTTGCCACAGGATCCCTGCCCGGATACCCGCCAGCAAGGCGGCGCGGACTCGGGCCTGCACCAACGCGTTTTGCAAGATGCTGGGCGAGCCGGTGACCTGGATGCGCGGCCCCAACGGGCTGATGACATCGACATAGATGGCGGCTAAGGCACTGATGATGGTGTCGGATTCCAGATCGAAGTGCGCCAGTTGACGATCGAGCTCGCCGATGCGTTCGGAGAGGGTCGCCAGCGCCTGCCGGTTACCGTATAGCTTACGCTCCAGTAACATCAGGCTCAGGCAGTAGCGGGTTAACTCGGCACCCGGCCCCTGACGGTTAGCATTCAACACGTTGAGCAGTGTCTCCAGCCCCGGTTTAAGCACACGTTCATGGTCGCCGAAGACCGCGAGGGTATTGGGCGGATCGGTTTGAAGAATACTGTGCAGCGAGGTGCGTAGCGCACTGCTGTCGCATTGCCCTTCATGGGCTAACTGCTGAACCAGACGCGCTGACTGACAGATACCGGCTAATGCCAGGGTGATGTCATAGTAATTCTTCGCCACGTTGACTCCTGTTTGCGGGCCGCGAGACACCGACGATGAGGCGCCGGTGCGGGATTCTGACGCCCGATCATGCCATAAACCCGGCGCTAAACCTAGCGGCATGGGCGATCGGAACCGACAACTGGCGCACATCTGCGCAAACGATGACGTCGTCAGCGGCGGATCAGGTGACGATGATGCGGTTTTTCCCTTGGCGCTTGGCGCGATACAGCGCCTCGTCGGCCTGGGCGATGGCGTGTTCGAGATCGGAGTAGCCGTCGAAACGCGTCAGGCCGAAGGAGGCGGTGACCCAGGCGCGTTGACCGTGACCGAGATAAAGCGGGGCATGGCTGATCAGCCGGCGCAGATGTTCGCAGCGTGCGTTGGCTTGACTGAGTTCTAACTCGGCGAACAGGATGATGAACTCTTCACCGCCGAAGCGGGCGATATAGTCTTGCGGCGAGAGGGTCTGGTTGGCCATCTTCGCCAACGTGATCAAGACCTGGTCGCCACAGAGGTGGCCGTAATGATCGTTGATCTGCTTGAAATTATCGATGTCGATCATCGCGATACAGCAGGGGCGCTGCTCACGCTCCAGCGTCAGGATCTGTTGCTGCAGCCCCTGGCGATTGTAGGTTTGGGTCAATTGATCGCGCAGCGCGGATTCACGCAGGGTGAAGTAGGCGTTGATGCTGCGCTGTTTGAGGGTCAGCGTCTGGTAACAGACCAGCAGGCAACAGTAGGCGATGACCTGGTGCAACAACGCATCCAGCAGTTCGATGCGCTGGGTCAGTTCCGGGACGATGATCAGCAGGTGGAACAGTGCGACCAGCGAGATACACAGGATAAACATGCGCAGGGTGTTGCGTTGCCAGATCCGGCTCAGCAGCAGCGGCGCCAGCATCAGGCCGATAAACAGATTATCGAGCACGAATCCACCGGTGGTGATGAAGTTTAGCAGCCAGGCCGTCAGCCCGGCACACCAGCCGCCGAAGAAGGTGACCAAGATCATCGGGACGATCTCGAACGAGTAGTGGATATGCGCGCTCACGGGCATTTTGCTGCCGCTGAGATACCAGGAGAGCAGGCCGGCGATTAATCCCCACAGGATACGGCCCGGCAGCGGCGAATAGGGGCCGAGCGCCCGCTGCTTACTCAACGCGAAGTAACTGACGGAGAGCGTCGCGTAGGTGACGCAGGCGTTGATATACAGGAGATCGAGGGATTGCAGCGGACTCATGACTCACTATCGATCGGGTTCAGACTATTCTGAGTGTAACATAATCGGGACAATGAGCCGCTAGCCGCGGATAGCGTGTGTGGTGCGAAAAGCGTAAAGCCAGCCAGACAGTGGTGTATCGCGTGTCCGGCTGGCAGAGGGAGGCGTCGAGGGAATTAATCGACCAGGCGTGCCTCGATGATGCCGCCGCCCAGGCAGACTTCATCTTGGTAGAAGACAGCGGATTGCCCCGGTGTGACGGCGGCGACCGGCTGATCGAAACGCACTTCGATGCGCGTATCGTCGATCGGTATCACCCGGCAGGGGATGTCGGCTTGGCGGTAACGCGTCTTCACCGTACAACGTAGCTCCGCCGTCAGCGGGCGGCGGTCGACCCAATGCAGCTGCTGAGCGATCAAGCCATTGGAGAACAGGCGCGGATGGTCATGCCCCTGGGCGACCAGCAACACGTTATTGGCCACGTCTTTATCCACCACGTACCACGGCTCTTCATTCCCCTCCTTGGTGCCGCCGATACCCAGCCCCTTGCGCTGCCCCAGGGTGTGATACATCAGCCCCTGGTGTTCGCCGATCTCCTGGCCATCGACGGTGATGATCTTACCCGGTTGCGCCGGTAGATAGCGGCCGAGGAAGTCGCGGAACTTGCGCTCGCCGATGAAGCAGATGCCGGTGGAGTCTTTCTTCTTGGCGGTAGCCAGATCCAGCTGAGTGGCGATGCGCCGCACCTCCGGTTTCTCCAGCTCTCCGACCGGGAACAGGCTCTGCGCCACCTGCTGGTGGCTAAGGGTGTAGAGGAAATAGCTCTGATCTTTATTGGCATCCACGCCACGCAGCAGCTGGGTGGTGCCGTCGATGTCGCGACGGCGCACGTAGTGGCCGGTGGCGATGTAGTCGGCCCCCAGATCTTCCGCGGCGAACTCCAAGAAGGCCTTAAACTTGATCTCCTTGTTGCACAGGATATCCGGGTTAGGCGTGCGGCCGGCCCGGTACTCCTGCAAGAACAACTCGAAGACATTGTCCCAGTACTCGGCGGCGAAGTTGACGGTGTGCAGCTCGATGCCGAGCTTGTCGCAGACCGCCTGGGCATCGGCCAGATCGGCGGCCGCGGAACAATACTCGTCGTTATCGTCCTCTTCCCAGTTCTTCATGAACAGGCCAGCAACCTGATACCCCTGTTGTTGTAATAAATAGGCGGATACGGAGGAATCGACACCGCCGGACATCCCGACGATCACTTTTTTCTGGCTGTTATCTGACATGAGACTCTCGCAGTCTGAGTGGAACATAAACGAGCGTCTAGTTTACCACGTTGCCGCTGGACACGCACCGCCTGTGCGGTGCGCTGACGTCAGTGTGCGGGTGGGTAGGCGCACAGGAGGGCGAGGGGATAACGCTCTCCTCGCTGGTAGCAGCGCAGACTCTCCGCCACCAGCGGCGAACGTAGCTGCGACGAGGCGAGGATCTGCTCGGCGGGGAGCCACAGGCAGCGGTCGATGTCGCTATCGTGTGGTTCGGTCGCCTGGCAGTGGGCGAGGTCGATGGCAAAGGTGAAGCGCAGAAACGGGGTGGCGTCCGGCGCCACCCACTGAAAGATTTGCAGCAGAGACTGCGGTTCGGCGCGTAGGCCGCTCTCCTCCCACAACTCGCGCGCCGCCGCCTGCAATAGGGTCTCGCTCGGCTCCAGATGGCCGGCGGGTTGGTTCCAACGCACCTGACCGTCGATGGTCTCCTCGACGATCAAAAAACGCCCTTCGGCCTGCACGACACAGGCGACGGTAACATGCGGTTTCAACATAGCGGCTCCTCACTGGCCGCCTGGGCGCGGCGCCTCAGGGCCAGTCGATCTCACGCCAGCAGCCCGACGCCAGATCCTCTAGGGTAATGGAGCCCATACTATAACGGATCAGCCGTAGGGTGGGGTAACCGATATGCGCCGTCATGCGTCGGACCTGACGGTTGCGTCCCTCATAGAGGGTGATCTTGAGCCAGCTGGTGGGGATGCTCTTGCGCTCGCGAATGGGCGGGTTGCGCGGCCAGAGCCACTCTGGCTCGGTTACTCGTTCCGCCTGGGCGGGCAGCGTTGGGCCATCTTTCAGCGTCAATCCTTGACGAAAGCGGGCCAGATCGTGTTCCGTCGGCTCGCCCTCTACCTGTACATAGTACACCTTGCCGGTACGCTTGCCCGGTTGGGTCAGCTGCGCCTGGAGTTGTCCGTCGTTGGTCAACACCAGCAAGCCCTCGCTGTCGCGATCTAAGCGCCCGGCGGCGTAGATACCCGTGAGCGGAATGTACTGCTTCAGGGTGGCGCGCCCCTGCTCATCGGTGAATTGGGGCAGCACGTCGAATGGCTTATTGAAGATCACCACGCGGCGCGGTGCTGGCGGGCGTTTATCTATACTGGGACGACGGATCGGGCGTTGCGGACGGCGAACGCGGGATTTTGGGTCTGATTTTGACATTTTTCTGGCCATATAGGATGTTAGCAAGGCGCATGGGCAAAACTGTGCGTCATGACACACGGATTATACCTAAAAATGTATTCCGATTGGCGTTGGCTGTTAATTTAAGTACTATTGACATTGGTTTTACAGTAAGTTAACAAAGTCATTGAGCGTATGCTGTATAATATATATTAAATCAATCGGTTATCGTCAGCCTACGGCAGGCGAGGCCTAGGCAAGTTACGCGGAGGGAGAGGTTAATGGAAAGTAAAGTCGTGGTGCCGGCTGAAGGGCAGAAGATTAGTGTCGACGCGCAGGGCAAACTGAGCGTCCCGGCACAGCCCATTATTCCGTTTATCGAAGGGGATGGTATCGGGATCGATGTGACGCCGGCGATGATCAAGGTGGTCGATGCCGCCGTCGCCAAGGCGTATCACGGTGAGCGCAAGATCGCCTGGATGGAGATCTACACCGGTGAGAAAGCGACCCAGGTCTACGGCCCGGATGTGTGGCTGCCCGATGAGACGCTGGCGCTGATCCGTGATTACCGCGTCGCCATCAAGGGCCCCTTGACGACCCCGGTTGGCGGCGGCATCCGTTCACTTAACGTCGCCCTGCGTCAGCAGTTAGACCTGTACATCTGTCTGCGACCGGTACGCTACTACCAAGGGACGCCGAGCCCGGTGAAACAACCTGAGTTGACCGATATGGTGATCTTCCGCGAGAACGCCGAAGACATCTACGCCGGTATCGAGTGGAAGGCCGACAGCCCTGAAGCGAAGAAGGTGATTAACTTCCTGCGCGAGGAGATGGGGGTCAACAAGATCCGCTTCACCGATCACTGTGGCATCGGGGTGAAACCGTGCTCCGAGCAGGGGACGAAGCGCCTGGTGCGCGCCGCGATCGAGTATGCCATCGCCAACGATCGTGAGTCGGTGACCCTGGTGCATAAGGGCAATATCATGAAGTTCACCGAGGGCGCCTTCAAGGATTGGGGCTACCAACTGGCGCGTGACGAGTTCGGCGGCGAGCCCATCGATGGCGGCCCGTGGGTCGCGGTGAAGAACCCGCGTAACGGTAAAACCATCGTGATCAAAGATGTGATCGCCGATGCCTTCCTGCAGCAGATCTTGCTGCGCCCGGCGGAGTACGACGTCATCGCCTGTATGAACCTCAACGGCGACTACATCTCCGACGCCCTGGCCGCGCAGGTCGGCGGTATCGGTATCGCGCCGGGAGCCAACATCGGCGATGCGTGCGCGCTGTTTGAGGCGACCCACGGCACCGCGCCGAAATATGCCGGTCAGGATAAGGTGAACCCCGGCTCGATCATCCTCTCCGCCGAGATGATGCTGCGTCACATGGGCTGGACGGAAGCGGCGGACCTGATCATTAACGGCATGGAAGGGGCGATCGCCAACAAGACCGTGACCTATGACTTCGAGCGTCTGATGGAGGGCGCCACGCTGCTGAAATGCTCAGAGTTTGCCGACGCGATCATCGACAACATGTGATGCATATAAGTCAGTGAAAACGTTTAACGGGGGCGTGATCGTCCCCGTTTTTATTGGCGGCCCAGCCATGCCAACGCCACGCTGCGAGATACCTTCGGCGACGCCCCTGGGCATCGGCGGCAGCATATCCGCGATGCGCTGCTGCGGTAAAGCTAGCGCTGCCACAGGAGAATCAATACCCCGGCGGCAAGGGCCCAACAGAGGACCGCGCCTAACAGCGCCACGGGGAGCGGCAGATGCCCCGCCAACAGATAGAGGGAGAGGAGGTAGATCAGATAGGGGATAATGGCCCACAGGCCAAACAGGATGGTGTGGCGCAACGCGTCGAGGGAGCGTTCGCGGCCAACGAGGTAATGCGCGATCAGGGCGAAGGTGGGAAACATCGGCACCAGCCCAGCCAGATAGTAATTTTTACTGCGGGCGCAGAGGGCGATCAACAAAACCGCCAAGGCTCCGATTAGCGCTTTGAGCGCGAGTCCCATAGCTGGATCCTGATGCTGGCCGAGTGCCCGACCCTCCCCGGGGAAGGCGTTATTTGCTTAAAACGCCCTGGTTCGCCGGGGAAAAGCCGCCGTCGGCGCGTCAGTCGCTGACTTACTGACGATAGACGTGTTTAATTTGCGCCATGGTCTTTTTGAAGGCTTCAGATTGCTCCTGATCTTCTAACCGGCCCGCATATTTTTCCATATTGATGATCACTTTACCGGCGTCGGCCTGCCCCATGGCCTTGAGCATTTCGGTCAGGGTGGCTTTCAGACAGGTGACCTCGTGCGTCAAAGCTTCGATGGTCGCTTCGGTAGAAAAATCAGCGTTGCTCATAAGTTACCTTTTGTTGATCTGGCGCACCCGTTACCGGGTACGCGGTTGTTCGTTTGACGATCCGTGGCCGGTGCGTTGACGCGCGGCATAATCGGCGGCGAAGTATATCACAATATATCGAATATTGTGCTGTAACATTGTTAGTATTGATTTTATAGCCATGAGGGCTATTTTTCTTATTTTTGCGTAATCCTTGGTTGGCGTTGTCGCCATTCTTGCGCTTGCTGAGGTAATTGGGGTGGCATTAACTCGAATCTATTGCTACGGCTATTTTTGCAGAATGACGAGTATATTCTCGGCCGCTCTTTTCGGCCTCGCCACGGGCGTGTATCGAGACGAGGCGAGTGAGGCGTAGAAAAAGTACCTATTTAACTCGTTGAGTTTTATGATGCTCTTGTAAAAGCAGAAAAAATGTACATGGGCAAAGCCACGCTTTTTTTAGCGAATTTTCTGCATTAAGTAACATTTAATCTATTCATTCTTTCGCTAAAAAACAGTAGACTGGGAAAGTTTGTCATAAAGTATGTTGTTGTTTCCATAGCTGGGAGATTTATCTTTGATTAGCGTTCTTCTTGTTGATGACCACGAACTGGTGCGCGCAGGGATACGACGCATTCTTGAAGATATCAAAGGGATTAAAGTGGTGGGCGAGGCGCAGTGTGGCGAAGACGCGGTGAAATGGTGCCGTAGCAACTGTGCCGACATTGTGTTGATGGATATGAACATGCCGGGGATCGGCGGCCTGGAAGCGACCCGGAAGATCTTACGGGTGAAGCCCGAGGTGAAAGTCATCATGTTGACCATCCATACGGAAAATCCGCTACCGGCTAAGGTCATGCAGGCTGGCGCCTTCGGCTATCTCAGCAAGGGCGCGGCGCCACAGGAGATGATCAGTGCGATCCGTGCGGTCTACTCCGGTCAGCGTTACATCGCCTCCGATATCGCCCAGCAGATGGCGCTGAGCCAATTGGCCCCTCAGAGCGAGTCGCCGTTCGGCTGCCTATCCGAACGTGAACTACAGATCATGCTGATGATCACCAACGGCAGTAAGGTGACGGAGATTTCCGAACAGCTGAATCTGAGCCCCAAAACCGTCAACAGCTACCGTTACCGCATGTTTAGCAAGCTGAACATTAGTGGGGATGTCGAATTGACCCATCTGGCGATCCGGCACGGGCTGTGCAATGCAGAGAAAATTCTAAGCGGTGAGTGAATGCTTTGATGCGGTCGCCTTCCTCAAGACGGTGACCAGCCAACCGGGGGTATACCGGATGTACGAGGCCGGCGGCGAGGTCATTTACGTCGGCAAGGCTAAAGATCTCAAGAAACGTCTCTCCAGCTATTTTCGCCGTCAGCTCGCCAGCCGCAAGACCGAGGCCTTGGTCCGCCAGATTGCCCACATCGATGTCACCGTGACCCACACGGAGACCGAGGCGCTGCTGCTGGAGCACAATTACATCAAGCGTTACCAGCCGCGCTATAACGTCTTGTTACGCGATGATAAGTCTTACCCCCTGATCTACCTCAGCGCCGAGCGTCATCCACGCCTGACGGTGCATCGGGGCGCCAAGCGCGCCCGCGGTGACTATTTCGGCCCATTCCCCAACGCCAGCGCGGTACGCGAGACCTTGGCCCTGCTGCAAAAGCTGTTTCCCATTCGCCAGTGTGAGGATAGCGTCTACCGCAATCGCTCGCGTCCCTGCCTGCAATACCAGATCCAGCGTTGCCTGGGCCCCTGTGTCGCCGGTCTGGTGAGCGACGCGGAGTACGCGCGCCAGGTCGACTACGTACGCCTATTCCTGTCGGGCAAAGACAGCCAGGTGGTGGATGCGTTGGTCGCCCGCATGGAGGAGGCCAGCCGCGCACTGCGTTTTGAAGAGGCCGCGCGCTTGCGCGACCAGATCCAGGCGGTGCGTCGTGTGACCGAGCGCCAGTTCATCTCCGGCGATCACGATGATATCGACGTGGTGGGGGTAGCCTTCGAGGCCGGGATGGCCTGCGTCCATGTGCTATTTATCCGTCAGGGGCAGGTGCTGGGCAGTCGCAGTTACTTTCCGCGCGTCCCCGCCGGGACGGAGCTCGCCGAGGTGGTGCAGACCTTTATCGGCCAGTTTTATTTGCAGGGCAGCCAGACGCGTACCCTGCCGGGGGAGATCCTGATCGACTTCGCGCTGCCGGAGCGGCAACTGTTGGCGGAGTCGATCAGCGAACTGGCCGGGCGCCGCATCCACATTCAGTCGCAGCCTCGTGGCGATCGGGCGCGTTACCTGAAGCTGGCGCGCACCAACGCTGCCACGGCGCTGAGCAGCAAGCTCTCTCAACAGTCGACGATCCTGCAACGCCTGGTTCAGTTGGAGCAGGTACTCCAGCGTGCCGACATTCAACGCATGGAGTGTTTCGACATCAGCCACACCTTGGGCGAGGAGACGGTGGCCTCCTGCGTGGTCTTCGATCGCAACGGGCCGCTGCGTAGCGAATATCGGCGCTATAATATTAGCGGCATTACGCCTGGGGATGACTACGCCGCCATGCGCCAGGTGCTACGCCGTCGCTATGGCAAGGCGCTGAACGATGAGAAGATCCCCGACGTCATTTTTATTGACGGCGGCAAGGGGCAGCTGGCGCAAGCGAAAGAGGTCTTCGCCGAGCTGGATGTCCCCTGGGATAAGACGCGCCCGCTATTGCTGGGCATCGCCAAGGGAAGCGATCGTAAGGCGGGGCTGGAGACACTGTTCTTCGTCCCCCATGGCGAGGGCTTCTCCCTGGCGCCCGACTCGCCGGCGCTGCACCTGATCCAGCACATTCGCGACGAGTCGCACAACCACGCCATCAGCGGCCACCGTAAGAAGCGTGCCAAGGTGCGTAACACCAGCGCGTTGGAGTCCATCGAAGGCATCGGCCCGAAACGGCGCCAACAATTGCTCAAGTATATGGGGGGAATGCAATCGCTGCGCGACGCCAGTGTCGATGAGATCGCAAAAGTGCCCGGTATTTCAGCCGCATTAGCGGAAAAGATCCACTATGCGTTGAAACAATAAGGGCGTTGTAGCAACATAAACGCAATATCCACGAAAGGAAGATAGTCACCGTACTATGCGATTAAATATCCCTACGCTATTGACGCTGTTTCGCGTCATCCTGATCCCGTTTTTTGTCCTGGCCTTCTATCTTCCGTTCACCTGGGCCCCCTTCGCCTGTGCGCTGATTTTCGTGGTGGCGGCGGTGACCGACTGGTTCGATGGCTTCCTCGCTCGGCGCTGGAAGCAGACCACGCGCTTCGGCGCCTTTCTCGACCCGGTGGCCGACAAGGTGATGGTGGCGACGGCGCTGGTGCTGGTGACCGAGTATTATCACGTCTGGTGGGTGACGCTACCGGCGGCCACCATGATCGCCCGCGAGATCATCATCTCCGCACTGCGTGAGTGGATGGCGGAGATCGGCAAACGCAGCAGTGTGGCCGTCTCCTGGATCGGTAAGGTGAAGACGACGGCTCAGATGCTGGCACTGGTCGGGCTATTATGGCGCCCGGACATCTCTATTATTATCGCCGGGATTGTGGCGCTGTATATCGCCGCGGTATTGACCTTCTGGTCGATGTTCCAATACCTGAGCGCTGCACGCGGCGATCTGTTGGATTCTTGAGGCCGCTGCGTTAAAAAGCGGCAAACGCACGTCCGATGCGAAAAAGAGAGTTGACGTCGTCAGTCAGATAAGTAGAATGCATCGCATCGGACGGCAATAATGAAAAGCCAGAAGATACAACTAAATAAGTTGATTATGCGGGAATAGCTCAGTTGGTAGAGCACAACCTTGCCAAGGTTGGGGTCGCGAGTTCGAGTCTCGTTTCCCGCTCCAAATTTTATGGCTGTGCCGATAGGGCAGGGTCATCCGGTTTGGCGCGTTAACAAAGCGGTTATGTAGCGGATTGCAAATCCGTCTAGTCCGGTTCGACTCCGGAACGCGCCTCCATTTTATTTGTCGCCGCCCGGATGGTGGAATCGGTAGACACAAGGGATTTAAAATCCCTCGGCGTTCGCGCTGTGCGGGTTCAAGTCCCGCTCCGGGTACCATGACAAATAATATAAAAATCAATGCGTAAGCATTGCATCTAAACCACCGCAAGGTGGTTTTTTTGTGTCTATAGATCACCTTTCATAATATGTTTTCATAATATTCCTCCGGCTATCACTGCCCATCTACCGTCGGAACGATAGGGATCTTTCGGTTATAACGAGCTGTTTGCTCTACGTTCTTATGACCAGAAATAGCCTGCTTCTCGTCGATGTTCCCTTTCAGGTCAGCGATCCCCTTAGCGTTCAGATCGTGAAAGGTGAAGTTAACGTCCAACTCGGGGTATCGCTCTTTGGCTGTTTTCTTTGCTTGGCGCCAACGACGGTTGAACCCGTCCCGCGTGTACTTATGACCAGAAGACTGATGGATGACATATAGCGTGCTTTTAGCTGAGCTTAAGGGATGGGGACAAGAACCAGACCATTCACGCATCAAAATAATTCTGGACTGATAGCCGATCCGCGGTCGCTGACTCCGTGAATAAAGCCCCCGGAAAGGGGGCGGGGTTTAGTAATAATAGAAATACGGCTTGGTGCTATGAGGGAAGAGGATCCCGTCGGGATCGCTTCCTTTCATTATCCGTTTGATAGCGAGGAACTCTTGTGCCCGGCGTGGTCGGGTCATAAACAGACGTGTCCAGTCGGACGGGCAATGACAGGTGTTCCAGGCCGGCCAGAGTCCAGAGAGGCGATCGCGATAGTGCATCATCTTGCCGTCGAATCCAGGATAACCAACGTGGTAATGTGGTTTCGGTCGACCGTTCCGGTCACGATCTCTGCGTGTGTTAAAAACAGACATGCTAGGCTCCTATTTATAGATAGTTACCTCATAGGCCCTCCTTAGGTATTTTTTGCGCGTGCGCGGCGCTCCTGCATGCCTGGTCCATACCAGTAACGTTGGTGTCCACACATCCAGCAGGAACAGCGACACGGGGTTTTATAATGACGCCCCAGATGTTTTGGACAACCGTCGCCAACCGTATTGTCGTGTCGTCGTCTTTGTTTCATTCGACGCATATGGTGGCGTCTTTCTGCGCGAGTTCGAGCCATGGTGTTTCCTCATATTGAGCGCGGTCATTAACCGCGCGGCTATGAGGATTGCAGTTTTGTTGTTCAAGCTTCGTTCCCGTAGATGTTCAGTTTTTAGCGTTAAGTCGATCACCGCTAATCTTATCCGTATAGCGGAACGGGGGAAGGCACCTCAGAGACCCCGTTTCGCTCGCCGTGAGCAAGAAAATCCTGAATCGTTGCTTCAATTAGCGTCTGACTTAAAAGATCGGCCTCAACGATCATCCCCAAGCCAATTCCGAAAGTAAAACCCGGTAATATGCAGTAGCCACAGTAAACTGCTGGAGGCGCATCCCGAGCAATCCCCTGCGCTCGTTTCGCGATAAAATCATTGAAGGTTAATCCGTTAAATATCGAATAGGTTTGCTCTGCGCGAGGCGTCAATATATGGCCGATGATTGTGCTGTGGCTGTAATCAAAAGGTTCGACTCTCTGCTCGCCAGCGGCCTCTAGTCGCAGCATGGCTTCATTGAATGCCGCTTCTTCTACGGCATCGCTAAAAGCGAAATTAGTGGTGATGATCTCCGCATTCCAGAAGACTGCCGAGTCATGACCGAGAAAAACAATATCACTCCAGACCCAGCCCCCGCTGGCAACAGCTATTGTCCGATCGCATTCATCATAGAAGAGACCGCCCCAGCTTTCCCGCTCACGGTTGATAAGGGTTTTGATTTTGAGTGTTTTAGCCCGGCGCTTACGACGAGAGAGGAATGTGAATAGCGTATATTGGCGCTTCATGGTTATCTCTGCGAACTTCTCGCTGGGAGAAGTCCAGCCAGATAGGTTACGTGAAATCGCACCATAATAGAAGAGATTATTGCATCACCCGATGAGAGAGGCTGTGATCCGCCCGTAGTATTAGCTCCTCCTTAGCGAGTAATATCAGCTTAGTTACCATTAGTTTTTCTATTTACGGTGGTTGAAGCCATTACGGATATATCGGTGGCAGCAGGGCTAATATGCGGGGGAAATACCGCTTCCCTTCCGCTAGTCGGAGGCGGGTATCGGCTCGCGCTGGCGCGCCGTCACCGATCGCCCTAGATCTTTTGCCCGCCTCTCCAGCCGGATGACATTTCATCCGGCCGGATCTGATGTTTGTGCAGGGGGGATATTCCCTAAAGCGCGCGCAGCGTGATGACAGCCATATCTTGGATGTCCTGAACGGCGGATTGGATCAGGCGATCCCTCGCGTGCGCCGTCTTAAAGACTCAGGCTGCCAAAGGCATTCTCCCAGTCCTGTTCAAACTTCTCTGTTGCCGCGACTACCGCCGGAGTATCGAGCATTTGTTGCGCGACATCTAAAGGTAAGGTGATCGCTTGGCATCCGGCGAGTAAGCAATCGAGCGCTTGACGTGGGGTCTTAAAACTGGCCGCGAGCACCTTGCAGGTTGGCGCGTGCTGCTCCAGTAAGCGTTGTAACTCTTGCACAGTACGAATACCGTCACCGCCTTGCGCGTCGATGCGGTTCACATAGGGTGCGACATATTTCGCCCCAGCCAGCGCCGCGAGCAGTCCTTGCGAGGCACTGTACACCGCAGTCCCCAGTGTGGTGATCCCCTCTTTTTTTAGCAGTTTGATTGCCGCTAAGCCCGCCGAGGTCACGGGGATCTTGACCACGATCCCCGGCATGGCGTTGTGCAGCCGCTTGGCTTCTTCCACCATCCCCGCGCTATCGCGGCTCATGGTTTGGGCGAACAGCGTCCCCTCATCACCGATGGCTTGTTGTAACCTTGGCAATACCTCCCAGATGGACACCTTGCCGGCGGCTATGATGCTCGGATTTGTGGTGACGCCCGTAATCGGGAAGATACGTGATAGACGTTCGACCTCCGCCACGTTGGCGGTATCCAGATACAGTTCCATACTCTTTCCTTTATAGTTCCAGTTCATGTTGCAGCAGCGTGGCGATGGCGTCGGCGGAGGCGGCGTTAACCAGGGCGTTGCGGAATTCTTGGTGCATAATGCGGCGGGCGAGACGCGAGAAAATACGCATGTGTTGGTCGCCTGCGGCGTGTTTGTTGAGCGTTAACATGATGATGAACTGCGCCTCGTCCTCCCCCCAGCGTACTGGTGCCGCTAGGCGCGCTACACTGATGGTCGATTGTTCAATATGTTCGGATTTACTGTGTGGGATCGCGAAGCCGAAGCCTAGCCCGGTGGAGAAGACGGCTTCGCGCGCCCACAGGTCGGCCTCTAGCTTGCGTGGATAGCGGCAGCGGTTGGCCAGTAGGAGATTGTCCGTCATCCCTTTTATCACCTCCTCTTTGCTGCGCCAGTCGCTATCCAGCGTGATGCATTGGGCGGTGACCAGCGGCGCGTCCTGCTGGGCCATGCGGAACTGAGCCAAGAGATGCTCGACCTCGAGTGCGGTGCGGCAGGCCATCGCCTGATCCAGCAGGTGGCGGCAGGCGCGGCTATCGAGTCGCGCCATCCGTGCTTTAGCGTTGGGGATTGAGGGGGCGCTCATGCTGATCTCGTCCAGCCCCAGTCCGAGCAGTAACGGCAGGACCGACCCTTTTGCGCCGAGCTCGCCGCATAGGCCGATCCACTTACCCTGGCGATGCACCGCCTGCACGGCGAAATCCAGCGCGCGCAGGAAAGCCGGATTCAGACTGTTATAGTGCCGGGTGACCTTGGCGTTGTCGCGATCGACCGCCAGCAGATACTGCGTCAGATCATTACTGCCGATACTAAAGAAATCAATTTCTTCGCAGCATTGATCGATGATGAACATCACCGAGGGAACCTCCAGCATGATGCCGAGCGGGATTCGTTCATCAAACGGAACATGTTCATGCCGTAGCTGCTGTTTAGCCTCTGCCAGCCGCTCTTTCACCCACAAGATTTCCTCCATAGAGGAGATCATCGGGATCATGATCTTCAGGCTACCATGGGCAGAGGCGCGGAGGATGGCGCGCAACTGCGTGGTGAATAATGCGGCGTACTCCTCATAGATACGCACAGCACGGTAGCCGAGAAATGGGTTCGCTTCGGCAGGAATGTTCAGGTAATCAACGGGTTTATCGCCCCCAATATCCATGGTGCGAATAATGATGCTACGCCCCTGCGCGGACGCCAACGCCTGACAAAAGAGGTGGTACAACTCGCTCTCATCGGGGGCGCAGGCGCGGTCCATATAGAGCATTTCTGTGCGGAACAGACCCACGGCCTCGGCACCGTTAGCAAACGCCGCCGCTGCCTCTACGGGGTGGGCAATATTGGCGGCAATCTCCAGGCGAATACCGTCCGCCGAGCGAGCCTCCCGCGTCAACCAGATGCGTTGCTGTTCGCGCAGCGCAGCGTGGAGTCGAGCCTCCTGCTGATAGTAGCGGCTGACCGATTCATCGGGCGCGACGATAATCGCGCCCGCGTTGCCGTCGAGGTAAACCGTCTGATGCAGCCACGCCGCTAACTGTTCCGTCTCCACCCCAACCAGCGTCGGAATATTGAAGGAGCGGGCAAGAATGACCGTGTGTGAAGTGGTGCCGCCGCTTTTTAACAACAGGCCCTTGAGGAGGGTTTTGTCGAGCTCAAGGAACTGGCTGGGCGTGAGCTCATCCGCCATACAGATCGCGGGTTGCGTGAGTTGACCCGGTGCCGGGAAACGCTGTGCGCCATAAATTTGTTGTAGGAGCTGGCAAGCGATATCACGGACATCCAGCGCGCGCTCCTGTAGATACTGGCTAGGGGAGCGGGCGAATGTGTCGCCGAAGTGGCGGGCGCTCTCGACGATCGCCTGGGCGCAGCTTAACCCGTGTGAAACGCCGGCCATCAAGTGCTGACGGAGGGAGGTGTCTCCCACCAGCGAACGATGAGCCTCCAGAATGGTACGGGCGGAGCCGTCGCTGTCGAGTAAACGGAATTCGATACTCTTCATTAACAGCGTCAAGCCGTTATCCAGTGCGGACTGTTCGCTGTCGACATCCTTGGCCGTTGGAAGGGGACCCAGCGCGTTGAGATCCAGCGCGGCGAGCCGTGTCAGAACACCACTTGCACTACCCGAACAGACGCTACACGCGCGAAAAAATTGTGGGTTGAGATTCGTCAATGAGACAGGAAGCGGCGCCAGTTCGCTATTTTTGACTTCAGCCAACGGGGTATCACAGCGCGGAAACTCATCGCGTAGCCACTGACTGAGGCGCTGGTGGGCCGCCTGCTCGTCGGCGCCAGAGATGGATAACCGGCAGCTATCGCCGCACAGGGTGTCGGTGCCAATGAGGGCGAGTGCGCTTTTAGCGTTCCCTTTACGATCGGTACGCAGGTTATGCCACTCCATGTGCGAGTGGAAGGTATTACACAGTGTCTCAACCAAGCTTGCTGGCCGCGCATGTACCCCATTGGGTAGCTCACAAGTAAATTCCACAATTAAAGCCATCGCCTCTCTCCCATAACGGTTCTCTCGTTACAGAATAAAAGGGGATGGCCGGGGTGTGCCATGTGACAAATCTGCCAAACACTGGACAAATGTAATATAACCATCAAAGTGAGATACCCCTCACAAGTTAATCTGCAGCCATTAATTTCCGATAATTGCTAAGTTATGAGACGGGTCTCATTTTCTTATTGATATTACAAAAATCCAGTAAATGGCCTTTTTGTCCACTGTCTGCGTCGTGGTGGATTGCCTATTATTTGCCGCAACCCCCCATCATTGATGTTGGCTTTAACCAGCCCAGGAGCGACTTATGAAAGAGTTGATGCAGATCCTGAGAAACACCCGTCAGCACCTGATGACCGGTGTTTCGCATATGATCCCCTTCGTGGTGGCTGGCGGAATTTTGCTGGCGATCTCCGTGATGCTGTATGGCAAGGGCGCGGTACCCGATGCGGCAACGGATCCTAATCTCAAGAGGCTTTTTGATATCGGTGTCGCGGGACTGACGTTGATGGTTCCTTTTCTCGCGGCCTATATCGGTTACTCCATTGCCGAGCGATCTGCGCTGGCACCGTGTGCGATCGGTGCATGGGTCGGCAACAGCTTTGGCGCCGGATTCTTTGGCGCGCTGATCGCCGGGATGATCGGTGGCATTGTGGTGCACTATCTGAAGAAGATCCCGGTGCATAAGGTGTTGCGCTCGGTGATGCCTATCTTCGTCATTCCTATCGTGGGAACATTTATTACCGCCGGCATCATGATGTGGGGGCTGGGTGAACCCGTGGGCGCGTTGACCACCAGCCTAACCGCCTGGCTGCAGGGGATGCAGCAGGGCAGCATTGTGGTACTGGCCATCATTTTAGGACTGATGCTGGCCTTCGATATGGGGGGGCCGGTTAATAAGGTCGCTTATGCCTTCATGCTGATTTGTGTGTCGCAAGGCATTTATACCGTCGTGGCCATTGCCGCCGTGGGCATCTGTGTTCCGCCACTGGGATTAGGGCTAGCGACGCTGATTGGCCGTAAGAACTTTTCCTCAGAGGAGCGTGAGGCCGGTAAAGCCGCGCTGGTGATGGGGTGTGTGGGCGTCACCGAGGGTGCGATCCCGTTTGCCGCCGCCGATCCGTTGCGGGTGATCCCTTCCATCATGCTCGGTTCCGCCTGCGGTGCGGTAACGGCCGCCCTGGTGGGGGCGCAGTGTTATGCCGGTTGGGGGGGCTTAATCGTGCTCCCGGTAGTGGAAGGCAAGCTGGGGTATGTCGCAGCGGTCGCCATTGGCGCGGTGGTGACGGCGCTCTGTGTTAACGTGCTGAAAAGTCTGGCGCGTAAAAAAGAGCCTCAGATTAATGAGAAAGAAGATGATCTGGATTTAGATTTTGAAATTAATTAAATGAGGAATGAGCCATGACTAAGATTATTGCAGTGACCGCATGTCCTTCGGGGGTGGCGCACACCTATATGGCGGCCGAGGCGTTGGAAAGCGCGGCCAAAGCCAAAGGCTGGGAGGTTAAAGTGGAGACGCAGGGCTCGATTGGCCTGGAAAACGAACTGACCGCGCGCGATGTGGCGGAGGCTGATATAGTGATTTTAACTAAGGATATCGGCATCAAATTTGAGGAGCGTTTTACCGGTAAAACGGTCGTTCGCGTCAATATCAGCGATGCGGTCAAACGTGCCGACGCGATTATGAACAAGATCGGCGCGCATCTGTCGCAAACGGCTTAACGTTAACATATTCGATGGCGTCAGCTTAGCGAGTCTATGAGGCGGAAGCGTGTAGGCTCGATAAGACATTCATGGCGCCATCCGGCAATCAGTCGGCCCACCAGGGATTCCTCATGAGTAATCGCATCCAACGTTTAAAAAATGCGCTATTTCAAAACCCGCGTGAAATCTCACTTGAGCGCGCGTGCTTGTATACCGCGAGCCATCGGCAGACAGAGGGCGAGCCCGCCATTTTGCGTCGGGCGAAAGCGACCGCCTATATCCTCGATCAGGTTGAGATTTCGATTCGCGATGATGAGCTGATCGCCGGCAATCGCACCGTTAAGCCACGGGCGGGCATTATGTCGCCGGAGATGGATCCCTACTGGCTGCTGAGCGAGTTGGATCAGTTCCCGACGCGTCCGCAGGATCGTTTTGCCATCAGTGACGCCGATAAGCGCCTCTATCGCGAGGTGTTGTTCCCGTACTGGGAAAAGCGCTCGATGAAGGACTTCATCAACGGGCAGATGACCGATGAGGTGAAGGCCGCGATCAGCACCCAGATTTTTAGTATTAACCAGACAGATAAAGGGCAGGGGCATATCATCATTGATTATCCCCGCCTCGTGAATCAGGGGCTGGGGGCGCTGGTAGCGCAGATGCGGCAATACTGCCAGCAGCAGCCGGATAACCCCTTTTATCAGGCCGCGCTGTTGCTGCTTGAGGCCTCGCAGCGTCACATTCTGCGTTACGCCGTGCTCGCCGAGGCGATGGCGGAAAACTGCACGGATGCCTCGCGTCGTCAGGAGTTGCTCGCCATCGCCGCCAACTCCCGCCACACGATGCAGCACAAGCCACAGACCTTTTGGCAGGCCTGTCAGTTGTTCTGGTACATGAACATCATTTTGCAGTACGAATCGAACGCCAGCTCGCTCTCGCTGGGGCGTTTCGATCAGTATATGTTGCCGTTCTACCAGGCCTCACTGGCTCAGGGGGAGCCCCCGGCATTCTTACAAGAGATCCTGGAATCGCTGTGGGTGAAATGCAATGACATCGTTCTATTGCGCTCCACCAGCAGCGCGCGTTATTTCGCGGGTTTCCCAACAGGATATACCGCACTGTTGGGTGGGTTGACGGCGAACGGGCGTAGCGCGGTCAATGCGCTTTCGTTCCTCTGCCTTGACGCGTATCAGCACGTACAACTGCCGCAGCCGAATCTGGGTGTGCGTATCAACACGCTGATTGATACTCCTTTCTTGATGAAAACGGCGGAGACCATTCGCCTCGGTACGGGTATTCCACAAATCTTTAATGATGAGGTCGTGGTGCCCGCCTTTCTGAACCGCGGCGTGTCGCTGGAGGATGCGCGGGATTACGCCGTGGTCGGTTGCGTGGAGCTGTCGATTCCGGGTCGAACGTATGGTTTGCACGATATCGCTATGTTCAACTTGCTAAAAGTGATGGAAATTAGCCTGTATGAGAACGAAGGCAATCATGCATTGACCTACGCGGGCCTGCTGGCACATATTCGCGCCAAAATTAGCCATTTCATCAGGCTGATGGTGGAGGGCAGCAATATCTGCGATATCGGCCATCGCGACTGGGCCCCGGTGCCGTTACTCTCTTCGTTTATCAGCGATTGCTTGGATAAAGGTCGTGACATTACCGACGGCGGGGCACGCTATAACTTCTCTGGTGTACAGGGGATTGGCATCGCTAACTTGTGCGACTCCCTGCACGCCTTAAACGGGATGGTCTTTGAACAACAGCGCCTAAGTTTTGACGAACTGTTGTCGGTATTAAAGGGTAACTTTGCCACGCCGGAAGGGCAAAAGGTGCGCGCCAGGTTGATCAATCGTTTCGAAAAGTATGGCAACGATATTGATAGCGTGGATAACATCAGCGCCGAACTGCTGCGCCATTACTGTAAAGAGGTGGAGAAATACCAGAATCCGCGTGGTGGGTCATTCACCCCAGGTTCATACACCGTGTCCGCACACGTGCCGCTGGGATCCGTGGTAGGGGCCACACCGGATGGTCGTTTGGCCGGCGAGCAGCTGGCGGACGGCGGTCTGTCGCCGATGCTCGGTCAGGATAGAGAGGGGCCAACGGCGGTGCTGAAATCGGTAAGCAAGCTGGACAACACACTCCTGTCAAACGGCACCTTGCTAAACGTGAAGTTTACCCCGGCGACGCTCGAAGGGGAGGGGGGATTGCGCAAGCTGGCGGACTTCCTGCGCGCCTTTACTCAACTTAAGCTACAGCACATCCAGTTTAATGTGGTGAATGCCGAGACCTTGCGCGAGGCGCAGCGGCGTCCACACGATTTCGCCGGACTGGTGGTGCGCGTGGCGGGGTACAGCGCCTTCTTTGTCGAGCTGTCGAAGGAGATTCAGGATGACATCATTCGTCGCACCGCGCATCAGCTGTGAGGTTAGCGCGCCGTGTAGCGATGAGGTCGCGCGCATCTTCAACATTCAGCGTTACTCGCTGAATGATGGGCAAGGTATCCGTACGGTCGTCTTTTTTAAGGGCTGTCCGCACTCGTGCCCATGGTGCGCGAAT
Source organism: Edwardsiella sp. A.80236 (assembly GCF_044540725.1). Classification (NCBI taxonomy): domain Bacteria; kingdom Pseudomonadati; phylum Pseudomonadota; class Gammaproteobacteria; order Enterobacterales; family Hafniaceae; genus Edwardsiella; species Edwardsiella sp. A.80236. The sequence goes on from NZ_JBIUCY010000001.1 coordinate 372,754, forward strand.
CCTGAGTCGATCTCTCCGCGTCGTGAGACGGTGCGGCGGGAGAGTCAATGCCTGCACTGTACGCCGTGCCTGCGTGATGTCGATGCGTGCCCCTCCGGGGCGTTTACGCAGATCGGACGTGATATCACGCTGGATGAGCTGGAACGCGAGGTGCTGAAAGATGATATCTTCTTTCGTGTCTCCGGCGGCGGCGTCACCCTCTCCGGTGGCGAGGTGTTGATGCAGGCCGCGTTCGCCGGCCAGTTTTTACGGCGCTTGCAGCGACTCGGCATCCATTGCGCCGTCGAAACCGCCGGAGACGCCCCGATCAGCCGCCTGTTACCGCTGGCACAAGCGTGCGATGAGGTGTTGTTTGATCTCAAAATAATGAATGCGTCTCAGGCGCGCGAGGTGGTTAATATGAACCAGCCGCGGGTGCTGGAAAATTTGCGCGTGCTAGTCCGGGAAGGCATCAACGTCATCCCACGTTTGCCGTTAATTCCGGGCTATACGCTCACGACAGAGAACATGAGACAAGCGTTGACGCTGCTGACATCACTCGGCATCCAACAGGTACATCTATTACCGTTTCATCGGTATGGCGAAGCAAAATATCGCTTGCTGGGGCGGGAGTGGGCGATGGCGGCGGTCCCTGAGCCATCGGCCTCAGTGCTGGCGCAGGCGCGTGAAATGGCGGAGCGCGCGGGTTTTCAGGTAACCCTAGGAGGTTAACATGGCGATCGCACCGGTACGACATCTGGTGGCGGTGACCGCTTGCGTGAGTGGCGTCGCACATACTTATATGGCCGCGGAGCGGTTGGAGAAGCTGTGTCAGCAGGAGAAGTGGAGCGTTAAGATTGAGACTCAGGGCGCACTCGGCATCGAGAATCCGTTAACACCAGAGGAGATCAGCCGCGCAGATGGGGTGATACTACTCACCGATATTGAGCTGGTGGGGGCGGATCGTTTCACCCACTGCGGCTATGTCCGATCAGGTATCAGCGCTTTTCTGCGGGAACCTCAGCGGGTGATGGGCGCCGTGCGTAAACTCCTTGCGGCGCCGCACCAGACCCACCTTATTCTGGAGTGACCGCTTTTTCTGTCAGTTGGCTGTGATACTGGCGACGGTACTCTGACGGTGACCGCTCGGTATTTTTGCGAAACAGGCGGCAGAAGTAGTTGCTGTCAACAAAGCCGCAGGTGTGCGCGACCTCCTTCACCTTCAGGTCATATCCCTTCAGCAGCGCCTTGGCATGCTCTAGGCGCGTGGCGTTCAGGTATTCGTTGAAGCCGATGGATCCTACTTTCTGAAACAAGTGAGATAGATAGTTAGGTGAAACATAAAATACCTGTGCGACCGACTCTCGGGTGAGCGGCAAGGGGTAATTTTCGTCGATATAGTCGCGAATAGCCTCAAATAGCGCCTGACTACGCGATGCCGTCTGGATCTGGCTGCCTAGCAGATCACGGCAATGGCTCAACAGGCTGGCGACAATGAGCCTGGCGGTTTGTTGCTCCTGAGGCTGCATCTGCATCTCATTAAGCGTATGTAGCAGGAACGAACCGATGCGCGGCCCACGTCGGGCGACATGCTGTTTCGTCATATTTTGATGCCGATGGCCATCCCAGTGCACAACGCTGAAACCGAGCTGCTGCTTGCCGAATAAGATACTGAGCGTCGTGACTGGCGTTTGCCATTGCGGGAAGTTCCAATTCCCCGAGGGAATATACAGGACATCGCCCGCGGCCAGCGGCGCGTCAGCCTCGACGAGGCTGCGATCAAAAAATTCGCCCTCCAACACGATCTCCAACCGTGGGAAATTGACCCGGTAAGCCAACTCCGGCGTCGCTCCGTTGGTGTTGGCAAAATAGATCTGGTGCAGTGGCGTGGGGCCGTGAATAAGGCGAGAGAGCAGATGGCTGATGTCGTGATACATGTTAATCCTTTACTTCGCGCAGACAGGGAAACAGTAACGTTGGTTATCGGAAAAGGCCATCTTAAAAGAGTCGTTTATGCTGTATTTATAGATAGCTGAGGGTGGGTTTCATTTTAACTTATTGATTTGTTTTTAATTTAATATAAACAATCTGGTCGTGGTGTCGTGGTGTCGTGGTGTCGTGGTGTCGTGGTGTCGTGGTGTCGTGGTGTCGTGGTGTCGTGCGGTTCGGCACAGGGAAAGACGCCAGGGCGGGTACGGTTGTCCACACCCTCAGGGCGGCCTCTCCCCTCGCATCAACGAGGCGGGAGAGAAACTCTTATCCCTCAAATCCATACGACTTGGTGCAAGCTTGATACAACCGGCTCGCCTCCGGTAACGCCAGGCGAGGATTAACCTTATCGATGACAAAAGGGACCATCCATAAACGTAAAGGCTGTTTACCTGGCGTAGGGAACGCAAAGTGCTGCGCGATCGGGGCGCTAAAATTGGCATGTGCCGGGTACACCAGGAACATCTCCCGCACAGTAATCTGCTGATCAAAATAATGATGACCATAGGCAAACATCTGATAGAAATCGCTCTGTTGTAGCGCATATTGATCAGAGCCATTGGCCAAGATGGGGTCAAGCAGTTTCCACTTGGTATCCAGGACGGCGATCACCGGCTGCGGCGATGGCGGACTGGACCGTGCCCGCGCGGGGTGGGCGCCTAGGCAAAAGTGTGCCGGCTGCCTGGACACGGGGCGGGGAGGTCGGGCAGGCCTATGGGCGCGTCGACGCGCGCCCGGTTTGGTTTTAGTTGATCCTCTCCACGATCAGGGCGATCCCTTGGCCGCCGCCGATGCACAGCGTCGCCAGCCCCAGGGTTTTATCCCGGGCGGAGAGCGCGTGCAGCAGGGTGACCAGGATCCGGGCGCCGCTGGCGCCGATGGGGTGACCCAGCGCGATGGCGCCGCCGTTGACGTTCACCCTCTCGGCATCCAGCCCCAGCGTCTTGCCGACGGCCAGGAACTGCGCGGCAAAGGCTTCGTTGGCCTCAATCAGATCGATGTCGGCCATCTGCAGCCCACACTGGCGCAATGCCTTCTGGGTGGCGGGGACCGGTCCCATCCCCATCAGCGCCGGTGCGACGCCGGCGCTGGCATAGCCCTTAATCCGCGCCAGCGGCGTCAGTCCCGCCGTCCGGGCGGCGCTTTCCTCCATCACCACCAGCGCCGCCGCGCCGTCGTTGATCCCCGAAGCGTTGCCGGCGGTGACGCTGCCAGCCTTATCGAACGCCGGGCGCAGGGTGGAAAGCCCTTCTGCCGTGGAGTCGGTTTTGGGGAATTCGTCGCGCTCAAAGAGGGTGGTTTTTTTACGCGATGTCACGCTGACCGGGACGATCTCGGCCTGAAACGCGCCGCGTTGGAGGGCGCTGGCCGCCTTTTGTTGGGAGTGCAGGGCCAGCGCGTCCTGCATCTCACGGCTGATGCCGTATTCGCGGGCGATGTTTTCGGCGGTGATCCCCATCGGGTAGCCGTGGGTGGCGCACAGCAGACCATCCTGCAGGATGACGTCGGTCAGCGTGCCGTCGCCGAGGCGGTAGCCCCAGCGCGCCTTTGCACTCAGCAGGTACGGCGCCTGACTCATGTTTTCCATGCCGCCGGCGACCAGCGCCTGCGCCTGGCCCGCCTGAATGGCCTGGGCGGCCAGCGCCACGCTTTTAAGCCCCGATCCGCAGACTTTGTTGACGGTAAAACCGCAGACCGCCTCGCTGAGGCCAGCCCGTAGCAGCGCCTGACGCGCCGGGTTTTGCCCCAGACCGGCCTGTAGCACGTTGCCCATGATCACCTCATCCACCCGCTGCGGGTCGAGGCGGGCACGTTCCAGGGCGGCCCTGATGACCGTGGCGCCCAGATCGACGGCGCCCATGGCTGACAAGGCACCGTTGAAGCTGCCAATGGCGGTACGTACCGCGCTGACGATGACACAATTTTTCATCTTCTTTTCCTTCAAAAAGGGGAGAGGGCGCGGTCAGAACAGGGTCAGACCGATGACAAAAATGATCCCGGAGAACAGCAGGGCGGTGATGCAGTAGCCCATGATGTCGCGGACCCCGAGCCCGGCGATGGCCAGGGCGGGGAGCGCCCAGAAGGGCTGCGCCATGTTCATCCACTGCTCACCGTAGGCGATGGCCATCACCGATTTACCGAGATCGGCCCCCAGGGTTTGCGCGGCGGGTAGGACGAACGGCCCCTGAATGACCCAGTGGCCGCCGCCGGACGGTACGGCAAAGTTGATCAGCGCAGAGCTGAAGAAGGTCATCAGCGGGAAGGTGTCCTTATTGGCCACGTTGATGAAGAACTCGGTGATCAGGCCACCGAGGCCGGAGTGCTCCATCATCAGCTGGATCCCGGCATAGAACGGGAACTGAATCAGAATGCCGGCGGTGCTACGCGCGGCGGCGCTGATGGCGCGCATATAGGCCATCGGCGTTTTGTGCAGCAGCAGACCGGCGATCATAAACATCATGTTGACGGTGTTGATGGTGATGTTGAAGCCCTTTTCGACGAAGTAGATCCCCAGATAGGCGATGCCCAGCGCGCCGATGATCAGTGCCAGCGTCCGGCTCTCTTCCAGCTTCTCCGACGGGGGAGCATCGGCCGGTAATCTTTTTTGGAAATCGGCCTCCTCCTGCAGCAGGGCCGGATCGATGCTGACGACCTCCGACGGCCTGGGGGTCATCAGGCGGGTAATAAAGGGCATCACCACGATCAGGGCGAGGGTGATAAATAGGTTAAAGCCGGTGAAGAGGGTATCGCTGACCGGGATTAACCCGGCGATATGCTCCACCGGGTTACCCGGCGTGGCCGCCAGCAGGGGCATTGAGCCGGAAAACCCGCCGCCCCAGGTCAGGAAGCCGATGTAGGCGCAGGCGATCAGCAGTGGGTAGTCGGAACCCGGCACGCGCCGGGCGACCTCGCGGGCAAACATCGCTCCCACCACCAGCCCAAATCCCCAGTTGATGACGCAGGCGACGGAGCCAAAAAAGGTCACCAGCATCACGCCCTGGGCGGGAGTCTTGGCGGCCGACGCGGCGGTGCGCAGCAGGCTTTTCACCGGGGCGGAGCTCGCCAGCGCATGGCCCGTCACGATGATCAGCGCCATCTGCATGCCGAACGCCAGCAGGTTCCAGAAGCCGTCACCCCAGAAGCGCACCATGGTCAGCGGCGTTTGCGGCGTCAGCCACAGTGCGACGCCGAAAGTCAGCAGGGTTAGCAGCATGGCGAAAATCAGCGGATCGGGCAGCCAGCGGCTGACGAAGCGGGCCATAAAGCGTGAGATGCGGCCAATCATGCGTCACCTCGCATGATCAGCAGATCGGCAGCGACGTCAAAATGGGCCTCGGTCTTCGCGCGCAGGGTGGTCAGATCGCACTCTGCGGCGAGTTCGGTCAGCCACATTTTGCCGTCCGTAAAGCGGAATACCGCCAGTTCGGTAACCAGCACATGCACTGCATGGCGGGCGGTGAGGGGCATGGTGCAGCGGCGGAGAATTTTGGCCGATCCATCCTTTGCGCAGTGTTCCATCGCGATGATCACTCTGCGTGCCCCGGTGACCAGATCCATCGCTCCCCCCATGCCCGGCACCATTTTGCCAGGAACCACCCAGTTGGCGAGGTTGGCCTGTTCATCGACCTGCAGTCCGCCCAGTACGCAGGCGTCCACGTGGCCGCCGCGGATCAGGGCGAACGATAGCGCGCTGTCGAACATGGCTGCGCCCGGCAGGATCCCACAGGGCTGTCCCCCGGCGTTCACCAGGTCGGGGTGGGTAGTGGTGATCGGCCCCAGTCCCAGGAATCCGTTTTCCGATTGCAGGGTGATGTGGATGCCCTGCGGCAGATGGTTGGCGACCATTGTCGGCAGGCCAATGCCCAGATTGACGATGTCGCCATCGTGCAGCTCTCGCGCCACGCGGCGCGCAATACGCTGTTTCGCATCCATTATTTATTCTCCTGAGGTAGGATGATATGGTCGATGACCGCGCCGGGCGTAACGATGTGGTCGGGCAGCAGCGTGCCGGTCTCCACCAGTTCGTCCGGCTCAGCCAGGGTGATGTCGGCGGCGAGAGCAATCAGCGGGTTAAAGTTGCGGGCGCTGAGCTGATAGGTCAGGTTACCCAGGGGGTCGGCATGATGGGCGCGGATCAGCGCCAGATCGGCGCGCAACGGGCGCTCCAGCAGCCAGGTTTTTCCGTCGAGCTCTAGGGTTTGTTTGCCCTCGGCGACGACGGTGCCGACGCCGGTGGGGGTCAGGAAACCGCCGAGTCCGGCGCCGCCGCAGCGGATCTGTTCAATCAGGGTGCCCTGTGGAACCAGCTGAACCGCCATCTCCCCGGCAATCATGCGCCGCCCGGTTTCCGGGTTGGTGCCGATGTGGGAGGCGATGACACGGCTGACCCGCCCGTTGACGATCAGTGGGCCGATGCCCGTATCGACAAAGGCGGTATCGTTGGCGATCAGGGTCAGGTCCCTGACGCCGGACTCCAGCAGGGCCGAGATCAGGCGGGGTGGACTGCCTACGCCCATAAAACCGCCCACCATAATGGTCATGCCGTCGCGAAACAGTGTGGCGGCACTCTGTAAGGTAATTAGTTTGGTTTTCATTATTGTTCCCTGTTGCTTACACGAATGTGAGTACGAACAGGGAATAGCAAGCCGAATGCCAGAGTGGCCGGAGGAGAGGATTATTGAATATCTTATTGAATAATATGAATTATGTTTGATGCCGCCGCGCGGCGGTGAGCAGGCGTACTGTGCAGCGCTTTGCGCACTGTGCAAAATTCTGCATAGCAGATTCTGGTCGTGCTCGGTGCGCCGTCGCTATGGGCGGCGCCTAGGGCGAGTCCCGTAACGGGTCGTGAGCGTCGACGCCGCGCACGGTTACGGGTCACGTCCTAGCTCCCGGCCGGATCGATGCCGTACTCCTGCAGTTTGTACATCAGGGCGCGGCGGCTGATGCCTAGCATGAGGGCGGTGCGGGTGCGGTTTCCCTCCTGCTGCTCGAGCACTTCGCTGATGATGCGCCGCTCCTCGCGCTTGATCTCCTCTTTCAGATTGCGCTCGCCGGGCGGGGGAGTGTTGGTACTGCCGCCGCTGACGGGTCGCTGCAGCGGGGTCGGCAGATCGTCGGCAAAAATGACTGCGCCGGTGCTCATCACCACCGCGCGCTCAATGACGTTGGAGAGCTCGCGGATATTGCCCGGCCAGGGCCAGGCGTTGAGCAGCGACATGGCGGCAGGATCGATCTCAATCATATCGCGCTGATTCTCTGCGCTGAATTTTTGTAAGAAATGGTTGGCGAGCAGGGCGATATCCTGTCGCCGTTCGCGCAGTGGTGGCAACTGTAGATGAATGACGTTCAGGCGATAAAAGAGATCGTTACGGAAGCTTCCCTCGCGCACCATTGCCTGCAAATCTCGGTTGGTGGCGGCCACGATGCGGATATCTACCCGAATGGTTTGGTGTCCCCCGACGCGCTCGAACTCCCTTTCCTGCAGGATCCGCAGCAGCTTGGCCTGCAACAGCGGTGGCATTTCGCCGATTTCATCCAGCAGCAGGGTTCCCCGGTGGGCGCGCTCAAACAGGCCCTGGCGCAGGGCCTGTGCGCCGGTGAATGCGCCCTTCTCATGGCCGAACAGCTCGCTTTCCAGCAGCGACTCCGGCAGGGCGGCGCAGTTGATCTTGATAAACGGGCCGTTTGCACGGCGCGAGCCGTAGTGAATGGCGCGGGCAATCAGCTCTTTGCCGGTTCCACTCTCTCCGCTGATCAGTACGTTGGCTTGCGAAAGGGCAATTTTCGCGGTGTCTTTGCAAATCTCCATCATGTGCGGGCTGTTGGTCAGGATATGCCCCCACTGCCAGCTGGTGCTCAGGGCCTGATGCAGGCTGCGGATCTCCTGCTTCATCGCTTGCAGCTGCAGCGCGCGTTGGATCAATAAGTTCAGTTCATCCAGATCGAAGGGTTTGATCACATAATCGAATGCGCCGCTGCGCAGCGCCTCGATGGCGGTCTCTACCTCGGCGTAGGCGGTCATCAGAATGACGGGGGTGCGTGGACGCCGGGTGCGCATGATTTTCAGGGCATCGATCCCGTTCATGGTCGGCATGCGGATATCCATCAGCACCACGTCCGGCGGTGTGTCAGTAAAGCGTTGCAGCGCTTCGGCACCGTGGCTGGCGGTGAGTGTTTCATGTCCCTGGAGCGTCAACGCGGTGGTGAGCATGCGACGCACGTTATCTTCGTCATCCACGATGAGAATACGGTAGCGGGCTTTCATTCTGCTGGGCTCTCCGGTGGATTGCGCGGTAATGTGAGGGTAAAGGTCGAACCGCTTCCTGGCGTGCTGACCACGTCAATATCCCCCGAGTGGGCGTTGATGATGCGCTGGCTCAGCGCCAGCCCCAGGCCGGTCCCCGAGGCCTTGGTGGTGAAGAAGGGATCGAAGATTTTTTTCTGTAGCGCGATATCGATACCGCAGCCGCTGTCTTCTATCGTCACCGTCTGCTGTGTGGGAGTGCGTTGTTGGGTGCGTATGCGAATCTCGCCACGCGCGCTGATGGCCTGCACGGCATTGATTAAGATGTTCAGTAGCACCTGCTTGATCAGCTCGCGATCGGCCACGATCGCCGGCAGTGTCCTATCTAGCTCACAGTGGAAGGTGATCCGCGCCTGAACCCCGGAGGTTTGCACCAGGATCAGCGCCTCTTCGATCAGCGCATTGAGCGACACCCGCTGCCACTGGCTTTGCCGCGGCCGGGAAAAGTCGAGCAGCTGCTGAATAACTTTATTAATAGAGTCAATCTCTTTTAGTACCACGGACAGGTACTCTTGATGTGCAGGCAAGGTAGTCTGTTGGCGGATGATCTGCACGTAGCCGCGGATGGCAGTCAGCGGATTGCGCACCTCATGGGCGACGCCGGCCATCAACTCGCCCAGCGTGGCAAGCCTTTCGGTTTGTGCCAGGCGGCGCTGGGCCTCTTTGCGAGCGGTCAGGTCGGAAAAAATCACCAGTGCTCCCATTAGTTCGCCATGGGGGTTGTGGATGCGGCTGGTGGTGACGCTGAGCTCAATGGTTCGATGACGCGCCGGGAAGCTGACCTCTTGCGCCAGGTGTGCGGTACCGTGCGCCAGGGTATCCAGCACCGGACTGGCGAAATGAGAATTGGAGAACAGGGCGGCGTAGGGCTGCCCGACCAGCTCATCCAGCGTATAGCCGGTAATGGCCTCTGCCGCGGGATTGATGGTGGTGACCGCGCCCAGCCTGTCGATGGCGATTACTCCGTCGGCGGCGTTTTCAATAATCAGATCGTTAAGGGTCTTGGTCTCACGCAGCGTTTGCGCCAGCGCGTTGACACTGCGGCTGATTTGCCCCAGTTCGCCGGGCAGCTCGGGGAGCGGCGCCGACGTTTTATGCGTCAGCGTCGAGAGCCCCTCGGTGATGATGTCGATATTGGCGCTGAAACGCCGTGAAAAGAGGACGATCAGCAGCAGGCTACACAGCAGGCCCGCCGCCAGCACCGCCATGATGCGCAGATCCATTTGCCTGGCTTGGCGGTGAATATCCTGCGTCAACTCATTGGCCCAGATATAGCCCGTCACTTCACCGCCTCGCCGAATGGGGCGCATTGAGTTGAGAATATCGCCGCGCACCTGGCGGCCGGAAAAGACGAGCGGCGTATCACTGCGCATCACTTCGCGTCCAGGGTGGTCGGCGGCAATGGTCACGCCGACGTTGCTTTGATACAGCGCGAAAGGAGCATAGGTAATAATCGCATCCAGCGTTTTGCTGTAGTAGCCCGCGCCGATGCCGGGAAACGCCTGGGTGATGCGCTCGGTGATGGGGCTGAGCTCGGCATTCAGCGCCCGGATACGTTCAGCGCGCGGCAGCGCCGCGAAATGGTCTAGGCGTTCGCCCAGCGCCTGGTCGAGCAGTTGGACGATGGCGGCCAGCTTTTTCTCTTTTTCGGCCAGCACCGCGGAGCGCCCCTCGATCTCGACGATATAGCCAATCGACAACGTCGGCACGATGACCATCAGGATCGCCATGAGTATCATTTGATTACGTAATCGTCGTGGGTATAACCCTCTTAGAAAGCGCATGCAGGTATCCCGGTGGTTCGGCGCAGATAACCCTGATTATCGGCGTTTGCGCCGGCGGTTTCTCAGCGGCGCATCATGTTCCGGCAAGGACGGCGTCTCATTGTGAAGGGTCGCGTGACGGTAGGCAGAGAAGGGGCGCCCGCCGGCCTCTAGGGATTGCTGGGCGCCGAATCAAGTCTCTGTGTGATGGCTATCAGATGCTTAGGGTGGGGCCATTACACTAGAGCGTGTGCCGTAACGGGTCGTGAGCGTTGACGCCGCGCACAGTTACGGGAAATGCCTTAGGTGGCAATCGTTAGATCGCGTCCCGGCGTTACCCTTCATTGATAAGCTCATCCATGGTGTCGATGACATGTCGCAGCGCCGTTGCCGCGGGGGGCGCCTCGTCGGTGGAGGCGTAGAGCACGCAGAGGTCGGCGGGAATGGCTTGTTGGAGGCGGATAAAACGCACATGGGGCCACTTCTGGCGGCTGTAGCTGGCCGGTACCAGCGCCACCTGCTGACTGGTGGCTACCACCGCCATCAGGGTGTTGGGTTCGACCACCTCCTGATTGAGCCGGGGGTAGAAGCCCTCCATCAGGCAAGAGTTGATGATGAGGTTGGTCGAGGCGGAGTTGGTGCGACTCATCAATACGAAGGCTTCCCCCGCGAGCTCGGTCAAGGAGATGCGCTTGCGATCGCGTAGGGGATGTTCGTCCGATACTACTACTATCATCGACTCGCGATAGAGGCTCTCGGCCAATAGTGGGTGAATATTGATGGTGTCGGCGAAGCGGGCCAGGCCGAGATCGATCTCCCTGCTGAGCAGCGCCTGCTTTTGCCGTTCTGGAGAGAGCTCGGTAAAGCTGATCTGCAACTCGGGGTAGCGTTGATGGCACTGACGGATCACCTCACCAAAGCCGGCCCAGAAAACGGTGCTGATCAGCCCGATGCGGATCTGGTTGCGCTCTCTGCGTCCCGCCTGTACCACCCGGTTGAGGCTACTCTCCAGCATGTCGAACAACAGGGTGCATTCGGCCAGCAGCAGATGGCCGGTCGGGGTGAGGCTTACTTGGCGGGTATGGCGATCGAACAGCGCTACGCCCAGCAGGGATTCGAGCTCCCGGATCTGGGCGCTAAGCGGCGACTTGGAGACATTGAGCCACTCGGCGGCTCGGCTGAAGTGGCCGTGGCTGGCCACCGCGTGAAAGTAGCGTAACATCTTGAGGGAGACGCGATCGCGCCAGTGGTTGTCGAGGGACAATGGACGGATCTCCTGCTCTCGTGGATGGGAGACGCCGGTGCGATCCCGGTCAAAGATCACAGCGCCGAGGGCGCCGGTTCGCGGATCGGTGCGCGGGCGATTCCCGCGCTGCCTCACACCGTTGCCTGCATTTTTTACTTAAGTTTTTCTGCAATCTGGGGATAAATGGCCGCCAAACGGCACCCATCAACCTGACCTTAGCGTGTCAATCCCATTTTCGGCCGCTCTCCGTGGCTTTATTGTGCCGAAAATCGGGATAGTTAGACCGATTTTAGCGATTTTTATCTGCCAGTACCTCTCCTAGAGTGAGCTCAACGTCTCATTTACACCCTCAAGAGGTATAGCGTATGTCACACGATCCGGTTCTCAACGCCGTCGCCACCATTCTCGCACACAAACCCGGCTTTGCCCCCCGCGCGGCCATGATCCTTGGTTCCGGCCTCGGCGTGTTAGCCGATGCGCTAGAGGAGAAGGTCGTCATCCCCTATGAGGCGTTGGATGGCTTCCCGGTCAGTACCGTCGTTGGACATAGCGGCGAACTGGTCCTAGGTAAGCTGCACGGGGTGGAGGTGATCTGCATGAAGGGGCGCGGCCATTACTACGAACACGAAACCATGAAGGTGATGACCACCCCGGTGCGCACCTTTAAACGCCTCGGCTGCGAGTTACTGCTAGTGACCAATGCCGCCGGCTCTTTGCGGCCGGAGCGTATCGGCGTCGGTTCGCTGGTCATTTTTAATGATCATATCAATACCATGCCGGGCACTCCGATGACTGGCGCTAACGACGAGGCCTACGGTCCGCGCTTTTTCAGCCTGGCTAACGCCTATGATAAGACCTTACGCGACGAGGCCTTGGCCCTGGCCGAACGAGAGGGGATTGCCGTCAACCAGGGCGTGTTCGTCTCCTACAGTGGCCCCTGCTTCGAGACCGCCGCCGAGATCCGCATGATGCAGCGCATGGGCGGTGACGTGGTCGGCATGTCGGTGGTACCCGAGGTGGTGAGCGCTGCCCATTGCGGTTTAGCGGTATTGGCCATCTGCGCCATCACCAACATGGCGGAGGGGCTCGGCGACGTGCAGCTTTCCCATGAGCAGACCCTCAGGTGCGCCAAACTGGCGGAAACGGATTTTATTCGCCTCATCGATGCGTTTATCCGCCACCACTTCCAGTAGGTAGAGCAAGACAAGGAGGCCAGTTATGTTTGCAGCAGGATTTCTCGGTATTGCGGCGTTAATCCTCATCGCCGTGCTCGCATCGACCAACCGCCGGGCCATTCGCCTGCGTACGGTGGGACTGGCCCTGCTCTTGCAGGTCGCCATCGGTGCCCTAGTGCTGTACGTGCCGCTGGGGCGGCGGGCGCTGGAGGGGATGGCGCATGGCGTCGAGGTGGTGTTATCAAGCGGCAAGTCGGGTATTCACTTCCTGTTTGGCAACCTGGTCAACTTCTCGGTAGAGGGCATCGGCTTTGTCTTTGCCCTGAATGTGTTGCCGCTGGTGGTCTTCTTCTCGGCACTGATTGCCGTGCTCTACTACCTGGGCGTCATGCAAATGGTGATCCGTTTCATCGGCGGTGCCATGGCTCGCCTGCTCGGCACCTCCCAGACCGAATCCATGTCGGCGGTGGCCAATGTCTTCGTCGGTCAGAGCGAGGCGCCGTTGGTGGTCAAGCCCTATATGCCCAAAATGAGCGACTCTGAGTTTTTCGCGGTGATGTGCGGCGGCATGGCCTCGGTCTCGGGTACCGTGCTGGCGGGTTACGCCATGATGGGCGTGAACATGCAATATCTGCTGGCCGCCTCCTTTATGGCGGCGCCGGGCGGGCTGCTGTTTGCCAAGCTGATCGTTCCCGAGACCACGCAGCCGAACTATGTCTTCGACAACAGCATTCAGTTTGATGGACATAAGCCTGAGAACCTGCTGGCAGCGGCGGGCGAGGGGGCCAGTAGCGGCCTCAAGCTGGCGGCCGCCATCGGCGCCATGCTGATCGCGATGATCGGCTTGGTGACGCTGGTCAACACGTTGCTGGCGGGGGCGGGAGAGATGATGGGTATGCCGCTCTCGCTTGAGCTGATCCTCGGCTGGATCTTCTCGCCGCTCGCGTTCCTGCTCGGCGTACCCTTGGCGGACATCGGTATCGCCGGGGCCATGATCGGCAAGAAGCTGGTGGTGAACGAGTTTGTAGCCTACAGCGATCTCGCCCCCTATCTTAAGGAGAGCAGTGTGGTGAGCGCGGCCGGCCTGCAGGTGCTGGAGGAGAAATCCAAGGTGATCATCAGTTTTGCCCTATGCGGCTTTGCCAACCTGGCCTCCATGGGGATCCTGATCGGCGGCCTCGGCACGCTTTGCCCCTCCCGCTCCGCCTTTATCGCCCGTTACGGTCTACGAACCGTGCTGGCCGCCACCTGCTCCAACCTGATGAGCGCCGTCATCGCCGGCATCTTCTTCTCCTTAAGCTAGGCGCGCCATCCTGGACTTTGGGGCGCCTCGTCGCCCCTGTTTATCCACCAGCGGCGGCGGTGGCCAGAGCCGCGGTAGCATGGAGCGCCGCGCCCCTGCATGGGGTCGAGGTCAGCCTTGTTGAATAAATCAGATTAGGGATAGGTCCCTCCATCGCCGATTACCGCTATCGGGCAATACGCACGCTTTCTGGCATCCCTGCCTTCGTTATTTTGATTTTGTTCAGCGACAGGTCTGCGCAAATAACTTGATGCGTGCTCGCATCAATAGCCAGATGCTGTTTTTGCCAGACATGGCGGTGTTCTTTGCCCTATTTTTTGATGCTCCACTCACTTCCGCCAAAGACCGTCAGCCCGCTGGCATCAATCACCCGCTGCGCTACCTCACCTCGGATGGGCGTTTTAAAACTGACATTAACCGACGTAGCCCGCTTGCCGACATGGGTGTAATCCAGACTGCGCAGCGGGATCGCCATCAGGGTAACAATAACATTAATAAAGCCCTATGCGACTCGCAGGGGCGGTCGGAAGACGCGTTTAACCACCGGGACAGTGGCGCTGGCACCAATGCGAATCGTGGCGACGGTCTCATGGCAGCGGAGCTCAGCGCTGTGCCTGTTGCTGTAGCCAGCCGATAAAGGCGTCGATTTTGGGCCACTGGCGGCCCGGTAGGGTGGTGGCATAGTAGTGCTGATGGCACTGCAGCGCCATTTGGCCGAAGGGGGCGATCAGCTCGCCGCTGTCGAGCCGCTTTTGCACCAGTCGCTTACGTCCCATAGCCACCCCAATATGGTTCATCGCGGCGATGACCGCCAGATCGGAACGGTCAAATCCAATGCCGGCGGCGGGCGGCAGGGGAACGGCAAAATGCTGCGCCCAGCCGAACCACTCATCGGTGCCGGAATCATTGCTCCAGGCCTGTCTATCGTGCAGCAGCGTACAGTGCTGCAGATGGTGCGGCGCGTTCAGCAGGTTGAACTGCCGGGCGTAGTCGGCGCTACAAACGGGGAGGATGGCCTCATCCATCAGGAGATGATGGCTCAGCTGTGCCGAGGGGGCGTCGTCAAAATAGATGGCCACATCAACCCCCGACCACTGCAGGTTGACGTTGTCATTGCCGGTCAGGATCGTTAGCGAAATCGAGGGGTAGCGCCGGGCAAAGTCGCCCAGGGCGGGCACCAGCCAGCATTGCGCGATGGAGGGGCGGGAGTAGACCGTCAGGGTGCCGGAAAGACGCTGGTTTTTGATGTCCAGGATCTCCTGGTTCAGGACATCCAGCGATGACTTCAGTGCCCAGTATACCCGCTTGCCCTCCGGCGTCAGCTCGACCTTTCGGTGCGAACGCACGAACAGCAGAATAGCCAGGTCGGCCTCCAACTGGGTGATCTGATGGCTGATGGCGCTGGGACTCAGGGAGAGCTCGGCCGCGGCCAGGGCGAAGGACTGGTGGCGGGCGGCGACCTCAAAGGTATGAAGCTTGGCAAGCTGCCAGCCGTTAAGGGGGCGGTTTCTGACTTCTCGTAGCGATTCCATGGTGTCAATCAGGCAGGGAGCAAAGGGAAGGAGTGTAAATAAATTTGCTGCATATTTCATCATATCGATGAGCATTTCTGACTTACTTTCCATTCCTGGCGTTTTATTTGATGCTGGTCACGCCATTGCATCTATTTTCCTCATGTGAGCCGCCAATTATATCGTTTGTCAGCCGATGCGGTTTCTTTGTTCAATAGTACCGGGTTAATTACAGGGAAAGGTGAGATATGCACTCGCAAATTTGGGTTGTGGGCACGCTGCTGATCAGCATCGTGTTAATCGTACTGACTATCATAAAATGTAAACTGCACCCGTTTCTGGCCTTGCTGCTGGCCAGTTTCTTTGTCGGCACCATGATGGGAATGGGGCCGCTGGATATGGTTAACGCCATTGAGAGCGGTATTGGCAGCACGCTGGGGTTTCTGGCGGCGGTGATCGGCCTGGGCACCATCCTGGGCAAGATGATGGAGATCTCCGGGGCGGCAGAGCGTATCGGCATCACCCTGCAGCGCTGCCGCTGGCTCTCTACCGATGTCATTATGGTGCTGGTAGGGCTGATCTGCGGCATTACGCTGTTTGTAGAAGTGGGCGTGGTGCTGCTGATCCCACTGGCATTCTCCATTGCTAAGAAGACTAACACCTCACTGCTGAAGCTGGCGATCCCGCTGTGTACCGCGCTGATGGCCGTGCACTGTGTGGTACCGCCGCATCCGGCGGCGCTGTTTGTGGTGAATAAGCTGGGCGCGGATATCGGCACGGTGATCGTCTATGGCCTGCTGGTCGGCTTAATCGCCTCGTTGGTTGGCGGGCCGCTGTTCCTGAAGCTGGTCGGCAACCGCCTGCCGTTTAAGGCGATCCCGGCAGAGTTTGCCGATCTGCAGGTGCGCGATGAAAAGACGCTACCCTCGCTGGGCGCCACGCTGTTTACCGTATTACTGCCGATTGCGCTGATGCTGGTAAAAACCTTGGCCGAGCTGAATATGGCGAAGACGGGATCGCTGTATACGCTGTTGGAGTTTATCGGTAATCCGATAACCGCCATGTTTATCGCCGTCTTTGTCGCCTATTACATTCTGGGGCTGCGTCAGCATATGGGGATGGGGACGCTGCTGAGTCAAACCGAAAATGGCTTCGGCGCTATTGCCAATATCCTGCTGATTATTGGCGCAGGCGGTGCGTTTAACGCCATTTTAAAAAGCAGTGGCTTGGCGGACAGCCTGGCTCTGATCCTTTCTAACCTGCATATGCACCCGATTTTGCTGGCCTGGCTGGTGGCGCTGATCCTGCATGCGGCGGTGGGGTCGGCGACGGTGGCGATGATGGGGGCCACGGCGATCGTGGCGCCGATGCTGCCGCTGTATCCCAACGTCAGTCCTGAAATCATCGCGATCGCCATCGGCTCCGGCGCGATTGGCTGCACGATCGTCACGGACTCGCTGTTCTGGCTGGTGAAGCAGTATTGCGGAGCAACGCTGAACGAAACCTTTAAATACTATACGACCGCAACCTTTATTGCGTCGATTATTGCCCTGGCAAGCACCTTCTTGCTCTCTTTCATTATCTAAGTATCACGAGACGTATGATGACGAATATTAATATGACCTCACTTATTGCCCAGTATCCGCTGGTGGCCGATCTGGTGAATTTACGGGAAACCGTCTGGTTTAACCCGGCGACGACGACGCTGGCGGAAGGGCTCCCCTATGTTGGCCTGACGGCGCAGGACGTGCAGGATGCCCACGATCGCCTGGCCCGCTTTGCCCCTTATCTGGCCAAGGCGTTTCCGGAGACGGCGGCGACCAACGGTATCATTGAGTCCGAGTTGGCGGCGATCCCAGCCATGCAGCGGCGCCTGGCACAGGAGTACGGCCAGCCGATCGGCGGTCAGCTGCTGCTGAAAAAAGACAGCCATCTGCCGATCTCTGGCTCCATTAAGGCTCGCGGCGGCATCTACGAGGTGCTGGCGCACGCAGAAAAGTTGGCGCTGGAGGCCGGTCTGCTGACGACGGATCAGGACTACAGCATCCTGCTCACCCCAGCGTTTAAACACTTTTTCAGCCAGTACAGCATCGCCGTTGGCTCCACCGGCAATCTGGGCATGTCTATCGGCATTATGAGCGCCAGCCTGGGTTTTAAGGTGACCGTTCATATGTCGGCCGATGCCCGTGAGTGGAAGAAGGCCAAGCTGCGCAGCCACGGCGTGACGGTGGTGGAGTATGAAGAGGACTACGGGGTGGCGGTAGAGCAGGGGCGTAAGGCGGCGGAGTCCGATCCCAACTGCTTCTTTATCGACGATGAGAACTCCCGCACCCTGTTTTTGGGCTACGCGGTGGCCGGCGAGCGGCTGAAGGCACAGTTTGCCGCGCAGGGGCGTACGGTCGATGCCGATCATCCGCTGTTCGTCTACCTGCCGTGCGGCGTCGGCGGCGGTCCCGGTGGGGTCGCGTTTGGCCTGAAGCTGGCCTTCGGTGACAACGTACATTGCTTCTTTGCCGAGCCGACCCACTCTCCCTGCATGTTGCTGGGGGTGTATACCGGCCTGCATGACGCCATCGCCGTACAGGATCTGGGGATCGATAACCTGACGGCGGCGGATGGACTGGCCGTTGGCCGCGCCTCTGGCTTTGTGGGTCGGGCCATGGAGCGCCTGCTGGACGGCTGCTATACGCTCGATGATCAGAGCCTGTATAACATGCTGGGCTGGCTGGCGCAGGAGGAGGGCATTCGTCTGGAGCCCTCGGCGCTGGCCGGTATGGCGGGACCTGTCCATGTCTGCGCCTCGGCGGAGTATCCGCGGATGCACCACTTCGGCGAGCAGCAACTGGCGCAGGCGACCCATCTGGTGTGGGCGACCGGCGGCGGCATGGTGCCTGAGCGCGAGATGGCGCAGTACCTGGCGAAAGGACGCTGATGCGTGAGCGGCCGTCCGGCAGCGTTTTGTTGCCGGGGGCCGCACTTTTAGGGGGCTACGCCGCAACCGCCGAAATTTCCGTCAGCGAACGGATGGCCATTGCCGGGCGGCATAAAGTTGGGAGCTCCGCCCACGCTACCCCCTCCCGCTATGCTTTTCTCCCACTCGAGGTGGTGATCACCCCCGAGCAGGGGGTTATGACGTAATTAAAAGGTATAGGCGATGCCCGTCCAGTAGTTACGCCCCTCCTCGATAAACCCCTCGCTTAGCGATCTCGCCCCCTATCTCAAGGAGAGCAGTGTGGTGAGTGCGGCTGGCCTCCATGGGGCTCTTGATCGGCGGCCTCAGCACGCTTTGCCCCTCCTGCTCCGCCTTTATCGCCCGTTACGGTCTACGAACCGTGCTGGCCGCCATCTGCTCCAACCTGATGAGCGCGGTCATCACCGGTATCTTCTTCTCCTTAAGCTAGGTGCGCTATCCTGGACTGTGGGGTGCCTCGGCACCCCTGCTTATCCGCCTGCGGCGGTGGTTGTCAGGGGGAGCAAAATGCGTTATGGGGTGCCCACTCTATAATTGTTAGCTGTGATATGGAGTGTGAGGGCTTATGACTTTTCGATAGAGACTCAATTTCATCATTCATCAATTGTCTTTTTTTGGTTTTATTAATGGAATGGACACTTTGCTCAATTAGTAACGATTTATCGTCCCACAGTGGCAAAAAATGTAGGGGCGACCATTTCATTAATTGACTATTGTCTTGGGGAGGTTTTCTTCAAACTTCTTAGCTAAAAATCGCAAACATCTGTTACTGGTTTCTGTTTATGCAACATGGATCTCATTTCTCGAAAAGAATAGTGTTTAATTTGATGATAATGCTATGTTTTTTATGAGAAGTGGATATGGCTTAAGGAGTGGATAATGGAGAATTTTAAATCACGGCTAAAATTACATGTTGATCATGTCAAATCCATGGGGGTTTTCTGCACAACAGAGGAAACGACTAAACAGGCTTTAATTGTGCCATTCTTAGATATCCTTGGATTTAGTGCAGCTGACCCGCGCAAAGTGAAAGCGGAGTATTCTGCTGACTTTCCTGGGGTTAAGGCTAATGAACGTGTAGATTATGCGCTTTTCTGCCATGATGTTCCAGTAATGTTTATCGAAGCCAAATCGTACACAGAAGATATCGATAATCACTGCCCTCAATTATCTCGATATTTTAACTCGACACCTGAGGTTACTATATCTGCTATTACTAATGGTATTGAATGGCGATTTTTTACCGATTTAAAACAAAAAAATATCATGGATCCTACTCCATTCCTAAAAATAAGAATGGATACATTGACTGACTCTGATGCAGAGCAATTATTTCGATTTAGATATGATAAGTTTAAGCCTGAAGCATTAAGAACTTTGGCTGAGGAAAGTGTGTATCTATCAGCGTTTACAAAAACTATTAGCTCCAGTTTGCGTGATGTTGATAGTGAGTTCGTTCGTTATATAGCAAGCAGGTCAAATGTAGAGCGTCAGTTAAATCAACGCTTTCTCGATTCGATTACACCATTAGTAAGATTGGCTGTTGAAAAAGCAGTTAGTGCTATGGTTGTCTCCGGACTTTCAATTCTAGATAAAGATCACTCTGATAAAGCTAATAATGACAGCATCAAGAGTAACTCTGAGGTTGATGATGAGATTGATAGCGTAGATCCAAATAATCCTAATGTAATTACAACAAAAAATGAAGTCGAAATGTTTAATAAAATAAAGCAAATCGTCGGAGATGATATAGAGATAAAGCATAAAGATACAGAGTCATATTTTAGTGTTCTTTATAGTGGGAAGACAAATCGATGGATACTTAGATTCTATGATAAGAAGTCATCATATGTTGTATTTCCAATAGAGTTGTCTGATGTACAAATAAATGAAATATCTAGGGCTCGATTAGAGTATGATAATGGTAAAATTCATATATCCTCACCAGAGGATATCCTACGTATTTCAGGGATAGTTACTGATTCATTAGAGTATGTGAGAAATGATGATAATTTCCGAAAGGGGAAGAAGGGGGCGATATCAGAAGAAGAATGATTTTTATTTAAGATTTTTGTTAAATGTCATTTTAACGAAGCCACCTGCTATGCAGGTGGCAATTTTTTAGGGAGATTTATAGATACTATCTTCTGGAACTTGCTATTGGCTTATTCAGTCGTGTGTAGGTATCTGATATCGGCTCTTGGCACCATCTCCCCTCGCTATGCTTTTCCCCCACTCGAGGTGGTGCTCGCCCCCGAGCAGGGGGTTATGACGTAATTAAAAGGTATAGGCGATACCCGTCCAGTAGTTACGCCCCTCCTCGATAAATCCCTCGCTATAGTAGTACTGGGTGTCGAACAGGTTGTTTACCGAGGCATTCACGCTGAAGCCATGGCCCAGTTCAAACTCGGCGCGTAGGTGGGTGAGGGCAAAACCGGGCGCTTTCTGTTGGCCGCTGCTGTCGCTGTAGCTGGCGGAGCGTGCCTCTTCGGAGAGGGTCAGGGTCAGCTCGGGCAGTGGCTTGACGCTGATCCAGCCGACCAGGGTCTGCGTGGGCAGCTGTGTGATTTTGTCGTTCGACAGATCGCGGGGGGAGGCATGGATCAGGCTATATTTGAGGCCGATATCGCTCATCTCGCTGATCTGGCCCTGCAGGCTGAGATCTACGCCGAGGTAGTCGACGCGCCCGCTGTTGCGGTTCTGGATGAGATCGGCGCTGAGGTTATGGGACAGGATGGCATCGGAGACACGGTTGTAGTAGGCGCTGGCCTCGTAGCGCCAGTCACGGCTGAGACGGCCGTTATAGGTGAGGTCGATGCTGCGCGCCCGCTCGGGTTTCAGGCCGGGATTCACCAGGGCTATCTGGTTACGCGACGGCTTGGAGGTGGTGTAGCGCTCCTTCAGGGTCGGGAAGCGTGAGCGATCCGCGTAGCTCAGGCTCAGCGTGTCCGCGTTATCGAGGGTGTATTTCCCCATGATCTCCCAGTTAAAGGCGCGTTGGTGGTTGGCATCGTAATAGGTAATGTCGCCTTTTTTCTCATACTTCATACCTTGTAGGCTATCGCGCCAGTCATAGCTGGCGCCGGCCACCACGTCCAGATCCTCCAGCAGGCTCCACTGGTACTCGGTTGCCAGCGACCAGGTCCGATCCTTGTACCGATCATAGGGGGCATCGGGTGCGCCCTTTTCGCGATGGACATCCTGCTTCCAGTTGAGGGCAAAAGAGAGCAGATCGCTTTGGCGCAGATCGATGGCGAGTTGAAGCCCGGCGCCATTGCTGTAATCGTCGTAATGGCTATAGTTGCCGCTGCGCTGTTGGAGATCCTTCAGGCTGTTATACATCATCAGGGTGTTTTTAAAGTTATCGCGGTAGAGCCGGCTTTTTAGGGTGTACCCCTCGGCTAACTGGGTCGTGCCCTGGTAGTAATAGCTCTCTTTGTCATATTGCGGCCACTGCCAATAACGCGACTTTTGTGAGCCGGATCCGCTATAGGGCGGGTTGTTCTTTTCCCCCTCTTGGTGAATATAGGTCAGGGTGTAGTTGTCGGTGCCACGCGGGGTGAAGCCGAGCTTGAGGATGGCTTGGCGGTCATCGGCGGCGGAGTTGATCATGCGGCCGTTGCCGCCAGCCGTCGTGTTGTCGTAGCCGTGCGGTAACCCCAAAAAGCGCTGTTTGAGCTGGCTGCCGGTGATCTGGAAATAGCCGAGGTCGTTCTTGGCCGCCAGGGAGGCGTGGGCATCATAGGCATTGTCCGCGCCTCGGCTCCAGCCTTGGCGGTAGCCGACATCGGCCTGTAACGGCTTCTCCGGTTTACGGCTGGTGATGTTGATGGCGCCCCCCATTTGATTAGGGCCTTGTAGGAGTGAGCTATACCCTTTGGAGACCTCCAGTGCGCTGATGTTACTGGTGAGAAAACGCCCCAGATCGAGGTTGCCATCGTAGGGGACATAGATCGGCACGCCATCGAAGAAGAGCGGTACCTGGCGGCTGTTAAAGCCGCGCACATTGACCGACAGTTCGTTGCGATTCCCCGATTTTTGCAGCACGACGCCGGGGATCAGCGCCAAGGCCTTGGCCACATCCTGCTTATCTAGGGTCTGGATGGTGTCATGGTTCACGATGCTGGGGGAGGCGGCCAATGGGCTGGCCCAGACGGTCAGCGAATCGTCCGGCGCCTGAGCGAGTGCGGGGTGGACAAGGGGCAACGTTAACGCTGCGCAGAGGTATTTTTTTTGTAATTTCATGATCTCATTCCGCTGAGTTAGAACGTGGGTAAGTCGAGAGGTAACCGCGCCCGGCGCACCGCTGGGCTCTTAGTCGTGGTCGACCTCCCAGGAGAGCAGTGCCCAGTCGCGCGGCCCACAGCACGCATCGAGCGCGGGAGTGTGCGGCTGCTGGCGGTACCACTCGGCCAGGCGCACCTCCTCCTGCGGGGTGAGTGCGCCGAGCGACCAGGTCACGCTTTGTCTGAGCTGGTCGAGGCTGGCGGGGGCGGCGCGCCGCGGGCCGCGAATAAACGCCACCTGCGCCCGGATCCCCTGTTGGTACAGGAGGTTCAGGGCGTAGATATAGGTGGGCAGCTCGGTGACCTCTCGGCCAATGGCTCGCTGGATCTGGGGAGCGATGAAGCTGGGCGTGACCAGATGGGTGGTATAGACACGTAGCTTGGCCTGGCGATCGAGCTTGAGTAATGCCGGGCTGAGGTCGGCGGGGAGGGTAGAGCGCGAGGCGACGGCGATATCGCAGCGGGGAAGATCGGACCAGTCATCCTCCCAGGCGCGCTGCAGCCAGACGCTGTTACGGATCGCGGCTTGTTGGGCCCGTCGGGCGGCGACCTCCAGCATCCCGTGGCTGTAATCGACGCCATACACCCGCGTGAGGCGTGGCGCCAAGGCGAGGGCAAGGCTGCCGGGCCCGCACCCCATATCGAACAGGGTAGAGGCCGCGTGCAGATCGATATGGGCGATCAGTTGGCACAGGTAATCATCCGTCTCATGGGTGGGGAGATCGCTCAGCCGCGCGGCCCGCTGGTCCCACTGGGCGACCGTTTTTTCACTGTGCCGCGCCAGCGCCATCTGTTGGCGATAAAGTTCTGAAAAATCAATTTCATTGATAAGCATTATGTCGATGACTCCCGCGGATAGCCCAGATGATGATGAATTTGTTCGACGCTCACCCGGTATAGCGCGGCGAGCCGCTCACTGCTCAACTGGCTGGCCGGATCGCCCTGGGTGACCCGGCCATCCGGCTCGATACGCACCACGCTGTCGGCCAGGGCGCGCGCATGTAAGGGATGATGGGTCGCCATCAACAGCGTCATGCCGTCGCGCCGTAAGCGGCTGAGCGTATCCAGTAGGTTGATCTGATGGCCGAAGTCGAGGCTAGAGGCCGGCTCATCCATCAGTAGCAGGCGTGGGCGTTGGGCCAGCGCGCGCGCGATGAGCACCAGTTGGCGCTCTCCACCGCTGAGTTCGCGCCAGCTGCGTTCGGCGAGGTGGACGATCCCCATGGCGTCGAGCTGGGCCAGCGCCTGTGCGCGTTCGCGCGGGCCGGGCACGGCGAAGGGGGGCAGATGCGGGGTGATCCCCATCATCACCATGTCGAGCACGCGAAAGGCGAAGGCCCCCTCGTGCGCCTGGGGGACCCAGGCGATCAGCCGGGCGCGCTCACGGTGGGAGAGGCGTTGCAACGGGATGCCGTCCAGTCGGACGCGCCCCTTCAGTAGTGGCAATATCCCGAGGAGGCTGCGCATCAGGGTGGTCTTCCCGCTACCGTTAGCCCCCAGCAAACAGCAGAGCGAACCCGCCGGTAGGGAAAAGGAGACCTCGCGTAGCAGCGGGCATCGGTGGTAGCCAAGCGTGGCTTGTTCCAGGGCGAGCAGGGTCATGGTCGCCTCCCGCGCAGGAGCAGGGCAAGGAAGAACGGCGCACCGATAAAGGCCGTCAGGATCCCCAGCGGGATCTCGCTGCTACTCAGGGTACGGGCGAGTGTATCGGTGGTCAGCAACAGCAGGGCGCCAAGGGCGATACTCAGCGGCAGTAGGCTCTGGTGGTTGTCCCCTACCAACAGGCGCCCGATGTGGGGGATCACTAGACCGATCCAGCCAATGATCCCGGCCACGGAGACGGCGGCGGCGGTCACCAGGGTGGCGCTGACGATGAGGATCAGGCGCAGGCGTTTAACGTTGACGCCCAGCGAGTTAGCCTCATCGTCCGAGAGGGTGAGCAGGTTGATGCGCCAGCGCAACAGCAGCATCGGGACGCAGCCCAGCAGGATCAACGGGGCCATCAACGCCAGATCGGTCGCGCTAATCGTCGCCAGGCTGCCCAGCAACCAGAAGGTGATCGAGGGGAGCTGAGTATAGGGATCGGCGAGGGTTTTAATCAGCGAGATCCCCGCCCCGCACAGGGTACCCAGGGCGATGCCGATCAACACCAGGGTCAACACCGGGTCCAGGCGCTGGGCATAGCGGGCGATGATCAGGACGGTGCTGATCACGGCCAGGCCGCCAGCAAAAGAGCACAGTTGGATCAGGATCATCGGCATACCCAGCAAGATGGCCGCACAGGCGCCTAGGCCCGCTCCGGCGGCCACACCGAGAATATCCGGCGAGACCAGCGGATTGCGGAACATACCCTGATAGACGCAGCCCGCCCCGGCGAGGGCGGCACCGATGAGCAACGCCGCCGCGATGCGAGGCAGGCGGATCCGCCATAGGACGATCTCGGCGCTGAGCGTCGGCGAGGGGTCTCCCTGTTGCAACAGCAGATGCAGGATCTGCCCCATGCTGAGGCGGTAGGCGCCGGAGAACAGGGCGATACCGATGCACAGCAGCGCCAGGCCAAGCAACAACAGCGTATAACGACCTCGCCTCATAGCGGCGCCGTGCGGGTTAACTGCTGATACTGTGCCGCGCTCAGCGTGGTGTGCCAAAACAGTTCGCTATAGTCGTGCATATCTTGGCGGAAGGCGGAACGTACCGCCGGATCGAGCCAGGCGTGTAGACGCCGCAGGCCGAGTAGGCGGTTGAGGCCGGGTGGGGCATCAAGCCAACCGAAGGGTAACCCGCTTAAGAACAGGATGCGCCGCTGGGCGACAGCCTCGACGCCTTGCCAGGCGGGATCGCTCAACAGCGTCTGGTAGGTGACGGCGTCTTGGACCAGCACGATATCTGGCTGCCAAGCCAGCAGGTTTTCCAGCGAAACGGTGGTCAGCCCATGGCGATCAGGTATCTCGACCACGTTACGCAGGCCGAGGAGTTCCGCCGCCTCGGTATGGATCGACCCCTTGAGTCCGGTCTCCAGCCCGCGTGGGCCTCGGGCCGCATAGAAACGGATCGCCGCCGCCGGCGTGTCGGCAAAGGCTTGGGCCTGGTCGATAAAACGTTGTGCGAGTGCCGCCTGGCGTTGGGCGCGCGGCGCGGCGCCAAGCAGGGCGCCGGCGTTTAGCAATTGGTGAGGGCTCTGTATCAATCGGCCATCGAACAGCAGCCAAGGGATCTGGGTCTGGGTGCTAATGCGGCGGGCGGCAGAGATCCAGGAGGCATCCATATTGCCGGTATCGACAATCAGATCGGGGCGCAGGGCCACCAGGCGTTCCAGCGAGAGCGAGCTGGCGCGCCCGGCCAGACGGCCATATTTAGGCATCTTGCGAAGAGCTTCGGGCAGGAAGCTCGCTGCCTCCTGCCCTAGATCCAAGGAGGAGAACCCCACCATTTTCTCCGGGACTAACGCCATTAACAGCAGATCCGCAGGGGGGCCGGCGCTGACAATCCGCCGGATCCGTTGTGGCGCGGGGAGGTGGCCGACCTGAAATGGCGGCGCACTGGTCTCTGCTCGGCAAAACGCCGTGGGAAATAGCGGGGCGGTAGCGAGCGCCTGTAGTAATACTCGGCGTGAGATCGGCATGGTGGCTTACCTAGAAAGCTATTGCGATAGCGCGCTATATAATCATTTATATATCGATAATAAATTGAGCGGCATCAACATTTGGAAACAAAATGAAATATTAAGAGCGAGTGAGCGGGTGGGGGAGATGGCGATCGTCGGCACGAGGGGAGGTGCATCAAGGCGAGGACGGCGTGATACCCGCGAAACAGACTAAGCGCCCGTCGTGGCGGATGGCGATATAAGGGGACGATTGATCGCGCCCCCTGGGCGATATCGCGCTAGCGTTCACGCCCTATTCCGGAGGCTTATTTGATATAATCCTGATCAATATATATCAATATATATCAATATATTGATACCGCCGCTCACTAGCCGATATGGCATGGCTATTTCCCCTGGCCCGAGCTGTGTAAATAACCGAAGGAAAATACAGCGTTCTTCGTGCAGGGAGTGCGTTGGCTGTAGCGTCTTCTTGCACTACCGGATGAACACGCTTTCCGCGTCGCCCCTGAGTGGGGTGCAGCCAGCACACGGCCAACGTCACGCATTTATCGCCTGTGGAGGCCGCATATTTATTGATGGGTTCGTCGTAGTTGCTGGTGATTCATTATTGTCGCTAGCAGGCATAGCATATAACCAAAAGATTCCACGCCCTCTTCTACGGCATTTTTTACGATGCGAATATAACCATTTAATAGAATATCATGCCATAGACTCCCCATCCCTAATAGACGTGAGAAGAGCAAGATGGTTAGCACGCCACTTACCATAAAGCCATAATAGGATTGTTGGGCATAGCGGTTAATTTGGAATGACACTGTGCGATAATTTTTCACCAGTAAAGATAACGCCAGGAGGACGCAGAGAGCGACTAACCATTGCCAGAGTCCGTCGCAGACGAGATCCAACAGTGCATCTAATTCCCGAATAAACATAGCCAGAAAGGCAAGACCAATCAGCGCGTTACAATAGCGCATCGTACGATATTTTTGTGCGCAGAAAAGATGCATACTGGCGATAAAGCATAAAATCATCTCCTGGCTGATTTCGGTGAGTGAGAGTTCACTGATACCATTAGCCAGCACATGTATGTCGATCCATAGAAAAAGAATCACTACAGCAGATAACATGGCAGAAAAAAACGGCAGTTTTAATTGGTTAAGCATAGCAATAGAGTGTTGCGAGTGTTAATAATCACTATTGTGATAAAAGTTGACATGTTCTTTTTAGGCAATCGTGCGCCAGGTGGTTATCGCCAGGGGGGACGATATAACCGGGGGACGCGTCGTGTATGTCAACGCACGTGGCGAGGCCGTAACGATGGGCGGTGTGCTGGCGATTGATTAGGCACAAACGCCATGATTCGTCATGATCGGTAGCGTGATAGCCGTTTGGACGTTTATCGGGCTAGGTGGTTGGTGCCATGACTTGATGATAGTTGATAATCTATACACATTGTTTGATTATATGGCTTCGAGCCTAATGGGATAGGCTTATAATATGTTAAGGCGACTCACGCATGATTCATTTGGTGAGAAAGTGAGTATCAAAGGAGTCGGTCGACAGGTTTTATTAATTATTTTATTAACGCCATTCAGGCTCTGATATATAAATTGCTCTCATGTAAATTGCTACTAATATATATCCGTCATAGGTTAATAAGTCGCTTATTTTTTATTGTCTTAAGGCGGCGAGGGGAGTGTCATAGGGCGAAATAGTGGTAGGTAGGTTACTGAGATAAAAATAATGCTGTTGTCGCCGATAAAAGAGGATATTTCTGTTTAAACGCACGACCTCGTCGTTTCTCCATCATGGTAAGTGCGCTGAGGGTTAATGCGCGGGCGGGTTTTAAATAATCTCATGATTATATTTGTAATGGCTCGGTAATATATTCTGATGATGGTTTTGCCGCCACGAGGCGGGGTACAGGAGAGGGGGCGGGAAGGCGCGAAGCGGGGATCGCCGCGCGGGTGAATGGCCCGGCTCACCCCGTCTTGGCGCCTGATGGCGCGCCGACGATCCGTCGGCTGCGTCTCAGCGTAGCCTGACGCCGCCGCTGACCAGTTTGAGCAGGTGCTGCGCAGGCCAGTGACGTGTCAACCCGTGTCGGGCGAGGTGGTGCTTCAGCGCCTCGACATCATGCCGGCGGCGATCCAGCAACACGCCTACGACGCTGCCACTGTGCGCCACGTTGACGCCATACAGGCCGTACTTCTCCACCATGGCCAGCAGCGCGGGAAACCCCGCCTTTGGCAACAGCCGCTGGCTGGCGATGGCGCTGAGGGTGGTCGCCTCTCCCAGGCGGTAAGGATCGTGGTGCTGGCAGGCCTCTTGCAGCCGCTGCCAGGCGCGTTGCAGCGCTGCCGCCTCCGCCAGTAACGCCTTTTGGCGCGCGCGGCGATGGTAGTCCGCCGTGCGTAAGGTCAGCGGGCTTTCGAGCAGCAACACATCCACTGCGGGCGCGCTGCCGCAGGCGATCTGGGTGGAGGCATCGTTATGATCGAACAGGGTCAGCTGACGAAACAGGGTGCTGTCGGTCGGCTCCAGCGAGACACACAGCGCCGCCAGCGTCGCTTCGTCTAGCCGCCGTCCGAGATGTTGCGCGGCCGCCACGGCGGTGGCGGCGATATCCGCCGTACTGCTGGCCATCCCCTTGGCCAAGGGGATGGTCGAGTGGATCTCGATGCGTAGCGCTTGGCTCATCTGCGCCGGGTAGCCCCAGTGTTGCAGCAGGCGTTCGACCATCCGCCGGGAGAGTGGGCGCTCCTGCGCCAGCGGCGCGCCGTCGCAGACCTCGACCGTGCTGTACCAGGCGACGGGACAGGAGACTAACTTCTCACTGCCTAAAATCCAGCCCTGAATGAGCTCTCCGCATGATGCGGGGCACTGCGCAACCGCCACCGTATGATCCTATCTCGCTACAACTCCGCCGCATAGTGTCATGGCGATCGACGGATTACCATATTTTTTAGCGGGTTATGCTCTGGTATGGGGGAGAGCGCGTGAGTGGGTTTTTCCCTCTTTGCCTCCAAGCGATCGGTGTGCCAACGGCGCTATCTATCCAGGGGAACGTGCCGCTTACCGGCGGAGCTATCGGTGTAGGGAGGGGCGTCTGTGACGTCAGGGAGCGTATGTAGCCCGCCACCATGTGGATCTGTGTCGTCTATAACGAATGATTATCACTAGGCGATGGCTTGATCCGTCACCCTGTCGACAGCGATGGGGTTGCCCGATGGTGAGTAAGTCGGATAAATAACGGCGTTATTTCATCGGTCGAGCTGGCTTGGTTAATGCAATTGATTTATAAAATAAAAATAACAAATACTGATTATCATTTATCGTGTCATAACCATGAAAATGGCCATGGCCATGCTAAATTTTGCCAGTTTTTATTTGTGTGATGAGATACAGTATGCTGGTAATTATTTTGCTTAGGTTGGCTGCGCGGGAATCGACACCCGTCGCCGCGCCTAGCCATGACTGGATGATGACGAACACGCTTCGATAATGATGTGCGGCTTCAGGCCGCGTAGCGATATGCCGTCAACTCACTGAGTTGCTCGGCTTTCTATGAAAGAGAGACCGACAGGTTTTGCCATCGTGTATGGCAGGGAAGGGGGTGTGAATCCCCCGCAGCCCCCGCTGCTGTGATGCTGACGACCCCGTAGATACCACTGATCGCAAGATTGGGAAGGACGGGCGAGGAGGACGCTAAGCCAGAAGACCAGCCTGTCGGTGACGATCAACAACTTCGGTGGGAAGTGGGTTGCTCAGATGCACACCGTCGCCAGAGCGCTGGCGTGCGTCGATACATCCCTACCACCCTGAATAGGATCAGGGTCATGACGGCGAAGCCGTATGCGTTTGTGTTGGCTGGCACCGGCAGTGGCTGTGGTAAGACCACGGTGACGCTGGGCCTGCTGAGGGTATTGCAGCAGCGTGGATTACGCGTGCAGCCCTATAAGGTGGGGCCCGACTATCTCGATACTGGCTGGCACACGGCGGTCTGTGGTGTCACCTCCCGCAATCTCGACAGCTTTATGCTGCCGACCCCGACGCTGAATGCGTTATTCAACGAGCAGATGCAGCAGGCCGACGTCGCCGTCATCGAGGGCGTGATGGGGCTGTATGATGGCTATGGCACCGATCCCGCCTATTGCAGTACGGCGGCGATGGCCAAGCAGCTCGGCTGCCCGGTGATCCTGCTGGTGGATGGCAAGGCGGTGTCCACCTCCATCGCCGCGACGGTCATGGGGTTTCAGCACTTTGACCCGAGCCTGAATATCGCCGGGGTGATCGTCAATCGGGTCAACAGCGCGGCGCATTTTGCGTTGCTCAAGACGGCGATCGAACAGTATTGCGCCCTCCCGGTCCTCGGCCATGTGCCCAGCGTCGAGGGCATCTCCCTGCCGGAGCGTCACCTGGGACTGGTGACCGCGCGCGAATCGTTCGTGACGGCGCAACCCTGGCGTGACTTCGCCGCCACGCTCGAACAGACGCTCGATATCGATCGGCTGCTGGCGCTGAGTCCGTTATCCGCGTTGCCCCAGGGGGCCTGGCCGGCGCTGCCCGCCGCCGATGCCGGACGCGGGCTGAGGCTGGCCCTGGCCGATGACGAGGCGTTCAACTTCTATTATCCGGACAATATCCTGCTGCTCGAACGCTGCGGCGTCGAGATCGTGCGCTTTAGCCCACTGCATGATGCCCAGCTGCCCGACTGCCAGATGGTCTGGTTGGGGGGCGGCTACCCGGAGCTGTATGCCCGGGCGCTGGCGGCGAACCAGACCATGCTGAATAGCCTGCGCCAGGCGCACCGGCGTGGCGTGGCGATCTATGCCGAGTGCGGCGGGTTGATGTATCTCGGCGGCACCTTAGAGGACGCGCAGGGCGAGACGCACCGCATGGCCAATATTATTCCCGGTCATAGCAAGATGGGAACACGGCTCACCCGCTTTGGCTATTGTGAGGCGCAGGCGTGCCAGGCGACGCTGCTGGCGGCGCCCGGCGAGGTGCTGCGCGGCCACGAGTTTCACTATTCCGATTTTACTCCGCAGACCCCGGCGCTGCTGGCGTGCCGCAAGGTGTGCGATGGCCAAACGCGCCAGACCTGGTCGGGGGGCTGGCAGGTGGGCAGCGCCTTTGCCAGCTATCTGCACCTCCACTTCGCCCAGCGGCCGCTGATGCTTACGCATTGGCTGGCGGCGGCCAGGAGGGCGCAATGACGTTGTTAGCCTGGTGTGTCGCCTGGCTCATCGACAGCCTGATCGGCGATCCCGCGCACTGGCCGCATCCGGTACGCTGGATCGGCGGTGGGATCAACCTGGTGCAACGCCAGGTACGGCGCTATTGCCACAGTGAGCGGGCGCTACGTATCGGCGGTGGGGTGATGTGGCTGTTGGTGGTCGGCGTGACCTGGGGCGTGGCCTGGGGAGGATTAGCCCTGGCGCGGGCCATCCATCCTTGGTTGGGCTGGATCGTCGAGGTGTGGATGATCTTTACCGTGCTGGCGGGGCGTTGTCTGGCGGAGGCGGCGCGTGCGGTGGCACGGCCGTTACAGGCGGGGCGGCTTCAGGAGAGTCGTGAGAAGCTGGCCTGGATCGTGGGGCGTGACACCCGCCAGCTGCAACCCGAGCAGATCAATCGCGCGGTGGTCGAGACCGTCGCAGAGAACACGGTGGATGGCGTCATCGCGCCGTTGTTCTTCCTATTGCTGGGTGGCGCTCCGTTGGCGATGGCCTACAAGGCGGTCAATACCCTCGACTCGATGGTGGGTTACAAGCAGGAAAAATACCGGGCGATCGGCATGGTCAGCGCCCGCCTGGATGATGTGGCGAACGCCATCCCGGCACGGTTAAGCTGGTTGTTGC
The DNA here is from genome assembly GCF_044540725.1 of Edwardsiella sp. A.80236. NCBI lineage: Bacteria > Pseudomonadati > Pseudomonadota > Gammaproteobacteria > Enterobacterales > Hafniaceae > Edwardsiella > Edwardsiella sp. A.80236. The sequence goes on from NZ_JBIUCY010000001.1 coordinate 404,755, forward strand.
TGAGTTTCGCGGCGGGCATATGCCGCGACGATTTCATCGGTGCGCTACGCATCGGCTGGCGCGATCGCTATCAGCATAGCAGCCCCAACTGCGCCTGGGCGGAGGCGACCGTGGCCGGTGCATTGGGCATCCGTCTCGGTGGCCCCAACGATTACTTTGGTGAGCGGGTCGAGAAGCCCTGGATCGGCGACGCGCTGCGCCCGATCGCCGTTGCCGATATCTCCCGTACGATTCGACTGATGTGGGTCGCCTCGACCCTGGCGTTGCTGCTGTTTATCGCCGCGCGCTGGCTGGTCGTCGGCGCGGCCTGAGGAGCAGAACATGCACTACATCCAACAACCCCAGGCGATCGAAAGCAAGAGCTTCGCCATTATCGACGAGATCATCCGGGAGACGCGGCCGAGTTATCGCTTCGCCAGCCCGCTGCATGAGGCGATTATCAAGCGGGTGATCCACACGACCGCCGACTTCGATTGGCTGGATATTCTCTGGTTTTCTCCGGATGCGCTGGCGCGTCTCACCGCGGTGTTGAGCCGGCCGTCGATCCTCTATACCGACACCACCATGGCGCTCTCTGGCATCAACAAGACCCTGCTGGCCCACTTCGGCGGCGAGTGCCGTTGCTATATCCGTGATGCGCGGGTGATGGCGCAGGCACAGGCGCAGGGGATCACGCGCTCCATGGCGGCGGTGGATGTCGCACTGACGGAGGCGGAAGGCGAGGCGTCGCTGTTCGTCTTCGGTAACGCGCCGACGGCGCTGTTCCGTCTGTTAGAGCACGGCGCTACGGTCGGCGGTGTGATCGGGGTCCCGGTGGGTTTCGTCGGGGCGGCGGAGTCGAAGACGGCGCTGACGCATAGCGCCTTGCCCGCCATCGCCGCGCTTGGGCGTAAAGGGGGCAGCAATGTGGCGGCGGCGATCGTCAACGCAATACTTTACCACCTGCGGGAGGCCGGATGAGCGATCCCACATTTAGCGCCCCGGTATGGCACCACGGCAAGGCCTTGCGTAAGGGGTATACCACCGGCTCCTGCGCGACGGCGGCGGCCAAGGTCGCCGCGCTGATGGTGCTGCGCCAGCATCTGATCCACCAGGTCTCCATCGTGACGCCGAGCGGCGTCACCCTATGCCTGAATGTCGAGTCACCGCATATCGCGGGGCAACAGGCCCTCGCCGCGATTCGTAAAGATGGCGGCGACGATATCGACGCGACGCACGGCATGCTGATCTTCGCGCGGGTGACGCTCGACGACAGCGGCGAGATCCGCCTGCGCGGCGGCGAGGGGGTGGGGACCGTGACGCGGAAAGGCATCGGCCTGCCGATCGGCAGCGCGGCGATCAATCGAACGCCGCGCCAGACCATTGAGGCGGCGGTACGCGAGGCGATCGGGCCGGCGCGCGGCGCCGAGGTCGAAATCTTCGCCCCCGAGGGGGCGGTCCGCGCGCAGCAGACCTATAACGCCCGTCTCGGCATCGTGGGGGGGATCTCGATCATCGGCACCACGGGTATCGTGACGCCGATGTCGGAGGAGAGCTGGAAACGCTCCCTGGCGTTGGAGTTAGAGATGAAGCGGGCCGCCGGGCTGACGCGCGTGGTGTTGGTGCCGGGTAATCACGGCGAGCGTTTCGCCTGCGCCCATCTGGGCATCGATGCCGAGGCGGTGGTCACCATGAGTAACTTCGTCGGTTATATGATCGAAGAGGCGGTCCGCTTGGGCTTTCAGCAGATCGTGTTGGTCGGCCATCCCGGCAAGCTGATCAAGGTCGCCGCCGGCATCTTTCACACCCACAGTCATATCGCCGATGCCCGCATGGAGACGCTGGTCGCGCATCTGGCGCTGCTCGGCGCCCCGTCGGCGCTGCTGAAAGCGGTCAGTGAGTGCGACACCACCGAGGCCGCGCTGGAGCCGATCGCGGCCTACGGTTTTCAGGCGATTTATGATCACCTGGCCGCGCGTATCTGCCAGCGTGTCCACGAGCGGCTGCGTTTTACCCGCCAGCCCTTGATCTGTGATGCCATCCTGTTCTCCTTCGATAACCAGGTGTTGGGTAGCAATCGCCCACTGGCCGCGATCGCCGAGGCGCTGCAATGTTAACGGTGGTGGGAATGGGACCGGCCGGGGGAGAGCTGATGACGCCCGCGGCGCGTGCGGCGATCGCGTGCGCCGAGATCCTGGTGGGGGGGCGGCGTCATCTGCAACAGTTTCCCGACTTTGCCGGAGAGACCTTCGTCCTGGGGGCCAATATTGCCGAGCTCCTGTGCTGGCTAGAGGCACAACAGGGGCGGCGGGTGGTGATCCTGGCCTCGGGGGACCCGCTGTTTTACGGCATCGGCACGCGACTCTTGGCGCATTTCGGCCGTGAGCGGGTGTGCATCATCCCCGGTATCAGCGCGCCGCAATACTTGTGCGCACAGGCGGGGATCGCGATGAACGAGATGTGGCTCACCAGTAGCCACGGGCGGGCGCTCGACTTTGATGCGTTGGCGCGCCATAGCAAGGTGGCGCTGGTCACGGATGCGCGCTGCGGCCCGCGTGAGATCGCCGCGCAGCTGGTGGCGCGTGGCCAGGGGCAGCGCTGGATGGTGGTGGGGGAGAATCTAGCGATGGAGAACGAGCGCATTCACTGGCTGCGCGCCAGTGAGGTCGATGGCGAGTATGACATGAATACGGTGGTGATCCTCGATGAAAGATGAGTGTTTCTTACGCGGCGAGACGGTGCCGATGACCAAGGAGGCGGTGCGTGCCGTGGTGCTGGCGAAGCTGGAGCTGCACCACGCCCATCACCTGATCGATGTCGGAGCCGGCAGCGGGAGCGTCTCGATCGAGGCGGCGCTACAGTGCCCGTCCCTGCGGGTGACGGCGATCGAGAAGGCGCCGGCGGCGCTGCGCCTGCTGGCCGACAATCGGCAGCAGTTCGCCTGCCATAACATGACGATCCTGGCAGGAACGGCGCCGTTGGCCGGGGTCGCGCCGGCCGACGCCCTGTTCATCGGTGGTAGCGGTGGCCGATTGACGGCGCTGATCGACTGGTCCCTGGCACAGCTTCGCCCCGGCGGTCGGCTGGTGATGACCTTTATCCTGCAGGAGAACCTGCACGAGGCGTTGACCCACCTGCGGCGTTGCGACGTCGCGGCGCTCGATTGCCTACACCTGCAGATCGCCACCCTGAGCGCGCTCGGGAGCGGCCACTACTTCAAACCGAATAATCCCGTCTTTGTCCTCGCCTGCCAGAAGGAGCAGCAGCATGTCTGAACGTTTCGATCCCCAGTGTGTGTGGTTTGTCGGCGCCGGACCGGGCGACCGAGAGCTGATCACCCTCAAGGGTTACCGCTTGTTGCAGCAGGCACAGTTGGTCATCTACGCCGGTTCGCTGATTAACCCGGCGTTGCTGGATTACTGTTCGCCCGAGACCGAGTGTCACGACAGCGCGACGCTGCATCTGACGCAGATCCTCGACCTGATGGAGGCCGGGGTGAAGGCGGGCAAGACCGTGGTGCGTCTGCAGACCGGCGACGTCTCGCTCTATGGCTCGGTTCGCGAGCAGGGCGAGGAACTGACGAAACGCGGCATCGCCTGGCGGGTGGTGCCGGGCGTCAGCGCCTTCCTCGGCGCGGCGGCCGAGCTTGGCGTGGAGTACACCGTGCCGCAGCTCTCCCAGAGCCTGATCATCACCCGCCTCGCCGGGCGTACCCCGGTACCGGAGGGGGAGCAACTGGAGGCGCTGGCCAGCCATCGAAGCTCGATGGCGATCTATCTCTCGGTTCAGCGTATTCAGCGGGTCGTCGAGCGGCTGATCGCCGGCGGCTATGCTCCCCAGACACCGGCGGCGGTGATCTATAAGGCCACCTGGCCGGAGAGCCGGACCGTGCGCGGCACCCTGGCGGACATCGCGCAGCAGGTGCAGGCCGCCGGCATCCGCAAGACGGCGTTGATCCTGGTCGGGGACTTCCTGGGCGATGAGTATCACTACTCCCGACTCTATGCGGCGGACTTTAGCCATGAATACCGTCAAGCCTGAATCCATCGCCTTGTTTTGTCTCACCCCCGGCGGCGTAGCGTTGGCGAAACGGCTGGCGGCGCAGCTACCGATCAGCTGCTTTACCAGTGACGCGCTGTTGGCGCCGGGATTTCTGCCGTGCGAGGGCGGCTTTGCCCAGGCGGTGCGTACGGCCTTCGCCCACTACTCGGCGCTGATTTTCATCGGCGCGACCGGCATCGCCGTGCGCGTGTTGGCCCCCTGCCTGCAAGACAAGCTATGCGATCCGGCGGTGGTGGTGATCGACGAGCGTGGCCAACATGTCATCAGCCTACTCTCCGGCCATGCCGGCGGCGCGAACGCGCTGACGCGCTATCTGGCGGGACGACTGGGCGCCGACGCGGTGATCACCACCGCCACGGATGTCAACGAGCTGGCGGCGTTGGATTCGCTGGCCATCCAGTTGCATGCCCGGATGCACGACTTTCGCGCGGCGGTCAAGCGGGTCAACCAGATGCTGGTGAGTCAACAGCGGGTGGGGCTATGGGCGGATAGCGTCTGGGCGGAGGCCCTCAGCCAGTGTGATCTGCGCGGGTTTATCCGCGTGGACGATCTACAGCGGCTTCCACCCTTGGATGGCCTGGTTTGCGTCACGTGGCGAGACACGCTGCCGCCTGTGGCGCTGCCGCACTGGAAGCTGGTGCCCCAGCGGGTGGTGGCGGGCATCGGTTGTCGACGCAACACGCCCTTTGCCTTGCTGGCGAGCTTGCTGGCGCGCCAACTGGCGGCGCAGGGTATCGATCCGTTGGCGCTGACGGCGATCGGCAGCGTGATGCAGAAGCGAGATGAGGCGGGGCTATGTCAACTGGCGGCCCATTGGCGGGTGCCCTTTACCCCGTTTACGGTCGAGGCGCTGCGCGCGCATGAGCATCGTTTTCCCGCCTCGGCATTCGTCCGCCGTACGCTAGGCGTCGGTAGCGTCTCGGCGCCGGCCGCCTGGCTGTTGAGCCAGGGACACTTATTGGGTGACACCCTGCGTGAGCAGGGCGTCACCATCACGTTGGGAGTGACACAGTGACATTAACCGTAATCGGGATCGGTCCCGGATCACAGGCCATGATGACCCAGGAGGCCATCGAGGCGTTACAGGCGGCGGAGATCGTCGTCGGCTACAAGACCTATACCCACCTGGTGAAGGCCTTTACCGGCGATAAGCAGGTGATCAAGACCGGCATGTGTAAGGAGATCGAGCGTTGCCAGGCGGCGATCGATCTGGCGCAGGCCGGCTATCATGTCGCGCTGATCAGCAGCGGTGACGCCGGGATCTATGGCATGGCGGGGTTGGTGCTCGAACTGGTCGCTAAGCAGCGGCGCGATCTGGAGGTGCGCCTCATTCCTGGCATGACCGCCAGTATCGCCGCCGCCGCTCTGCTTGGCGCACCGTTGATGCATGACTTCTGCCATATCAGCCTCAGCGATCTCTTGACCCCCTGGCCGGTGATCGAAAAACGCATCGTCGCCGCCGGGGAGGCGGACTTCGTCATCTGCTTCTACAACCCGCGCAGCCGAGGGCGGGAAGGGCATCTGGCGCGCGCGTTTGCGCTACTCGCCGCCAGCAAGCCGGCACAGACGCCGGTCGGGGTGGTGAAGTCCGCCGGGCGGAAGAAGCAGGAGAAGTGGCTGACCACCCTGGGCGAGATGGACTTCACGCCGGTGGATATGACGAGCCTGGTGATCGTCGGCAACAAGGCGACCTACGTGCAGGATGGCCTGATGATCACGCCGCGCGGGTACACGCTGTGACGGCGGGCGAGGTGCTGGTCATCGGCGGCACCAGCGACGCCCGGGCGTTGTGCCAACAACTGGATGCGGCGGGGGTGAACTATACCCTGTCGGTGGCGACACCGACGGGCGGGGCGTTGGCCGCAGGGCTCCTCGGCCAGGTGCGCTGTGGCCGCATGGAGCGCGCGCAGATGGAGGCCTGGCTACGGGCGAACGGTACACGCTGGGTGATCGATGCCTCGCACCCCTATGCCGAGCTGGTGAGCCGCAACATCGGCGCGGCCTGCCAGGCGCTGGGCGTGACGTTGACCCGCTACCAGCGGCCGACACAGCTCAGCGCGTTGACGCACCCGTTGCTCCATCGTGCGGCGGATATCGAGGCGGCCTGCGCGCTGGCGCGGCCTTTAGGCCAACGGGTGTTGCTGACCACCGGCAGCAAGGATCTGGCGCGTTGGTGCGCCGGCTTGCCGGAGAAGACCTTGCTGGCCCGGGTGTTGCCGCTGCCCGAGGTGGTGGCGCAATGCGCCGCGCTCGGCCTGGGCGTCGGGCAGATCTTCGCGCTGTGCGGCCCCTTCGACGCAGCGTTTAATGCCGCCTTCTATCGCCACTGCCGCGCCGACGTGGTGATCAGCAAAGACTCCGGCGCGGAGGGCGGCTACCAGGAGAAGGTGCTGCCTTGCCTCGATGCCGGTATCCCTTGCATCGTCGTGAGCCGCCCAACCCCGCCGGTGACGGGGGAAACCGTATTGGACAGTCCGTCCGCATTTCAACAGCGTTTGGCGCGCTGGTTGGCCGAGAATTAAGGAGTATCAGATGAAAAAGGCGCTGTTGGTGGTGAGTTTCGGGACCAGTTATCACGAGACCGGCGAGAAGAATATTGTGGCCTGCGAACGCGATCTGGCGGCCAGTTGCCCCGATCGGGAGCTGTTTCGGGCCTTCACCTCCGGGATGATCATTCGCAAGCTCCGCGAGCGGGATGGGCTGGCGATCGATACCCCCTTACAGGCGTTGCAAAGGCTGGCGCAGCAAGGCTACCAGGATGTGGCGATCCAGTCGCTGCACATCATCAACGGCGATGAGTACGAGAAGATCGTGCGCGAGGTCCAGATTATGCGCCCCTTGTTCGCGCGTCTTACCCTGGGCGGGCCGTTGCTGAGCAGCCATGCGGATTATCAACAGTTGATGCAGGCGTTGCGTCAACAGATACCGACGCTGGCGGCACGCGAGCGGGTGGTGTTTATGGGCCACGGCGCCAGTCATCACGCCTTCGCGGCCTATGCCTGCCTCGACCACATGATGACGGCGCAGGGCTTCCCCGGCCGGGTCGGCGCGGTAGAAAGCTACCCGGAGGTCGAGGTGTTGATCGCGAGTCTACGCCACGCGGGGATCGAGGCGGTGCATCTGATGCCGCTGATGCTGGTCGCCGGCGATCACGCAATCAATGACATGGCCTCCGACCAGGCGGACTCGTGGAAAACGCGCTTCAATGCGGCGGGTATCCCGGCGACGCCATGGCTGAGTGGCTTGGGCGAGAATCCGGCGGTTCGGGCGATGTTCGTCGCGCATTTGCAACAGGCGCTCAATGGCGGCATGGAGGCGGCGGCATGACGGGCAGACTGTACGCCCTGAGTACAGGGCCGGGGGCCGCCGATCTGGTCACCGTGCGCGCCGCGCGTCTCCTCGCCACGCTGGATGTCCTCTATGCCCCGGCGGGACGGCGCGGCGGCGACAGCTTAGCGCTCTCCATCGTGCGGGAGTATCTCACGCCGCAGACCGAGATCCGTTGCCGCCACTTCCCGATGAGCGGCGACAGTGCGGAGAAGGAGGCGGCATGGGATGGCATCGCCGCCGAGCTGATTCAGGCGGTCGAGGCCGGGCAGCGCGTCGGCTTTATCACTCTCGGTGATGCCATGCTGTTCAGCACCTGGGTCTTCCTGCTCCAGCGTATCGGCAGCCCCGCGTGGCTGGAGATCGTACCCGGCGTGACCTCGTTCGCCGCCATCGCCGCGCGGGCGCAAACGCCGCTGGCGATGGAGCAACAGTCGCTGGCGGTGATCGCCTGTACCGCGCCGGAGGCGGAGATCATCCAGGCGTTGCAGCAGCATGACAGCCTGGTACTGATGAAGGTCTATGGCCGTTTTGCCCGCATTAAGGCGTTGCTGGCGCAGGCCGGACTACTGGAGTGCGCGTTGATGATGGCCGAGGCGACCCTCCCCGGCGAGCGCTGCTGGCGCCATCTGGATGAGGTCGACGAGGAACAGCCGCTGGCCTACTTCTCGACCATCCTGGTCAATAAACGCTGGCGGCAGACGCGATGCGATACGAATACTCAATGAGGCGCGGGTCATGCGGCGCGGGGGGCGTTATGCCTGCTGGCAGCACCGCCACCGGCGTTGGCAATGCACATCATGGAGGGTTTCTTGCCGCCGATGTGGGCGCTGGCCTGGTGGCTGCTGTTTTTACCTTGTCGCTGGCGGCGATGGGGCGCTCGCTAGCGGCGGTGCTGCCGGAGTGGCCTGACGGGCGCCTGCGGCGAATGGCGCAGGCGAGGTTGGCGAGCGTCTCCGCCAGTGGCTCTGGGCGCAAAGCCGTTGACGCGCGCGGGCGGAGCATGGGTCCACGGATGTGGTGGCGGTTAGTTCGTTATTTGCAGATCGAAACGATAGGGCTTCTGCTCATGGCGTCGCGCCTCCGCACGGCTCTGTAAGACGCGGATCTCATACTTCCCACTGGCGGGTAAGGTGTAGCGACCTTGGTTATCCAGGGCCGACGAGTATTTCCCTAAGTCGATCGAATCGTCGATCCCCGGTCCGAATAGCACCGCATCGACCGTCTCCTTGGACAGGGTGAGACGCAGGTGTTGATCTTTGTTGGCGCGGAAGACATAGCTATCGTAATCGTACCCCTTGATGCGGCCAGAGTAATGCGCGCTATCCTGTCCCCGGGGGAATTCGACGTTGATCTGCTTGCCAGCGGCGTAGGCGGTGCTGCCGAGGGTGGAGAGCAGTAAGCTGAGTGCGGCGATGGCTGTGCGGTTCATGTACGGTGATCTCCTTAGTGCGGATAGGGGGCGATGTTAGCGCGAACGCGGTGCGCGGTTTAAGCGGATTTTTCTGGTAACTTCGTGGGGCGGGAGGGCTTTCCCCCCCCGCCGGGAGGGGCGTTGCGGCGGTCACCTGGGCCGCCACGGCTGATCCCATCAGCCGGGCGACGTCATCTATCGTGCCGTTCGCTTGCTCTCGGGATGGATCTGTTGCTGCCACGCCGCCCCGAAACGGTAGTCAAACTCCGCGGGGAAGAAGCGCATCCGCCCGGCGTAGGGCGTAAAGGTGAATTCGCTGAAGTAAATATCGTCACCGACTACGAACCAATCCATCCGGCAATAATCGAAGTCGGCGGTCAGTTGGCGTGAGAGAGCCAGCATTTCGTCGAGCTTGGCGGGCTTACTGATACGCGGATCGAGATTGTTGGGGTAATGGGTTTGGCGATAGCCTACACGGACATCTTGGCGTTGCCAGTTTTCATCATAAATATTGACCGACTCCCGCCCCCGGCTATCACTAAAATCGACTTCGATAAACTTAGGCTGCCCCGAGAAACAATGTACCCGAAATAGTTCGGGAGTAATATCTTGATCGCGCTGAGCAAAGACATCCAAGTATTTCTCACAGATTATTCTCGGAGTTATATTTTTATAGTGTCTTTCGCGCGTGGTTACATACATATTGCGAGATAAGTAAAAGTTTATTTTTGCACGCGCGCCGGCTATGTCGAACCGTGCTTTATCGGTGCAGACGATGGCGCTGGCGCTATCGTGCGAACATTTAATCACGAATTTCTGCGGCAGCGTATTAAAATCGATATGATCGAAGGCGGAATATACTCCTAACGTCGCTACCACATACTTTTCACCGATCTGTTGACGAATGAAATCACGGGCGATGACCTTGTCAGCCAGCTCCGTAAAGCGTTTATTTCTATCGAAAATCATACGGAATATGATTTTTTCATTGAACGTCTGCGGTGGTGATAGTTGTAGCTCTCGGCCAAAATCATCATAAAAGCGCTTGGCTTTAAATCGTCTATCGCTTTGTAACCAGGCGCGTAATACTTTTAGGCGATACTCAACCCTTTTTAACAGCCATTTATTTTTCATGGCGAATTTCCCTTGTCTAAAAACAATGCCGCAGAGTGTTATTTGTCGTTGCTGTACGAGTAATTGTGTGATTTATGTGCGGCATAAATAATACCTATTTTTTGCCTTGAAAAATAAATGCCAGGTAAACGGGATAGCACTTTATGATAATTTCTATTTTGAATTATAACTTCGGTTACTGTGTATTGTGCCGGATGTGGGGCATCTGGTTGCGCTATCGGATTATGGTATATCGACAATAATCCCTACGCTCATACGGTAGATTGTTTCATCCAAAAGAAAAAAAGGATATGGGGATTTCCCAACCAATCAAACCACTCACAACGATTGGGCGCTCGTAGGCCATGATAAAGAGAGCGCGAGTGAGTTAGTGAAATCACGCCGTCCTATCGATGATCGGACTTATCTCGACAACATTGCCGGGCACTGAACAATGTTATCGATGCTGAGGCTTTCCTGGGACTGATCCGGCAGACCCTGCGAAAAATCAGGCCAGCGGCGGCGGGGGCTGATTACGACACCCGGTGGTGTCACGATGAACTGCGGCGTAAGAACATCTGCCCCCTCATCCCTCCTCGAAAGGGGGCAGGTGACTGGCCGGGTGAGTATGCAGATCGTAATCGCGCTGTTGCGCATCAGCGGCCGAGTGAGAACGATGTACGCTGGAAAGGGACAATAGATGATAACCGGCGGTCGATAGCGGAAACGGCGATGTACCGCGTTAAACAACGGTTCGGTGGTTCATTGACACTACGGGATGATGATGCACAGCTTGCAGAGGCGTGGGCCATGATGTGTGCGCTGAATAAAATGATGAAGGCAGGAATACCAGAGAGCGAGCGTATTGACTGACAGCAGCAACCTGCAATGGGGATACTTATCCTAACTCTGATTTATTTAACCAAGCCAGCCTCTGCCATGTGCGTCAATGTCGTGGATCCAGAAAATCTCTTTTGCCAAATCGCTGTCGATGGTTTTAATGGTCATGATGGTCGCTCTGCTTTAGTCGTGACGATTTATCGTCCCACTGTGCTACAAGATGCAGGAGGCGACGATCCCATTAACAATGGCCCCCTAGATGTGGTTACACCAATGCGTGATAGCAAAGCCTCTGTCATTGTGAGGGTTGAGTATAAGCATATTTTTCACCATTTATTCAATGTCCTTCTTTTTATCATGCTCAGAATAAAATTTATCTGTTTATGTTTGATATAACATTATGGCATTGTCTTGAATTTTTAATTATTTTGTACCATATTGTTTTGTAGAGATAACTATAGCAGAATGTATAGTTTCAAACCATAGGGTGATTTTTATCATGAAAGATTTACTTAAATTGAATGACATGATTATTATTCAGGAGTTGGCTAAAACAGGAAGCGTGTCTTTAGCTGCAGTAAACTTAGGGCTAGCCCAAGCCAATATGAGCCGAATGTTGCATCAGTTAGAGTCAAGAATCGGTGTTAAAATATTCGATCGTGATGCTCGCCCATTACGTCTGACTACATTTGGTCATGATATTTTACCTCATATAGATCGAGTCTTAGCTAATAATGAGTTGCTCAAGTTATATATTCACAATCATAAAAAATCCCCTGGAGGAGTAGTTAACATTCATCTTCCTATCTTTGCACAAACTCTATTGAGTCTGGATTTTATTCCAAGATTTAGTCAAGAGCATCAAGATATAAAGCTTGTTTTCACTACAAGATCAATTGCCAGTAAAGAATATTTTGAGGGTGTGAAATACCCAAAGGATTGCGATATATTAATAACATTTACCTCACCTACTGATGAAAATCTTATTGCTCGTAAGCTTCTTACTATGGAGTTGTCGATCTGTGCGAGCAAGGATTTTATAGCAGATAAAAAAATATCAACATTGCAAGATCTACAACTTTATCCATGGGTTTTACAACAGGCGTGGCTTAATGATGATTATTGTAATCCAATCTCATTGGTAAATAAAAAGACTGATGAAAAAACAAGTATTGTGACGCAAGGAAGTATTGTTTGTGATAATTTTCTTTCTGCTATTCATATAGCTACCCATGGCATGGGTTTTGTTCTTGTGCCTAAATACATTCATGTGAATTATCCAGTTGGTTCTCAGCTTGTGCCAGTTCTCATGGGTGATTACTCTATTAACCTAGATATTTTTATGGTGTATAGAAAACGCGAACTACAACCATACCGGCTTGGTTTAGTCGTTGATGCTATCTTTAATAACGTCACGGGATTATATCAACAATATAAAGATAGTCAGAGGAGTGAGGGTGGTTCATAAAAATAATATCACATGTGGTCCGAGAGTAATTAATTCAATTTAATAACGTGCGAGTAAGTCATATCTTTATTTATATGCCGTGACTATGGCATTTTTGATATAGTAATATATCGTTATGATTTCTAGCTATTGTAATTGCAAACTATATAGAATGGAGGTGAGCAAAGATATTAATCTATTAATGGTTTGGTGAATATGAATTGGAATAACTCGTCATTACTCTTGTTTGCCATTTTAGCATTGCTATTAGTTAGTGTTGTTGAGCTTTCTTTTAATGTTTTTTATTATTATATGCATATATTTTCTATGTAGTCAGCATTTCCATGCTTTAGCTGGAGAGCAGAACTTAACTTAGTCGATGGCATTTCTCATGATTTAATTGATGGCGATATAAAATGAATTAATCTTTTATTTCGATCATCTAAGAGTTATTGCCATCCAGTCGCCAGTTGTATTTTTACTCATAATCTCTTGATTGTCTAGATGAGTTAATATGTGTGCTACTAGTATAGCTCTGCTGTTTTTAGTTTTTTGTCGATTTATAACTAATGTGCTATATCCTTAGCATCAAATAGCATGGTAATCCATGCTCGGATATAGTTAATCCTCACCTCAAGCACGGCTCTTATTAAAACAGTTCATGTGTCCTGTTGAACTACTTGAGTATGGTGGATGTGGAAAGTGCTAAGTTATTTTTATTGGTAAATTGAGGGTTTGATAAAATGTTTGGGAAGCCCCATTTAGAATGGAATTCGCCAGCGCGTCGTAGTGATTTTATTGCCTGGGCAAATATCTTGATCCAATTGTTTATTCCTTGTGGTATTGCTTTTACGCCGGCTTTCGCTAATGCACCAACCTCTAAGAGCGTTAATCCTATTGTATCCACAGAGCCCTACCGATTGGCGCCTGGTGAAACTCTGGAGAGTGTGGCAAAAAAGTACCATCTATCCGTTGATAAACTTAAACAAATCAACCAATACCGAATACATTCTAAGCCATATGAGGCGTTAACGGTTGGGGATGAATTGGATGTTCCACGTAAACACTCTCCGTTTTTAGAGAGTGCTCAGCCTGAGGCGTCGACATCAAGCCTATTAGGTTCTCACTTGGTAACAGGAGCTACCTTGTTATCCAGTGATGATGTGGCTAGATCTGCCGCGCGATTAGTTCGTAGTTCTATGAACAATGAAATTAATAATTCTGTTCAACAGTGGTTGAATCAATTCGGTTCTGCCCAAGTCCAGTTGAACATGAATGACGACTTCCAGCTGGATGGTAGCGCGATTGATGTTTTGTTTCCCATCTATGATAGCCAGACAAATACTTTGTTTACTCAGCTAGGTGGACGTAACAAGGATAGCCGCAATACGCTTAACCTTGGCGTCGGCCTCAGAACCTTCCAGGATAACTGGATGTTCGGTATGAATGTTTTTTTTGATAACGACCTGACGGGTAAAAATCGCCGAATAGGTGCAGGGATTGAAGCGTGGATGGATTACCTAAAGCTATCAGCCAATGGATATTTTGGTCTGACCGGTTGGAATCAATCGCGTTCTTTTTCAGATTATAATGAACGCCCTGCTCATGGTTATGATTTGCGTGCCGAGGCTTATTTCCCCTCACACCCTCAACTTGGCGGAAAATTGGTGTATGAACAGTATCGTGGCGATGATGTCGCGCTATTTGGTAACGCTAATCGCCAAAAGGATCCGTATGCTATTACAGCCGGCGTGAATTATACACCGTTTCCTCTGTTGACCGTTGGTGCAGAGCATCGTACAGGGAAAGGCGGTAGTAATGATAGCCGGATTCAGATCCAACTGAACTATCGGTTTGGTGAGTCTTGGCTGGCTCATATCACGCCCACCTTCGTGGCAGCTAATCGAACACTAATGGGGAGTCGATACGACTTAGTAGAGCGTAATAATCAAATCATTTTGGATTATCAGAAGCAGGAGTTGGTACATATCGTTTTACCGGAGCAACAAGCCGGTGAGTCGATCTCTTCCCTAACAGTGAATGCGCAAGTGCGGGCGAAATATGGACTTGAGCGGATTGACTGGAGTAGTGCAGATCTCATTGCCGCAGGAGGGACATTGGTGCAGGTTGCACCACAGATAATAACGATAACACTGCCATCTTATCAGCCAAGCCGTAATAGTAATGTGTATACATTGAGTGCGGTGGCTTATGACAGGCAGGGAAATGTGTCCCCGCGGGCAATCATGCAAATAGTCGTACTGCCGGAGAGAAACCAAGATATTACAGACCAAGATCTTGCCGATACGGCAGAGATTGTCCGTGAGCAGCTGACTATCACCCGCAATAACGCGCTGGCCAACGGTATCGTGACTAATGCCGTGCAAGCCCGGGTAACGGATGCGTACGGTAATCCGGTTGCGGGACAGACGGTAAACTTCACCGCAGACAATGGGGCAACCATCAACACCACCGCTGAGACCGGTGCCGATGGTGTGGCCACCGCCACCCTGACCAATACCACCGCCGGCACCACGGCCGTCACGGCCGAAGTGAATGATTCACGCCAGACGGTAAACACTACCTTTGTGGCTGATGCGAGCAGCGCGACCCTGATGGAGGGGAGCCTGACGATCACCCGTAATAACGCGCTGGCCAACGGTATCGTGACTAATGCCGTGCAAGCCCGGGTAACGGATGCGCACGGTAATCCGGTTGCGGGACAGACGGTAAACTTCACCGCAGACAATGGGGCAACCATCAACACCACCGCTGAGACCGGTGCCGATGGTGTGGCCACCGCCACCCTGACTAACACGACTGTCGGCACCACGGTCGTCACGGCTGAGGTGAACGGGCAGCGCCAGAGCCAGGATGTGGCCTTCGTCGCCGACCCCAGCTCGCTCCACTTTACCGGGGCCCCGACGGTAACGGGCGACAAGGCCCTGGCCAACGGGAGCGCCGCGGTCGGTGTCGACTTTGTGGTGAAAGATGCTAGCGGCAACGCGGTGGCCAATCGGGAGGTGGTGATCCACACCAATAATGGCGCGCAACCCGATACGGTCACGGTACAGACCGACAGTAACGGGGTGGCCCACATTGCGCTGACCAACACCACCGCTGGCATCACGGTCGTCACAGCTGAGGTGAACGGGCAGACCCAGAGCCAGGATGTGACCTTCGTGAGCGTGCTCACCAGGGTGAGTGTGGCGGGATTGGTAAATGGTTATCCCTTGGTTGGGTCTTCGTTGGCCGCAGAGGTCAGGTGTGCAACAGGATGTCCCACCTCACTGACTTACCAATGGCAAATAGAGGATGCCATCAACAGTGGCTCTTACATTGATATCTCAGGAGCAACCTCGCCAACTTACATGCCGCTAGGGGCAGACCAACGACGCCGTATTCAGGTCATCGTGGGGGCGCGATAAGTGTTCGTGCGCTTTGATTGATTGAAAAAAAGATGAAATGTCTCTGCGAAATTATCGCTGAGTATAACAAGAGGAAGGGATGTCTCCTCCTCGCCAATAACACGGGCAGTAACAACCTAATGGTATGAAGTCATTAATGAAAATAGGAATTACGATGTTTAAGAAAAAAGCGCTGTTGGCCCCGGTCATTCTGGCTATTTCCGGAGCGGCATTGGCCGCAACAACGTCAATACCAACCGAAACGGTTAAAGGACGAGCGCCCGTGTATGGCGATGTTGGGATTGTCTTTCGGGATAATGACACTAATGGGGTTGCTAGTGTGGGAGATACGCTTACGGCAAGCGCCAATGCGTTCTCAGATCCAGATGGCGATACCGCGACAACACCGACCTATCAGTGGTACAGCGATGACGCTCCCATTAGTGGTGCAAATAACGCTACTTATACACTGACGAAAGGCGATATTGGCCGTGTTATCAGAGTGGGTGTGATTCCGAATACGGATCCGTCAGTGACCGATCCGGCTACGGGTGCCGAGGTCTTCTCAAGCCACGGTGGCGCCATCGATGGCTCTGATAGCGGTGACGGCACTATCACTATCGACAGCAACGCTGTGGCATCTGTCACTATTAGCGGTATGAGCAGTCCGAATCCGTTGGTGGGTGATACGTTGACCGCAGTCGCGACCTGTACGTCGGGTGATGATTGTACGGCAACGTCTACTATCCGGTGGCAGATTCAGAACGCGAGTGGTACCGGCTGGGATGATATCGCAGGGGCTAACGCGTCGACCTACACCATCCAGAAGGGAGACCAGAAACGTAAGATTCAGGTGGTGGCAACCAAATAACCGTAACAATCAGGCGTTATTAAGCACAAAACCAGCGAACGCGATTGATACGGTGTGTTGGTCGCGTGAGTGGGGGCAATATCCCTACCAGGCACACTGTCTGGTGGGCCGTATAGGGCAGAATCGTAGCCAAGAGTCGATGCGCTAAGAGCTGCTGTAGAGAATAATCACATGAGAATAACACGCAGGATAGGGTATCACCCGGTCGTTGCGCTGATGCTGGGGTTGCTGCTCGGGCACCCGGCGTCGGCTGCATTGAAGAGCACCGAGACTGTCAAAGGTCATGCACCGACGGTCAGCGGTGTGGCTATTATTGCGACGACGGGGAATCCGCTGGAGGGGGATACGCTGCAATCCTCCGGCTCACCGCTGTTTAATGATGTGGATGGGGATGCTGAGTTTAACAGTCTGAAACAGTGGTATCGCTCAGGCGGTACCACGCCGGTGGCGTCAGGGACATCGTACAGACTAACAGCCGGTGATGCCGGTCATACGCTTCAGTTTGGGTATACGCCCGCGACAGACCCGTCAATAACCGACCCGGCGGTCGGCATGGAAGTTCGCTCAGCTGCCTCGGCTGTGGTTCAGGGCCTGCCTGTCGCTGCAGGCTCTGCCTTTACGGCCAGTAAAGCCAGTGTTATTGCCAATAACAGCGACAGTACTGTGCTCACCCTGACGTTGAAGGACAGCGGGGGTCGCCCCGTGACCGGTATCGCGACACGTCTCTCCCTGGTGGCGAGCGTGGTCAGCGGATTTAGTGGCGGACCTCCCGCACTTCCCCAGCCCGTGGAGACAGCTCCAGGAAGTGGTATTTACGCGGCCACCGTCAAAAGTGGGAGCGTGGGTACAATAAACGTGACGCCCAAACTTAACGGCGGGCCGCTGTCGGTGACACCCGGTACGCAGCAGATTACATTTGTACCACCAAGAGTCACGGAGGTAAGCCCGGTGATAAATGCATTCAGCTTTGGAAGCAGTAGCGGGTTCCCGCAAACGGGATTTGCGAATGCGAGATTTAAGGTGAGTCTGAGTGACAATAACCCGACAGCGTACCAGTGGGCGGTGGATGGCAGCAACAATGGTACAGGCTACACCAGCGTCGACACGACGGGGGTCGTCACTCTGAACACGGCACGCAGCGGTCCGCAGGTTATCCAGGTGAAAGATAAAACCAGCGGAGCAGTTTTGGCCAGCTATACCTTCACCCTGAATGGATGGTTCGCGAACGATGCGAAAATTACGATGACCTGGACGGCTGCAAATACCTTCTGCTCAACGCGTGGTGGACAACCCACAGTGGCACAACTGTCAAATGGTGCAGTTGATGTTGCAGGTACACGCTCTGTAGGTAATTTGTGGGGTGAGTGGGGGGCTATGATGGGCAAAGGCGCTGCTTTCCCCGGCTACTACTACTGGTCCTCTGAGGCCAGCGGTGCTGGCCGCCACTACTACGTCTACCTGGGCACTGGCGTCGTCGTCAGCATCAACTCCAACTACAACTACTATGCGGTCTGTCGGCAGGGTCTTTAGCCTTTAGTTTTTATATTTTAATCTTGGTTTTTTATTGGTTTCGGTTGTACGGGGGGGGCTAGGAAAAGCCCGGTAGGAGAAGTCAGTCCGGAGACCGTTGAATGGGCCTCGTCGTGAGGACAGAATTTATCTACGGTTCTGGGCTCATTCCATTATTGATGGATTTAATCATACGGCGAGTTTGTCGGCGAACCGCCCCGACGGCACCTTGGCGTCAGGATATGTCATCAGGCATGGGGCGGTCGGGTGCCAGGGGACGGCGCCGTTGCTTGTCATGCGCCAGGGAGACGCGTTGTTCTCCGCTCGGCGCTTGGCTTAGATCATGGCGACTCACACGCCTGGCGGCGTGCGTGCGAATCACGGCGACTCGCTCTCCGCCTCGGAGTCCGGCGTGATGACGCGTACCCCCGCCGCCCGGCAGCAGGTCGCGTATTCTCCCGGTAGCGCCCTATCGCTGATCAGCAGATCGAAGGCCGCGAGCGGGGCGATGTTGACGGGGGCCACATCGTCGAACAGACCATGGCGTGCCAGCAGGATCTTACGGAGCCCATGATCGATAGCCTTGCGCTTGAGCGCCGCGTCGTCTAGCTCTTGCCAAGTGACACCGTAACGCTCGTCGACGCCATTGGCGGAGATGAAGACCTTACGCGGGTTCAGGGTATCGAGCATCGAGGGGTTGGCGTGGTCATAGAAGGTGTCGTTTCTGGCGCAGTAACGGCCGCCGCAGAGGATGGCCGAGGCTTGCGGTTTCTCCCGGAGCGCCAGGAAGACGGCGTGTGAACAGCAGATCCCGGTAAACGGGATATCATCGGGGATCAGGCTGACCAGGAGCGCCATCTCGGGGCCATTATCAAAGAAAACCAGATCGTTGTCGGCGATCAGCCCGGCGGCCAGAATAGCGATGGGGAGATCGTCCGGATGATGTTGCGACGGCGTGCTCTCTGCTTGGGGAAGCGCTGAGTGGGGGGCATTCATCGCGACGATATAGCCGCCGAGCAGGGCGAGCGGTAGCGGCTGCGGGTGATTATCGGGGCTTAGATCACGGCGGATGGTCATCACCGAGACCTCGAGCATACGTGCCGCATCTTTCAGATGAATGCGATCGGACTTTTGCAGCAGGGCTTGCAGGCGACGGATGCGCTCTTTTTGTTTGGTTTCCATGCGGATTCTCCACGCTCACAGCAAAATGTTTCGCTAGTAACATTTGGCGTGTGAGGGAACAGGCCATTTATGTTTCTACTATAGCGCCGGACAGGATGAAAAAAAAGCCTTGTTGCGGATGATGAGAATTTATCTATTTGTTATTAAATGACTTTAATCCATCACTTTCTCCCATGCTAACGCGGGATGATCGGCCGATCATCTGACGCAGATCTCACTGTATGTATTCCGTTTTACTCCACGTGACTAATCGCGATCATAGTCACAAATGTTGCTCATGTAACATGATAATGTTTCTTCACTATCATTGTTATCTGGACGTTGTTAAGGAGTAAGAGAATGGATATTGCTGTTATTGGTTCCAACATGGTGGATCTCATCACCTATACCAACCAGATGCCAAAAGAGGGGGAAACGCTAGAGGCGCCGGCATTTAAAATCGGTTGCGGCGGGAAGGGGGCGAATCAGGCGGTGGCGGCCGCCAAGCTGAATTCTAAGGTGATGATGCTGACGAAAGTTGGGGATGATATTTTTGCCGATAATACCATTCGCAATCTCGAATCCTGGGGCATCGATACCAGCTACGTGGAGAAGGTGCCCTGCACCAGCAGCGGTGTGGCGCCAATTTTTGTCAACGCGAACTCCAGTAATAGTATTCTGATTATTAAAGGGGCGAATAAATTCCTCTCCCCAGAGGATATTGATCGGGCGGCGGCGGATTTAAAGAAATGCCAGCTAATCGTGTTGCAATTAGAGGTGCAGCTGGAAACCGTCTATCACGCCATCGAGTTCGGTAAAAAACATGGCATTCAGGTATTACTGAATCCGGCCCCAGCACTGCGCGAATTGGACATGTCCTATGCCTGTAAGTGCGATTTCTTTGTGCCCAATGAGACCGAGTTAGAGATCCTGACCGGTTTGCCGGTGGACACCTATGAGCACACGCGCATCGCGGCCAGAAGCCTGATAGAGAAGGGGCTGAATAATATCATCGTGACCTTGGGCGAGAAGGGCGCGCTCTGGATGACGCGCGAGCAGGAGGTCCATGTTCCGGCGCTCAAGGTGTCTGCGGTGGACACCAGCGGTGCCGGTGATGCCTTTATCGGCTGCTTCGCTCACTATTACGTACAGGAGGGTGATGTTGAGGCGGCGATGAGAAAGGCGGCCTTATTTGCCGCATTCAGTGTGACCGGGAAAGGAACGCAATCTTCTTATCCCAGTATCGAGCAGTTCAATGAGTTTCTGGCGTTGAACGCCTAATATCTCTGTTAATAAGGTAGCATTCATTATGAATAATAAAAGCATCATCCAGATGCCAGATGGCTATCTGAATCGTACCCCGCTGTTTCAATTTATTTTATTATCTTGTCTCTTCCCACTCTGGGGATGTGCGGCGGCACTCAACGATATTCTGATTACGCAGTTTAAAAGTGTTTTTGAATTAAGTAACTTCGCCTCGGCATTAGTGCAGAGCGCCTTCTATGGCGGTTATTTTCTGATTGCCATCCCCGCGTCACTGGTGATTAAGAAAAGCAGCTATAAGGTCGCCATAATGATCGGCTTGGCGTTATATATCGCCGGCTGCTCGCTGTTCTTCCCCGCCTCCCATATGGCGACCTATACGATGTTCTTGGCGGCGATTTTCGCCATCGCCATCGGCTTGAGCTTCCTCGAGACCGCCGCGAACACCTATAGCTCCATGTTGGGGCCCCAGGCACAGGCTACGCTGCGTCTGAATATCAGCCAGACCTTTTATCCCATCGGGGCGGCGGCCGGGATCCTGTTGGGCAAATACCTGGTGTTCTCCGAGGGCGATAGCCTCGAGAAGCAGATGGCGGGGATGAATGCCGAACAGATCCATGCGTTTAAACTGGCAATGCTGGAGAACACGCTCGAACCGTATAAGTATATGATCATGGTGTTGCTGGTGGTGATGGCGCTGTTTCTGTTGACGCGATTCCCCAGTTGTAAAGTGGCGCAACAGGCAGGGCGCCCGCGCCCTTCGGCGGGCGAGACACTGCGTTATCTGGCGGCGAACGCCCGTTTCCGCCGCGGTATCGTCGCCCAGTTCCTCTATGTCGGGATGCAGGTTGCGGTCTGGTCCTTCACCATTCGACTGGCGTTGGAGCTGGGTGACATCAACGAACGCGACGCCTCGACCTTTATGGTCTATAGCTTCGCCTGCTTCTTCATCGGCAAGTTTATCGCCAACATTCTGATGACCCGTTTCAACCCGCAAAAGGTGCTGGTGATCTATTCGCTGATCGGCGCCCTGTTGCTGGCCTATGTCGCGCTGGCGCCCAGCTTTAGCGCGGTCTATGTCGCGGTTGCGGTGAGCATTCTGTTTGGCCCCTGCTGGGCGACGATCTATGCCGGCACGCTGGATACCGTGGACAATGAGCATACGGAGATGGCCGGGGCGGTCATCGTGATGGCGATCGTCGGCGCAGCGGTGGTGCCGGCGGTGCAGGGATATGTGGCCGATATGTTCCATTCGTTGCAGCTCTCATTCCTGGTATCGATGCTGTGCTTTGTCTACGTCGGTGTCTATTTCTGGCGTGAGAGCCGGGCAGCGCAGGGCGTGACGGCAGCGGATACGTTACGAGGAGAGGCGTGATGAAAAGCAAAATTCAGTTATGGCGCACACTGTTCAGCGAGCAACCGCGCATCCTGCTGGAGAATGACGATTTTCGTGTAACGGCGTTACGTTATGCCAGCGGCGTCGAAGGGTTACGGGTAGAGAACGGTCGTGGACATCTGCTGATCCTGCCCTGGATGGGGCAGATGATCTGGCAGGCTTGCTTCGACGGACACGATCTGACAATGCGTAACCCGTTCCGTCAACCGCAGCCGGCGCGGCAGGTGGTGGAGACTTACGGCTGTTTCGCCTTCCACTCCGGTCTGCTGGCCAACGGCTGCCCATCGCCGCAGGACGATCATCCGCTACACGGTGAAATGCCTTGTGCGCCGATGGATGAGGCCTGGCTGGAGCTGGATGAGGGTAGCCTGAGCGTCACCGGCAGCTATGAGTATGTGATGGGCTTCGGTCATCACTACCGGGCCCAGCCTACGGTGGTGCTGCATCGAGATAGAGCGTTGTTCGATATCGGCATGCAGGTGACGAACCTCGCGTCGACGCCGATGCCATTACAGTATATGTGTCACATGAACTACGCCTATGTCCCCGGGGCGGTGTTCAGCCAGACGATCCCGGACCAGGCCTGGACGCTGCGTGAGTCGATCCCGGCTCACGTGGTGCCGACGCCGCAGTGGCAACGCTTTATCGAACGGCTGCGCCAGGGAGAGGTGACGCTGAGCGCCTTGGACGATCCATCGTGTTACGACCCTGAGATCGTCTTCTTCGCCGATCGCTTGGATCGTTACGGTGAGCGACAAGAGTTTCGCATGCAGGCAGCGGACGGCACCACCTTTGTCACGCGCTTCTCCAGTCGCGACTTTAACTATGCGACGCGTTGGATCTTGTACAACGGCGATCAGCAGGTGGCCGCTTTCGTCCTGCCGGCGACCTGCCGGCCGGAGGGAGCCTTGGCGGCGCAGCGCAATGGCACCGTGTTGCAGTTGGCCGCGCAGCAGAGCCGGAGCTTCTGGTTGACCACAGGGATCGCCTAAGCGCTCCCACCTGACCTTGCTCATCCCCGCGTTCCCTTGATATCAGGGGAACGCGGGAGGCGCGCTTCCCCTGCCGGGCAGGGGGCGAGTGACCTAGATGATTAGAAGGTGTAGTCGACGCCCAGCGTGACGGAACGCCCCGGCGCGGGCTGGCGTCCCCAGGGGCTGGTATCGATCCCGCGGTAGTAATAGTCCTTATTCAACAGGTTATTCACGGTGAGGTAGCCGGACAGTTGGCTATCTCGGTCATGATATAGCTGCTGAGTCACCTGAGCGTTCCAGACGGTATAGGCGGGCAGGCGTCCGGCATCGCCCTTCGCCGACTCCTCGCGGCTATTCTCTTTGTCGGAGAAGGCGGCGCTGTAATAGTACGCGGAGAGCGCGAAGGTGGTGTCACGCCACTGGTAACGGCCATCTAGCACCAGCTGGTGGCGGGAGGCATAAGGCATCTGGCGACCGGCGTTGGCGCCGACCAATTGCTGGCTGTCAAGGTAGGCGTAACCGGCGTGCAGTTTCAGCCCATCGAGAAAGGCGGGGGAATAGAAGGCCTCCAGCTCGATGCCTTGATAACGCGCCCGCCCCAGGTTGACGAAGGTGGCGCTGGCGTTGTCGTAGATGATCTTACTGTCCGTGTAGTCGATGCGGTAGTAGTCGGCCTGTAGGCTGAGGGTCGTCCAGGGGGTATAACGCACCCCGGATTCGTAGTTCCACGCTAATTCCGCGCCACGTTGCCCGCCCTTGACGATCTGAGTGACCTGTGGGGCGCGCAGACTCTTCTGGGCGTTGGCATACAGGAACCAGGAGGGGGTCGCCTGATAGCCGAGAGTGATCCCGGGCAGCCACTGTTGATCGCGGTTCTTCACGACCTGGCCGCTTTGATTATCGCGATAGTGTTCGTTGACCTGTTCGAAGCGTATCCCGGGGGTGAGGGTTAGGCTGTCGTCGAATAGCATCACGGCATCGCTGAGGTAGCCGGCCACCCCCTGATTGCGGAATTTCCAATCACGCGTAACCTGATCCGGGCGCGCGCTGGTCAGATAGTGGCGCTGAACCAGGTAGTCGATATTTTCATCGATTAAGCGAGCCCCCAGGGTGATCTTCTGGTTGATGGCGCTTCCCTCGTGGTACAGCGTCAGGCGGGGTTCGGTGCCCCAGACCTTGAAGTCGCGCGGCGAGCTTTGTTTGATGTCCGCCGGACGATCCGGCGCCCAGACTAATCCCGGCTGCTGGCTCAGGCCGACGTCGAAACTGCGATGTGACAGGTGGCCGAACAGCGTCCAGTTGAACTCCCCCGAGTCGAAGGGACCGACCCGATCCAATAGGGTGTTATAGACCGCGCTCAGGCGTTGAGTACGCCCCTGATAACCATCTTGCAGGCGGGTGCTCTGGGTCCGATCCTGTTGGTAATCCGCGCTAGAGAGGGCGCCGGGAAGTTGGGCATCGGCATCGTAGTACTGGTAGGTCAGATTCAGACTGCTGTCATCGTTAATGTTCCACAACCCCTTGATGCGGTAGTTTTGCACGGTTTGTCGGCTGTGCTGACGGAACGCGCTACCCTTGATCAGATTGCCCTCGATCTGGAGGCCGACACGATCATTCAACATACCGCCGCTACTGAGGTAGGTGTCATACAGATTGCGGCCATGGCCGGCCAGCGTCGTGCGCTGTGACACGGTATTCGTCCAACGGAGAGGAATGGGTTTACTGATGATGTTGATCACCCCGCCGACGTTGTTCGGTCCATACTGTACCGCCGCGCCGCCGCGTACTACGTCGATGCGATCGATGGTCTGGAAGGTGACCGGGAACAGGGACAATCCCGTTTGACCATAGGGCGCCAATGCCAGCGGGATGCCATCGAGCAACATCTGCACGTAGCCGCTACGGCTGTCCTGCAGGCCGCGCACGGCGATCTGTGCCAGTATTCCGGTGCCGGTTTCATCTTGAATTTTCACGTTGGGAACGTGCTGCAAGGCGTCATCAATGGAGCGGTTGGCATCCTGTGTCAGCTGTTGGTTACTGATGACGCTACGGCTACCGGGGTAGGTTTTCACCGCCTCGGCGCGCGCATCGCCCAGTAGATTGCCGCTAACGATGACGCGCTCCTCGGCATGGGCGGTACTGAGTCCGGCCAGCAGTAGGGCGACAGCGACGGGGTTGAGAGCGTAGCCAGCTATTTTCATTACTATCCCTTACTTAGTCTAATTATAAAAATGATGAGTGTTTTTATTCTCATTATTGGGCGTACTACGCCGCCGGTTGGTGGCGTTCAGGACGCCGCATCGGCCTGGAGAAAGAACAGGCCATGCACGTCGATACCGGCGAACTGCCGGTACCAGATCTGCAAGTCACGCTGTGGATCGACATCGTGGAAACGCGCCGGGTGGAGGAACTTGGCGATGGCCTCCAGGGCGATGACGTTGAACGGGCTGTCATAGAACTGGTGATACACCGCCATCACCCGCCCCTGGCGGACGGCCGGCAGCGTGTCGAAGCCGCGCCGCGTCAACAGCTGTTGTAGACGTGGGCGGGTGTCGGCCTCACTGGCCTGATAGCCGAGGGGGACCGCCAACGACAGGCCGCCGCGCCGGGTCCAGTCGGCGCCACTGAGTAGGTAGTAGTCGGGGCGGGCGGCGATCAACTGTTCGCTATTGATGTCGCCGCCGTGCTCGGGAACGCGGTCAGCCAGTAGGTTGCGGCCCCCGGCGGCGCTGATGAAGCGTCCGAAACCGCTGCGACCGAAGACCGCGCAGCAGGTATTACCGGTCATGCCGGCATGGTTTTCGAACACCACGCCGGGGCGCTCGTCGTCAGGGAGAGTGGCGATGCGCTGTTGTACGCGGGCGAGTCGTTGCTGGTAATGTGCGATGAAGCGTTCGGCATTGGCCGACTCACCGAGGGCCTCGCCCAGCAGACGTAGGGAGGGAACGGTGTTATGCAACGGCTGGCGGCGGAAGTCGATGAACAGCGTCGCGACGCCACTACGCGCTAATAGATCCAGGGTGCCACTCTCCCGCAGCCGAGGCAGTAGGCCGAGATCGAAGATGGCCAGATCGGGACGCAGCGGCAGCAGAAACTCGACGCTGAGATCGCTGCGGTAGGGGTTGGCGAACACGGGGATCTGCGCCAGGTGCGGGTAACGCTGGGCGTAGCGGCGCGCCATGTCCGGCGCGCGTCGACGCAGTGAGTCATCCCAGGCGACGATGCCGCGTAGCGGATCGTTGGGGCGCAACAGGCTCATCGCCAGTAACAGACGGCTGTCGCCCAGCACCACGCGCTGTGCGGGCGCATTGAGGGTGACCTGACGTCCGGCCAGATCGGTGAGCGTCAGGGGGGCTGCGCGTAGTGCCGGTACGGCGCACCCCAGCATCAGGGCGAGCAACCAGGGCATGAAAGACATGGGCTTCATAACGGATCTCATGCAGATAGTGATCGGGACAGGATGGTGGCCATGGGTCTCATGCCAGCCAAACCGTGTGCGGCGCGGCGTGCATCAGGAAGTGCCGATGAGAGATGTTCCAGGCGTAGGCCCCCGCCAACGGGAAGACCAGCCAGTCACCCGGAGCCAGTGCGGATATGGGTTGGCGACGCGCGAGTACATCCTTGGGCGTGCATAGCTGGCCGACGAGGGTGACGCGTTGATCGCGGATTTGCGCGGGCGTCTCGCGGCGTACCACCTGGAATGGATGGTCGTGCCCCTGGGCCACCGGGGTGCGGAAGTGGTGAGTGCCGCCATGGCCGATGGCGAACCACTCGCCCAAGTTACGTTTGATGTCCAATACCTCCATAACATAGTAGCCACAGGGGGCGCTGATGTAGCGTCCACACTCGAAGCGCAGCAGCCAGGACGTCGCCTGGCAGGCGTGGCGGACGGCGGGCAGGCGTTGGCAGAAGTCGTCCCAGTCGAAGTGGTGGCTCGGATCGCGGTAGTTGATGCCGAAACCACCGCCGAGATTGACCATCTCGATCGATAACTGAAATTGCCGGCACCACTGCCCGACCTGTGTCAGGCAGTGCTGGATCAATGCCAGATGGTTGTCGACGCTGAGTTGGTGGGAGAGTAGATGGAAGTGGAACCCGCGTAGCCTCAGCCAGCGGCAGTCGGCGATCAACCGCAGCGCCGCGGCCAGATCGGTGGTGTCCAGGCCGAAGGGCGTCGGCCTGCCAGCCATCATCAGCGGGGTATCTGTCCCGCCGGGTAAGGGGATATTCATCCGTAATAACAGGGGCAGTACCTGGCGCCGCTGCTCGGCCAGCATGGCCAGGCGCTGCAACTCGCCGAGGCTCTCGACATGCAAGGCGTCGACTTTCAGCTCACAGGCTAACGCCAATTCGCTGGTCAATTTGCCGGGGCCGCCGAACAGTAATTTGCTGTCCAGCGACTGCTGTGCGAGCCAGGCCAGCTCCCCCCCGGAGGCCGCCTCAAAGCCATCGACCCATGGTGCCAGGGTGCGTAGGATCGGCGCTTCGGCGTTGGCCTTGGCGGCGTAAAATAGCTCACAGCCTATGGGTAGCCGATGTTTCATGTCGGCGATGCGTTCACGCAACGCCGTGAGATCATACAGATAAGCACAAAACGGGCTGTGTTGCTGTTGCAGCTTACGGATTTCACGTCGTACGGCGGGGGTCATGGACGGCTCCTCATCGGATGGGCTAAGGGGGTGTAGTCGGACTGCCGATCGCGACGTTGCAGTAGTCGCGTCCGCAGGTTGTTTTTGCTGGGGAGCGGGGCGCCTGCCAGTAGCGCGGCGATCTCCGGCTGATGGCGCCAGGCTTGCAGATGGTGCGCCAGGCGATCCCAGAGGCGCTGCTCCAGCGAGCGATCGCCGTCCGCCAAGCGGAATAGAGCCTCGGAGAGGTGATTGACGAACAGGCAGTAGGCGATGCGTTGCCAACCCTGATGGCGGCTATACCACACCGACTGGCGAGCCGCGTCGGACAGGGAGGCCAGGCGGCTGGCATCCCATTGGCTTCGATCGAGCTTGGTTCCCTCCAGGTCGCGTAGCCACAGGCGGCAGGGCAGGTGCGCTTCCAGCCCGATCAACACATTTTGTAGATGCGGCTCGAAGACGATCCCCTGGTCGAAGAAGGCCGACAGGACGCTGGGGAGTAGCAGGCTCAGATAGCGATCCAGCCAGAGTTGCGCCGTCTCCGCGTACTCGAGACCGCGTAGGGCGGCCAGTTCTCGGATAAGGTGGCGCAGCGGGCTGTCACCGTCGCGGTCGAGGCCAAAGAGAGTACCGGCTAGGTGCGCCTGGTCGCTCTGCCGAACGCTGGGGGGCAGAGCCTGGCGATACAGGATGCCGAAACACTCTTGCAGGTGGCATACCGCCGCCTGTTCGTGCGCTTGGGCGAGGGGGCTGAAGTCGAGGGTCGTCGCGTTGGGTTCGCGCAATATGCTCAGGCCGGGAACTGCACGCTCAAGCCACCGGAAGGCGTCGTCGAGCAGGGCGCTTAGGGTGACGGCGCTCTCGAGTTCGTACCAGGCGTTCTTGCGCACGCAGTTGGTCAGCCGTACATGGATCGAGCATTTGAGGAACCACGGTAAGGTGGGGTGAAACAGGGTACGCACCGATGAGGTCGGTAGCAGCGCCGTGCCGCGTGCGCCGAGCGGGGTGATCATCCCCTGGCGGACGGCGCGGAGGTACAGCGGAGAGCGCATAATGTGCTCGACTTCCCAGGGATGGCAGGGGTACAGATTGTGCGCACCGCTCAATTCGTACAGTAGTGCGCCGATGTCGTCGTGTCCTTGCTGGCTGAGCAGACAGGGATCGATGCGAAACCAGAACAGCGGAAAGCGGGCGCCGACCTCGGGGGAACAGGCCAGCAGGGCGCGTGGGTCGACGCCGCTGCGGCTCTTTGGACTGGGGTGCAGCGGATGTCCCCAGATCAGGCTCTGCTCACTGCCGATGTAGTCGGGCGTCGGGCGGAAGTCGTCGGCCAGGAAGGTCGCCGTCACGGCGCTACTGTTGGCGATCTGCTCGGCCAACTCCGCGTTATGATCCACCCCAAGGCGTGCGGCCATCTCGCGTTGTAGTAGCGCGCAGGCCTGTGTTGGCGTCAGCGGCCGCCAGGCTTGGCCAAAGCGTTTCACAAAGGGGACCTGATCGAAGTCACCACGTCCCAGCAGGCTCCAGCGTCGCGCCTTGACGGCCAAGAGGCAGGCGCTCGCGGGAAGCGTCAGGCGTATGGGCTCGCCCTCTATTAAGGGAGAGCTCAACGCCTGGGGGATGTCGCCACGTGGGCACAGATGTACGCCGTCGTCGCCGAGGGCGAATTCGCGGATATAGCAATTGAGCAGGGCGGTAAAAGTGGCGTGGCAGGCCGCCGTGTAAGGCTCGCGCTGCTCGCTGGCGACAGGGTTAGGCGTCAGGGCATCGGTAGTCATGGCAAGGCTCCTTAAAGGGGAAAAGCAGGCAGAGCGCCAGCGCGGCCAGGGCCGCGGCGGCAGAGGCGATAAACGGGGCGGCCGGCGAGAAGCGGGCGCTTAAGCCGGCAGCACACAGGCCTGCCGCGACGCCGGCCCATTTGGCGCTGGCGTCCAATTGCGCCAGACGGTAGGCGGCATCGTGGTCACGCAGACGCGTGGCGATGTGGCGATTGAGGCCGATATAGGTCATCAGCATTCCCAGTCCGAAGAGGGTACGGGCAGCCAGTAACGCGGCGATAGTGGTGAGGTGACCTTGCCATAGGGCGGACAGCGCCAACATGCCTAGTCCCCAGGCGAGCGGGCGCCGCGTCGCGCGCGTCCGTTGCACCATGGGGAGCAATAACAGATACAGCAGATGAGGCCAGCTATAGAGCACGCCGATCAGCGCCGGTTGCCTGACCCAGCCCTGGGCGTAGGGCAAGAAATAGGGAAAGGTGGTGACCATGGCGAAGCTGAACAGAAATTGTAACGTGAGCAGGATGCCGTAATCCGTCGGCGCGGAAGAGGGGGATGCGCGCCTGCGTCGCTTTGGGAGCGCGCTCGGTGTCGCGTGGTGCACGCGCTGATCGTCCGGTAATCCCAGGCTGAGCAACAAGCCAGCCAGCGGCAACAGCGCGAGCCATAGCCAGAGCGTTTGCGCCGCGTGTATCCCGTCTTGCCCCAGCGCCAATCCGAGGAGTGGTGGGGCGCTTAGCAGGGCCAGTCGAGCAGAGAACTGCGTCCAGTTGAGCGCGTGCGCCAACGCTTCACCCGGGTAGTGGCGGTACAGGTAGCCATTGGCGGCGGCTAAGGTCCCACCGGCCAAACCTTGCAGGAGTAAGGCCATGATCAGCCAAGGCAATGAGGGCGCGGCGCCAGCCAGGATGAAGGCCAGCGTTAGCCCCAGCAGCGCTCGTTGTAACGACAGGCGGCAACCATAGCGATCGGCGAAGCGCCCCCAGAACGGTGCGCTCAGCGCCATGACGACCGTCGGTAGCGTGTAGAGCAGGCCGATCCAGGGACTGGCGGGCGCAATGTGGAAACCGCGCAGCAGGGCTGGCAGAAACAGCGGTACGCCGAGGACGGTGAACGCCGCGAGAAAATGGCAAGCCAGAACGATAGGCAGGATCGGTACCATGCTACGCCGTCTCGCTACGCAGGAAGTTCGGGCCGCTGTGGCCATAAAACTTATTGATGTCCGCCGCCCCCGAGGCGCGCTTACTGAGCAGGCTGCCGCTTTGTAGGAGATACTTCACCGGCTGACGGGGATCGTCGAACAGCACGTGGCGCGCAAAAGCGGTCTCGACGCCCTGACTCGCCAGCTTCTCCAGGGTTTGTGCCAGGGCTTGACGCAGTGTTCGATAGGCGGCGGAACGCTCCAGTTCACCGGCGGCGGCGAGGCTTTCCAGCACGGCCGCTAGATCGAGTTGTAAGGTGATGGTAATGAACATCTGCGCCAGCGCCTGCTCGTCATCCACGCAGATACGTTCGTCGCGCAGCAGAACGAGGCGTTCGGCCAGATCGGGGCAGGCGGCTCGAAAACGAGGCGGCCATAGGCGGGCGGCGTCGTTGTCTTTCATCATCAGCGTCAGTGGCTGACCGGGAACCAGGCTGAGCATGGCGTTTTGTTGATTGGACTCTAGCGCGATGCCGTAACGTAGCCAGAGGGTCAGGTGGACCTCGGCCATTAGCGAACAGTATTCCTGCCACCATGCGGTGAGTGAGGGCATGCCGGGTTGATCGAGCACGAAGCGCAGGTAGCTGCGTCCATCGGGTAGCTGGCTGCCGAGGGCTGCCACCGGTGCCAGCGTTTCGTCGGCGCGAGGCGCCGGGTAGCGGCGCAGCAGGAAGGCCAGTAGCCTGTTGTCGCCGACGTGAGCGCCAACGCTTTCGTCGACGTGGCGTAGACGTCCGCACAGTAACGGATCGCGTCGCGCCAGCCGTGGCAGAAGGTCGGCGAACCATTGCCCGTCATACAGCGTCGATGGCTTGATGAGACGTAGATTTTTCTGCCCTAAGGTGCGCATCGCCAAGGGAACCTTGATATGGCAAGTGGGGTCGTCGGCGAGCTGGACGGTGCGGACCGATAGCGTGGGATAGACCGTGAGATACGCCGCGGGCGCCGCCAGGCTGCCGGGCGGTAGCGCGTCGAGCTGTGGCCAGGTCAGTGGATGTACCGGCAGCAGGATATGGTGGGCGACGAGACGAGGATCCAGCCCAACCTGTGCCGGTTGCGGCCACCAGGTTGGCAGCGGCTGATCGTCGCAAAGGGTCACGGCTGCGCGGGGGACGGCCAGCCAACGCAGGGCGAAGCTGGGAGCAAACTCAGGGGCGTAGGCGCGTAATTGCTCGGCGTTGAAGCCGAACTTGGCGCGGGCGGTGGGGTAATAGGGGTGGTCGAGGAAGCTGGCCATGCGATCGGCATGGCGTAGACGCTCGCCCCAGCTACAGCGCGCCAGATCGGGTGTTAAGGCGGCAGCCTGTTCGATGAAGATGGCGCGGCAGAGTTCCCCCTGCTGACAGGCGGCGTCAGCCTCGGCACGGTAGGCGGCATACAGCTGGCGCGCCTCGGGATCGTCCGCCGGTGTCAGGCGTGTCAGCCATGCCTCGTAACCTGAACAGTCACGCCACTCCCCGGCGTGCCGCTCCTGCCAGTGGGGGGCGGCGGCGCGCCAGGATTGCATATAGTCATGCGGGAGCACAGCCAGGCGCAGTGGGACGGAGAGGTGCGTGGCGTACAGCCAGTGGATATCCCCCTCTTGGCGCAGCGTCGCCTGGCTCACGAGGCTGGCGACATCCTCGCGAAGGCAGGCGTCGATGATGCGCTGCGTAATATAGTGGCGTTGATTCATTGCGCGATCTCCCAGGTTAGTGAGGGCAGGACCTGCTCACTCAGCGCTTGTAGCTGCGGTCGATCCGCCGCTTGCAGGTAGAGCACGCCCAGATAGTCTTTGTTGGAGTGGGTCTGTTGGATGCGCTCGCCACGGCGACGCAGCGCTTGATAGCTGACGCCGGGCGGACAGTGCGGTGCCGGTGGACGACGCAGGGTGCCAGCGCGCTCGGCGACCAGATAGTGGATTAGTGCCACCGTCGCAGGCAGCTCGATCTCGGGTAATGCCTGGCCGAGATGGAGGCGCAGAATAGGGGCGAACCAGCCTGAGGGCAGTAGGCGATCCAAGAGAAACTCTCTTCCATCGCCGATGCTGCGATAGTTGATCTCAACCAACACGGGGCCGTGTGGACCGACGATGAATTCGCTGTGGCATACACCGAGCCCGACGCCGAAGCGTTGTAGTTGCGCCAGCGCTTGAGCTTGCCAGCGTTGACTCTGCTCCCCCGGCCAGTGCGCCTGGGTCTCGATGAAATAGGGGGCGGCACCGAGGGTGACGTCAAAGCCACCGATGGCGATCAGCCGCTCACCGTCGCCTAGTGTCTCGAGAGTAAACAGGGGGCCTGGAAGATACTGCTCTAACAGAATCGTACTGCCGGGCGGGAAGGCGTCGCGCGCCGCGGCTAATTGCGCGGGGTTCTCTACCCGAGTGACGTGCAGCGAGGCCACGCCTTGGCTGGGTTTCAGCACTAAGGGCCACGGCCAGTCGGGGTCGATGGGCGTATCGGGCAACAATGGCAACGACCAGACGGAGGGGAGTCCTAGGTGCGCCAGCCGCTGGCGCATGCGCCACTTCTCTTTGGCGGCGTAGCAAATCGGCCATGGCTTGCCCGGTAGTTCGAGGGCGGCCGCGGCGATGGCGCAAGCGCTCTGGAGATGGTCACTGTTGCTGAATAGACCGCAAGGCGTAACTCCCAACGCCGTCAGGGTCTCTAGGATGGCGAGCGGATTAAAGACGTCGCATGCCGTCAGATCGATATTGCTGTCGAGTCGGGCGCGGTGTGCGGCGGCGCGATCGGTGAGCAGCAGTATGGGTAATCCCAGCCGCTGAGCCGCAGGAATAAAGCCATCGATGAGTGCGGCATTCACGACATGGCTGACGATGACCAGAGGTGCAGAGTGAGACATAGGCAGTATCCGTGTTACAGGGTGAGGGCGGCGCGAGAGGTGCCGCGGGATGTCGCGGCACAGAGCGTGTCGCGCCGTTGGCGTAATGTGCGGAACAGCAGGCCACGGTCCTCGCCGCATAGCCAGGCGCTGATGCCGGCGCGTTGCCAGTAGGCTTGCTGTTGCTCGTTGCGCGGATTGGCACAGAAGGGTATGCCGGCGGCGCGGCAGCGGCGGGCCAATCGGCGCAGTTGGCGGGTTACCAGCGGATGAGTCGGCTGGGCACCCAACCCCAGACTGAGCGCGAGGTCTAGCGCGCCCTCGAGGATCATGCTGACGCCCTCGAGCGCCAGTAGCTCATCGAGTAGGGCCAGCCCGGCAGGCGACTCGATCATCGGGATGAGAACCAACCCTTGATTGGCCTGGTGTAGATAGTCGTCCAGCGGACGGCTACCGAAGCCGGTGACGCTGCCACCGGTGATACCGCGCCGTCCGAGTGGTGGGAAGCGCATGGCATCGCGTGCCGTGCGTACCTGTTCGATGGATTCGACCTGGGGGAGTACGATGCCGTGGGCGCCGAGATCTAACACCCGACCGATACGCTTGGCCGTGGCGTCAGGGACGCGTACCAGCGGTGCGCAGCCCTGGTTCTGAGCAAGCTGGATGCAGTGCTGTAGTCGCGTTTCGTCGTGAGCCAGGTGCTCCATGTCGAGGATGACAAAGTCGTAGCCGGCGCAGGCGATCATCTCAACCAGCATCGGATGCAGCAGTGAGTTGAGAATGCCAAATACCGGCTGGCGAGCTAACTTAGCAGAGAGTGATAATTCCAACATAATTATTAATGATAATAGTAATGATTCTCATTTAGTTGATGTTAGCGAGAATGGTTGGGGTGAGAAAACGAATAAATGTTGCAAATTGTTTCATAATGGGGCGAAGCCAGAGGGGACGCGGCGTTCGCCATAAAAAAATATAACATTATGTTTGTGAAGGTTATTTTTTGATGCGTGGATGCGTGGATGCGTGGATGCGTGGATGCGTGGATGCGTGGATGCGTGGATGCGTGGATGCGTGGAGGCATTGAGACATGGTGATGTGCAGATCTAAGGATAGGGGGACATGGCGCCGTGGTGGCAAGGGCGGATATGACGCGTGCTAAGCGTTAAGAGGGCGATAGGACTCGCTGCGGCGCGCAGGCGTGGCGCAGCGAGTCGGAGGGCTAGCGTAGCGGCGGCGTGCTGAGTCCATCGATTATCAGTTGGGGATGCCCTGAGGAGCAGGACTCGACGCGAGCCTGGACACCATAGACCTGGGCCAGATGCGCCGGGGTGATCACCGACTGCGGTGGCCCGTCGGCGATATACCGCCCGCGCGCGAGTAACAAGGCGTGATCGGCGTGGCGCAATGCGATGTTGAGATCGTGCAACACGACGAGGGTCACGATGTTACGTCGTTGAGTCTCCTCGCGCAGCAGCGTCATCACATGGAACTGGTAGTTGAGATCCAAGGCACTGAGCGGCTCATCCAGCAACAGTAACGCGGGGCGACGGATCAGCGATTGTGCCAGTCCAACCAGCTGTTTTTGCCCGCCGGAGAGGGCATCGAGATGATGTAGCGCCAGATGGTCGATCCCGAGGCGAGTCAGTAGCGCCAAGACAGCCTGCGGGTCGGCGCGCGCCTCACCGGCGGCGCGCTGTGCCACCAAGACTGACTCCAGCACACTCAGGCGTACGCCATCGGGCAGCGACTGCGGCAAATAGACCACCTGGCGGCTACGGTGCGCCGGTGTCAGGCCCACTAACTGTTGGCCATTGAGCCGCAGGCTACCGTGCGCCGGGTGTAGCCCGGCCAGCGCGCGCAACAGCGTCGATTTTCCGCAGCCGTTGGGGCCGAGTAAGGCGCAGATTTGTCCACGCGCCAGCTGTTCTACGCTGAGGCGTTCAATGACCGTACGCGCACCATAGCCAGCGCTCAAGGCATCGATCTGTAGACCCTGCATTATACACGCCCCCGATGACGAAAGATGATGCTGAGGAAGAAGGGGACGCCGACCAGCGCGGTGACGATGCCTACGGGTAGCACGACGCCGGAGAACAGATTTTTGGCGGCGACGGAGGCCAAGGAGAGTACCAATGCTCCGCAGAGGGCGCTGGCGGGCAGGTAAAAGCGATGATCTTCGCCGAATAGGAGGCGCGCGATGTGCGGCGCCACCAAACCAATGAAGCCGATCGGCCCGACGAAAGCGACCGCCAGCGCCGAGAGGGTGCTGACGCGTAGCAGGGTGGTCAGGCGCAGCCGGCGGACGTCGATGCCAAAGCTGCTCGCGCGCTCCTCCCCGAGGCGTAGCGCGGTGAGTTGCCAGGCGCTACGTAGGGAGAAGGGAAGCAAGAGCAGTAAGGTGGCACTCAATAACGCTAACTTTGTCCAGGAGGTCCGCGCCAGACTGCCCATGGTCCAAAACACCAGCCCTTGCAGGGTATCTTCGCTGGCGATGAATTGCAGCATGGCGACCAGGGCGTTGAAGGTGAAGACCAATGCGATGCCGAACAGGACGACGCCGGAGGTGGCGACGCCACTCCAGCGGCTGACGACATACAGCAACAGGGTGGCCAGTAGGGCGCAGAGGAAAGCATTGGCGGAGATCGCCCACTGTGCATCCAATCCGGGCAGCGATAGCCCCAACACGATGGCCAGGGCGGCGCCGAGGGCGGCGGCGGAAGAGACGCCCAGGGTGAAGGGGCTGGCCAGCGGGTTATTCAGGATGGTCTGCATCTCGGCGCCCGCCAATCCCAGCACCATGCCGACCATCAAAGCCATCAGTGCATAGGGTAAACGGATATCCCAGACGATGACCCGCGTCGCGGGATCGGCGGCGTCGGGGTGCCAGAGCGTGTGCCATAGCGTAGCCGGGGAGAGGCCAGAGGGGCCGAGGGCGAAGTCCAGTAGCAGCGAGGCGACGATGGCCGCCAACAAGATGGCGAGCAGTGCCAAGCGTCGTCGTAGCTGTCGGCGGTAGGCGCTTTGCATGGTGTGGCTGTGGTCCACCGGCAGCGTTGCCAAGGCATCATGCGCTGATGCGGCGGCAACGTCTCCCTGGCGCGTGTCGAGGGGCAACGATGAGGCGTAGTGAGTTTTCATTGACGATAATACCGTGAGCGGGCTCTTTGTTGATAACGCTAATCAATATCGGTAACAGTGTAAATGAAAATTATTTAACATTGTGCGGCGTTAGGGATCTCGCAGTGCGCCATGGTGGGTTGGCGTGTCCCTGCGACGCCAGGCAGTGCGCCTTGATAGGACGCCTTCTCCCTCCGATGACTTGGGCCGCGCTGTGATCGGGCGTGATATCCGGGCTTGCTAATCCGTGGTGACTTCCATTACACTGCCAAAATCATATGTTATAACATAACAAAATGGAGTTGAGATGAAAAAAGGTATCCACCCGGCGTATCGTCCGGTGTTGTTCCACGACATCGCGGCCGATGCATTCTTCCTGCTAGGCTCCACCATTGCCACTCAGCGTAGCTACCGTTGGCATGATGGTCGCGACTATCCTTATGTGACCCTGGATGTCTCCAGCGCCTCGCACAGCTTCTATACCGGGAAGCAGAAACAGGTGAGTCAGGATGGACAGGTCGCCCGCTTTACCCGCCGTTTCGGCGCACTGACCGGGGGGACGCGCGGATGAAGGTCTTGGCTTCGTTAAAGAGGGCGAAACAGCGCCACCCCGATTGCCGTATTGTGCGTCGCCACGGCAAGCTGTATGTCATCTGTAAGAGCAATCCTCGCTTTAAGGCGCGCCAGGGCTGAAAGGCCCATGTGCCGTTCGACCCGCCGCACGGGCGGGAAGAGCAGGCGAGGATAGCATGGCGCGTCTATGTGAGGAGGGGCTCGCGCCATGAGCCTTTTCTCTCCGCGCGCCATGATCGCGAGCGCGATGGCATCTCCTGTCCCGCTTTCCTCTTGCGCGTCGAGATCTGACTGAGCGACGACCTCACGGACAACACCGTTGATGATGCCCCGCGACTTGCCGTTGCAACCTGGCGATCTTCGGCCTGTGGCGGCCGGGTGGTGTGGTTGCGGGTGGTGTTGATGGTCGGGGGATCGCCATCTAGTCAACGGGATCTCGCATACCACCATCGAGCCGCTGCGCCCCATTCGCATGCCTCTCCTCTTAGGGTCACTCCCCAGTGAATCATCGTGGCGATGACGGCCAGATTGGATCGATCGCAGTCGACGCCGCCGGCGGGGCATCGTCAGCGCAAAATACTGTACCGCGTTATA
Organism: Edwardsiella sp. A.80236; assembly: GCF_044540725.1. NCBI lineage: Bacteria > Pseudomonadati > Pseudomonadota > Gammaproteobacteria > Enterobacterales > Hafniaceae > Edwardsiella > Edwardsiella sp. A.80236. Next base: position 442,226 of record NZ_JBIUCY010000001.1, read on the forward strand.
CCACTCATTCATTGTGACTCGCATAGTTGCACCCACGTTGACACGCCTGTAGCCGCGGGCCGCGCTGTAGGGGGGCGGGGCATGCCGAGATGGGATCTGTTGAGCCTTTCCTGCTGATATTCCTCAAGATATTTTCACGTCAATCATGTAATTCATTGATTTTATTTGAATTAAATCATCGTGCTCAAATTGAGCGACTGCTCATTTTTAATATTGAGCAACCGCTCAATTGTGTGTATAGTGCCCACATTACTCGCGTGACGCTGACTGAGACACGCCACCTGAGTGCTCGCGCGGCGAAAACGATGCGCTGGACGAGGGACAACCTAATAATAAGGAAATGCTACGGTGATGAATTCTATTGAGATAGCCGAACTCTCGCAGATCGATGGCGACGCTTATGCCCAACTGACCACGTTGATTATTAAAACATGGGAGTATGACGATTGGCTGGAGGATGATCAGGTCTCGCCGATGGCCGAGTATTTTTTAAATGACATTATTCTCTCATCGCAAAAAATTTATGTGGCGCGCTGCGCGCAGCAGATCATCGGCATTATTACCGTCGGCCAATCGCCCGACTTTCTCTATGAGAGTCAATTTAGCTATAAGCGATTGACGGCGATGTCGGCGTTGATCGCTCGTAATGGTAAAAGTGAGGTGTTTGCGCAATATATTGATACGTTACGCGTCAATCAGCGGTTATTGCAGCGTACACATCGTCACTATCATGCGTCATTGAATTTCTTTGCCATCGATGCCCAGTTCCGCGGCTTAGGACTCGGGAACCGTTTGTACCATCAATTTATTACCTATCTACAGGCACAAGGTATCGATACCTTTTTTGTCTTTACGGATAGCTCGTCGAATTATCAATTTTACGAGAAGAAGGGACTGCACAAGATCGCGAGTGAGACGTTCTATTGGCGGGATGAAGATGAAGTCGAGGAGTATTATCTGTATGAGGGACATCTCGCGGCGACCCCCCGTTGAATAATGAATCCAGGAATCAGAGGGAACAAGATGAAAAAGATCCATATGATTTGGGCTAATCCACGTGCCGATAGTTTGACCGCGCAGATCGCCGCGCGCGTAAAAGATCGGGCGAGTGCCTATGACATGAGCGTGCGGGAGACAGATTTATATCGTGTAGGGTTTGATCCCCGACTAGGCGAGGCGGATGAGCCCGATTGGCATAATCCAGGCAAGATCTATTCACCCCAGGTGCAGCAATTAGCCAGCGAGTTATCCCCTAATGATTTAATGATTATCATCTTTCCCGTCTGGTGGTACGCCATGCCGGCAATATTAAAGGGATATATCGATCGGGTCTAGAATCATGGCATCACCTATGGTGCCGGGAGTTCACCGCCGGCGAAAAAAATCCTCTGGGTTGCCTTAGTCGGGGAGACCGAGAGGGGATTTATTAAGCGAGCTAATGACCAACATATGGCACAACATCTTAATGCCAATGTCGCCAGTTTTAATGGCGTAAAGGCGTCGGAGGTGCTGTTTCTGTATAACACCATCGCTGAAGAGGTGGTTGATTTGCCCGGCCATTATCATGCCCTTATCGAACAAGCCGAGCAGGCGCTGGAGCGGCACATCTCGGCCTATATTTTATCTCCGTAGTGTCAGCGTGTTTTTTACTATTTAATTGGATTAATTTAATTTATGCAGAATGATACCCTTTTTTCTCCACTACGCTTAGGTGATCTGGATTTAAAGAATCGGATCGTGCTACCGCCCTTAACACGCTGTCGCAGTGAGCAACCCGGCAATATTCCTGGTGCTCTGATGGTGGAATATTATCAACAGCGTGTCGGTGCCGGGTTGATGATTACCGAAGGCACACAGATCGAGCCTCGTGGTCAAGGATATGCCTGGACGCCGGGGATCCATAGTGCTGCGCAGATCGCCGGTTGGCGTCAGGTGACGGAGCGTGTGCATCAACAGGGTGGGCTGATCTTTTGCCAGTTGTGGCACGTGGGGCGTGTCTCGCATGTCGCGTTACAACCGGATGGTCAGCCGCCCGTTGCGCCCTCGGCATTGTCCGCTACGTCGGTGCGGGTCTTTATTGAAACGGCGCCAGGTGAAGGAAAACTGGTACCGCCCTCGGAACCACGCGAACTTTCTACTGCCGAGGTGAAGGCGTTGGTTACGCTGTATAAGCAGGCCGCGATCAATGCCAAACAGGCGGGGTTTGATGGCGTTGAGATACATGCCGTTAATGGCTATTTAATCAATCAGTTTATCTCGGAGCACACAAACCAGCGTCGCGATGAGTATGGCGGCTCGCTGAACAATCGCCTACGTTTCTTGCGGGAGATCGTGCAGGCGGTGAGTGAGGTCTATGACAGCCAGCGTATCGGGGTGCGCTTTTCGCCGCTATTCAGTTCGACGGATGAGGAGCGCGTCTATTTGGGGTTGGTGGAAGCCGATCCCCAGGCAACCTATATCGCCGCCGCGCAACTTTTGCAGGATTTACGTATCGGTTATCTCTCTATCGCCGAGCCCGATTGGCAAGGTAGCGAGGGGCTACCATTAACGTTTCGCCGCGCATTGAGGAAGGCGTTCTCGGCACCGATTATGTATAGCGGTCTGTATACGGCGGACAAGGCACGGCAAATGTTAGCCAGCGCTGTCGGCGATATATTCGGTTTTGGTCGACCCTTTATCGCGAATCCGGATTTACCGCGCCGCTTAGCGGAGGATCTCCCACTGAATACATTGGACGCTACGACCTTATATGGCGGTGGACACAAAGGGTATGTCGACTATCCACTGTATCGTGACGCGTAACGGACGCAATTAATCTCCGTGAGGCTATACCGTTAGCGACGTCATCCTACTGCAAGTTGTCTGCCACGCGGATGAGTCGCCACGCTATAGCCGGTATCCGATGTGCTGAGTCACCCCGGTCATTATTTAAAGGAATTAAACGATGAAAATATTATTTTTGGCGTGGACTACGGCGTTGTTCTCGCTGACGGGTCAGGCCTATGCGGCTCCCACGTCTGCTGAACCGCTCGCTATCTTGGATAAGGCGCGCTCCGATATGACGTTAGCGCAGCTGGATGACTGGGGCGATCTCTCGCAGCTGCAGGCCACCCTTCTTGACGGTGATGGGAAAATCTATGGTAAATATCTTATTAATGATCCAGCGCGTCGCGTCGATGCGGGTTATTTTGCCGTGAAGCAGAATAAGTTCAGTATGACATTTCCTTTCTCAGAGTTAGCGACCGTGTTGCAGGGGAGTGTGACCCTAACCAATAGCGCGACGGGCGAGCGTAAGACTTATCACCCAGGGGATAGCTGGATTATTCGTAAAGGGACGCCGATCGTCTGGGAGACGCACTCTGCTGAGTTTGTTAAATACTATTTTAAGGCCGAATAAACGACGCGCCGATCGGTGCACCACTTCGGGATGGAAAGATTTTTTATGTTCACGTTAAAAAAGATAACGGTATTATTCGTTATTATCTTAGTCTACTTGCCCGTGTCGCTGGACGCGACCATTTTGCATGTCGCAGTGCCGACGTTAAACCGTAGCCTGAATTTAACCAGTAATCAGCTGCTGTGGGTAATCGATATTTATGCCTTATTGATGGCGGGATTATTGTTACCGATGGGCAGCCTCGGTGATCGCATCGGTTATAAGAAGCTGATGCTGGTCGGCGTGCTGATCTTCGGCTTGGCGTCGTTGGCGGCGGCGCGCTCTCAGAGCGCGCAGATGCTGATTGCCTCCCGAGCGCTGTTGGCGCTGGGGGCCTCGATGATCTTACCGGCGACGCTCGCCTGTCTGCGCGATGTCTTTACCGAGAGTGCCGAGCGTAATAGGGCGATCGGCGTGTGGGCCTTTGTCGGCGGTGGTGGCGCGGCATTGGGGCCGCTAGTCGGCGGTTATATCCTGAATCATTATGATTGGACGTTAGTGTTTTTGATCAATATTCCCATCGTGCTGCTCTCTATCCCCTTGATGGTCTATCTGTTGCGACGCCAAGAGACAAATAACCGGCAAAGCATCAATCTATTGCAGGCGCTGGTATTCATTAGCGCGATCATCGCCATCGTCTTCGGTCTTAAGCATGTCTTCGCGGCATTGACGTTTTTTAACCTGGCGGTGTTGCTCATCGGTCTATTGGTGATGTATGGCTTCATCCGCTTCTCCCTGCGGAGTGAGCATCCGCTGATCGACTTCTCCCTGTTTGGCAACTCGTTGGTGTCGACCAGTACCGTGGTGGTGGTATTTTCGATGGTGGCGGTGGTGGGGTTTGAGCTGTTAATGGCGCAAGAGTTGCAGTTTACTCATGGCTATTCGCCGTTACAGGCAGGCCTCTTCATGTTCCCCTTTATTCTGTCGTTTGGCCTCTCCTCCTTCCTGGTGGTGATGCTGCTAAACCGACTCGGCTTTAAACTCACGGCCTGTATCGGATTAGTCGTGGGGGGCGCGGCCATGCTGAGCCTGGCGTTGATCGATGTGACGGCAGCCTATGTGACGTCGACGTTGTTGATGATCCTGCTGGGGGTTGGCCTGGAGATGGCGTTCCTGTCGGCTACCTCGACCATCCTGGCGGCGGCGCCGAAGGATAAGGCGGCGGCGGTGGGGGCGATCGAAGGGATGGCCTATGAGTTGGGCACCGGCCTCGGCGTGACCCTATTCGGGATCCTGCTGTCGCTGTTCTATGTCGGCAATCTGCGTGAGCGTCTGGGCGAGATGGCTCCCACCGAGTTCGGTAGCTCGCTGGGGGAGACCATCCAGGTGGCCGCACAGCTGAGCCCGGATAATCGGGAGACGGTGCTCAACATCGCCAGCGAGGCCTTTCTGTCGGCGCATAGCACGGTACTGATCATCGCCAGCCTGATCCTGTTTCTGTTGGCCGCGCTGTCGTGGCGCCTGATCCCGGCGAGATCGTGAGGAGGAGCGCTTAGCCACCGCTTAGGCGAGCGATGATGCTAGGATGTTGTAGATAATCCATACACCAGTTACCCACCTTGCCCATACCATCGGAGCGCGCCGCCAGAAAGAGTTTGGTGGCGTGCTTGTGCTCCCGCATCGGTTTTTTCAGGATGCGGCCGCTATTCAGTAATGGCAGCGCCAGATGGTGGGGAATATAGCCGATGCCGACATTCTGTTCGATCAGCGCGATGGCGGTAGTAAAATCCGGGACGAACAGCGGCTTTTGTCCTTCAAGCAGCCAGGCCTGTAACGGAGGAAAATTGATCGCCGTATCGCGGATACAGACCGCCGTATGGTGGCGGAGCTCGGCGTTCTCCAGCGGATGGCGCGCGGCGGCCAGCGGGTGGAGCGGGCTGACCACGAAATCCCACTCCATTTGCCCACACGCCTCGCTGATGATGCCCTCACTACTGGGCACGGCGTGAGGGGCGCCGATGACCAGATCGGCACGGCGGCTGTAGAGGGCGTCCCAACAGCCGTTATACACCTCAAGATTGACCGTGAGGGTGGTGGTGGGAAATTGTTGTTCGAAATCGCGGATAAACGTCACTAGCACGGTATTGGGAATAATATTGTTGACCGCGATGGCGATCTCCCGCTCCACGCCGTCGTGGATCAGCACGGTGTTGCGTCGCAACGCCTCCATGTCGCCGATGATGGTGCGGCTATGTTCAATAAAGTAACGCCCGGCCGGGGTGAGTTCGATATAGCGCCCCTTGCGCAGGAATAGCGTCGCACCGAGCGCCTCTTCACTCTTTTTGATGGTATAGCTGATGGCCGATGGCACCTTATTCAACTGCTCGGCCGCGCTGGTGATGCTTTGATGGCGGGCGACTAACTGAATGATACGTAGGGTTTCGTCGGAGATGAACATAGGGCTTCCCTGTCGGCAAAGAGCGGCTGAACCCGGTATGGGTTCAGCCGTGATAGCGCCTATTATACGCGGGAATTAACGCCGTTGGTTGACTCGACTGAGCAACGCATAGGCGACACAGGCCACTAAAATGGAGTCGAGCGAGGGAATGGTCGTCAGGGTGAAGACCCCCTTCACCGTGAGGAAGCCGACGACGGCGCCGAGGATCCAGGCGGCGAAGGTCAGCAACTTAACGGCAGGCTCCTGGCTAAGCACCGTCTCCTGGTAGCCGTTTTGGCGGTAGAGGAAGAAGTCTGCGATATAGATCCCGGCGACCGGAGGGGTGGCGATGCCGAGGAACAGCAGGAAGGGAATGAACCACGCCATGATATCCAGGCTGCCGAGGAGGGTGGAGAGCACCCCCAGCGCCACAGTGATCTGCCACTTAGGCAGGCTCGGCCACAGGGTGGAGAGCACCAGCGTGCCCTGGAACAGGTTGCCGGCGTTCCCCGTGACACAGGCGAAGATCAGCAGCAGGGCGGCGGGTAACACCGCACCGAATACCGCCATCGCGCCCAATAATGAGCCTTGACCGCTTAGCGCGCTCGGTGTTGCACCGGCCCAATATAGCAGCGGGTAGGCGACCAGGAAGGCGATGATGGCGGCGATCAGCGCGTGCTTACGATCGTGGACGAAGCTACCGAAGTCGGGCAGGGTGGCGACCAGCACGATGATGGTGCCGACCACCGTCGAGACCGCTACGCCGGTGTTCATGCTGGCGACGGTATCCGGCACGCTCGTCGTGCTCTGGGTGGCGATATACAGGATATAGCACAGCATCAGCGCGATGATCGGTACCGCGATCTGCGCGACGCGGCCCAGCACGGCGAAACCAAAGGCCGTCGAGGCGACGAAGATCACACTGCCTGCCGCGACGAGCAGCGGTACTGGCAACGTCAGGCCATGTTGCGCCAGCAGATCATGCACCGAGTGACCGAACATATTGGCGGTGACGGTGATCCAGCCGAACAGGCTGATCGCCATCAGTACGTTGATGGCGATGGCGCCCCGTTCGCCGAAGGCATACTTTACGATGCCATAGGTGGGGAGACGCGCCTTCTCGCCGACGCTGATGGTGATCGCCGCCAGGACGGTCAGGATCAGCCCGCCCAGCAGTACCACGGTGATGAGGTTGCTGCTGGAGAGTTGATTCCCCAGGCTGGAGGAGGAGAGTAACACCGGCGTGACCGCGATCCCCAGGAGGATCATCGCGATGTGAAAGCCCGATGCGGTGTTGAGATTCGCTGCTGTTTTACGCATAGCTTGTTCCCTCTAAAAGGCACGTTACACGGTGTGGTAGTGTCCGGTGTATTTGCGCCAGCTGCCCAGGTCGGTGATTTCACGCTGTCCTTCGGTGAGCCAATTCTCCGCCAATACGCCTAAGACCTCGCTGCCATCGGCAAGCTTGACCTTACCGATGGTCAACCCGGCTGGTTCGCTCATCAGCAGTTCGGCAAAGCTGGCCAACGGCAGTGCCCAGATCTCCAGTTCGACCTGTGTGCCGCCTTGCGCCACGCGGATCATGCCCGGATGGCGATCGTTAATGCTCCATAGGCGGTAGTGGGCATCGGTGCGATCCTCACGGACGAAGACGCCGCCCGCCTGTTGCATGTTCTTGTTGAGTTCCAGGCCGCGCATTAGGGTGCCATTAACGGCCAGTAGGGTGGTGGTGGTCATGCTGTTCTCCGATGAAATTTATGGGATGATCCAAGTGCCGTTCTGCTGCGCCAGCGCCGCTTTAATCGCCTGCGGCGTGGTGATCAGGCCACGGGCGTTGTTGCCGCGTTGCTGACTGGCGTCGATAAAGTTGAGGATCGCCTCGATCTTGGGCTGCATACTGCCGACGCCGAACTGGCCGGCCTGGAGCAATGTCCGCGCTTGGGCGCGATCGAGGTGATCCAGCCACTGTTGCTGCGGTGTGGCAAAGTTAATCGCGACGCGTTCGACGCCGGTGGGGATCAGCAGTAGGTCGGCGCCGAGCTGGCTGGCGAGCAGGGCGGAGGCGAGATCCTTGTCGACCACCGCCTCGACCCCACGCAGCTGCCGTTGTGCGTCGCGCACCACGGGGATACCGCCGCCGCCGCAGGCGATGACGATGTATCCCTGACGTACCAGTTGGGCGATGGTGTCATGTTCGATGATCGCCAACGGCGCCGGCGAGGGGACGGTACGTCGCCAACCGCGCCCGGCATCCTCCATCACGCTCCAGCCAAGTTGCTGTTGTCGCGTTCGCGCACACGCCTCGTCGAGAAAGCCACCGATGGGTTTGCTCGGCTGGTTAAAGGCCGCGTCGTGCTCATCAACCAGCGTCTGAGTTACCAGGGTGACGACGGGCTTGGCGATGCCGCGCCGCGCCAGCTCGTTGTGTAGCGCCTTTTGGAACATGTAGCCGATGGCGCCCTGGGTGTCGCCGACCGCATAATCCAGCGGGACAGGGGCGATCTCGTCGCTGGCCAACTCGGAACGGCGCAGGATGAAGCCAACCTGGGGGCCGTTGCCATGCGTTATCACCAGATCCCAGCCCGCGTCGACCATATCGGTGATGTGCCGTACGCTTTCCATTACGGCGGCATATTGATCGGGAATACTGTTGCGTCGCTCATCCTGGATCAGGGCGTTACCGCCGACGGCGACGACGGCTAATGGCTTACTCATTGTGCTTCTCCTTGGGCGACGCGTTGGGCCAGGGCGCGGATCGCCGCGTTAAAGCAAGGCATCGGCGCGGTGGTGATCCCCGCCCCGATCTGGCCGATGCCCGCCTGCTTGTGGGCGATCCCGGTGTTGATGATGGGCAGGATGCCGCGATCGACCACCTTGCGGGCGTCGATGCCGGCGGCGGTGGGGGCGAAGTTGAGCGCCGGCAGGGTAAAGGCGGGGTTATTCCCCAGCGTGATGGCCTGCATACGTCGACTGTTGTTGGTGGCATCGGCCGGGGTGCCGCCGACAAACTTCACGATGGCCGGCGAGGAGGCCATGGCGAAACCGCCGACCCCCGCGGTCTCGGTGATGGCGCTGTCCCCTAGATCGGCGGCGGCGTCATCGACGCCATAGCCTGGGAAGAACAGCCCCTCGACGGCGTTGGCTGGGGCCTGGAACCACTGATCGCCGGTGCCAGATAGACGGATACCGAAGTTCACCCCGTTACGTGCCATCACCGTCACCAGTGAGCTGAAAGGCACCCCGGCGGTGGCGTCCATCATCGCCTTACAGGCCGCCATCGACAGGTTGAGGAAGAAGTGATCGTTGGCGGTGATAAAGGCGACGCTACTTTGCAACTGAGGCAAAGGCAGGTCGCAGGCCAGCAGGGCGGGCAGTAGGCGCTTGATCAATAGCCCGGTGGCGGCGGCGTTGCGGTTATGCACCTCGTCACCCATGTGCAGCGCCTGCGCCATCAACGGCTTAAGTTCCAGCTCACCCAGCTGGTGGATGGCGGCCTTGAGCGCCGGAGCCAACTGATCGCGCATCCAGCTTAGGCGGGTAAGCACCTCCTGGCTGTTGGCACCGAAGCGCAGCACCTTGCCTAACCCCTCGTTAAAGTTGCTGAAGGTGCGCTGGCCGTTGCTTTTATTTTCCACCACCCATAATGGCATCGACGGGCTGATGATCCCTGCCATCGGTCCGACAGCGTGGTAGTGATGGCAGGGTTCGAGGCTGATTTCGCCCGTCGTGATCTGGCGTTCGGCCGCCTGGTGGCTATCGGCCCAGCCTTCGAACAGGATGGCGCCGATGATCGCCCCCTTGACCGGACCACACATCGCCTGCCAGTCGATCGGCGGACCGGCATGCAGAATACGCTTCTGCTGCGCCAGCGCCGGGATCGCCTCGCGCGCGCTCATGACGTCGATCAATACCGGCTGTGCCTCGAGGTAACGCGCCATGGCGATCTGGTTGGCCTGCTCGACGAGCGGGTGCGCCAGCAGGGTGGCGAGATCGAGACCGGTTGCGATGTCGCCCTGAGCGGGCGGCTGCCAGTTGAGGGCGATCACCTCGCCGCCGACCTGCTGGATGGTGTTGGCAAAGCTTTGTAGCCCGGCATTGACGACCTTTAACGGCTGACTAAATAAGGTGTTCATGCGCTTACTTCCTTTTTCTTCTGAGCTTGAATGTGTGCGACGTAACTGGCCCATTGGGCGGCCTGAGCATTGCAATCGGCGACCAGGATGCCGGCCTGACGGAGCGCCTGGATCTGCTGGCTGCGGCACTGCGGATCGGCCTCGGTGCCGCAGACATGGGCGATCAGCAGCGGAGCGTGCTGCCGGTCGATCTGCGTCAGTTGCTCCAGCAGCGCCTGCGCCGGGGCGTCGGCGGCGCCGTAACCCAGCACCAGGTCGAAGAGCACCACGGCGCAGCTGGGATCGCGCAACTCCGCCAGCAGGCGTTGGTTGCGCAGCGTCGGATCGATCATCGGATGGGGCTTGCCGCGGGTGAAGTCATCGTCGCCCATGTCGATCAGGGTATGGTCATGACTGCGCCAGATGTCGCTCAGGGGGGCGTTGCCGGCGATCGGCGTGTTGGAGTGAGCGATCAGCCCCTGTTGTTGGCAGATGAGCTGCGCTTCGTAACAGAAGGTACCGCCAGCGAAGACGCCGCGAATGGCCTGACGTTCGGCGTTGAGCTCCTGGCTGGCCTGTTGCAGTGAGGCCATCTGCGCTGCGGATAACGTCGGCTGCGTTGGCGGCAGCGCCTGCTGGTTGAGTAGCGCGACGGCGATATCGGCGGCGCTGGCCAGGGTCGGCGCGGCGGTGACGTTCGGGCGCGTGATAGTCTCGGGTGCGGCGCCGAGGAAGTTGACCACCACCGGTTTCGCCGCGGATTGGGCCTGCGCCAGGATGCGTTCGGCGACGGCGCGAGCCGGCGGCTTCGAGATCAACACGATGACTTGCGTGTCGTCATCCTCCGCCAGCGCCTGCAGGCCGAACAGCATGGAGAGGCCGCCGATCGCCTCGCTGAGATCGTGCCCGCCGGTGCCTAATGCCTGCGAGATGCCCGTCCCGAGCTGATCGAGGCGGCAGGTGACCTCCTGTAGCCCGGTTCCGGAGGCGGCGACGAGGCCGATCGCCCCGCGGCGCACCACGTTGGCGAAGCCCAGCGGTGTGCCGTTGACGATGGCGGTGCCGCAGTCCGGCCCCATCACCATGCGTTGGCAGGCTTGGGCATGCAGCTTGATCGCCCGCTCTTGCTCCAGGCTGACGTTGTCGCTGAACATCATCACGTTCATGCCAAGGTTCAAGGCCTTCAGCGCCTCGGCGGCGGCGTAATCGCCGGGCACGGAGATCAGGGCTAAGTTGGCGTCCGGCATCACCTCCTGAGCCATGGCGAGGCTGACCAGTTCTGGCGTCTTGATGCCCTCGCCGCCGCTCTCTTCCGGCTTGCTGTTCAGACGTTGCTCCGCCAGCAGCAGGGCGTCGGCACAGGCCTGCGTGTCGCCCTGCACGGCGATGATCAGATCGTTAGGCCCGGCCTGGATATCGTCGCCCAGCCCGGCATCGCGCAGTTGCCCCAGGTTGGTGGGCGTGCCCATCACCACCGAGGCCTGATGAATCCCAGGTAGCTTACTGATTTGTGAAGAGATCTGCATCAGGGAGACCGAGTCCTGATACAGATTGTTGAAGACGGTGTAATTCACGTTCATTGCATTATATCCATTGTTTCTGTCGCCTAAATTCGCTGAATTTGGGCAAAGCGAAGCCGCGCAGCGAGCGAAACGGCTGCGGAGGACTCCCGGGTATCATTCACTGCACGGCGTTAAGCGTTCGCATGCCGTGCAGCAGGCCGGCCAGACAATCCACGCCGGAAGTGGCGCCGAAGCGCATGACGCGCTCGGCAGCGGCGTGGAGGGCAGCCGGCGCTGTATTCGTGCTCAGCTGACTGAGCAGATGGTAAATCGGTTGTGAGAAGTGCCCCTGCAGGGCGCGGCTCAGGTAGTGTGCGCTGATGTCGGTGGTCAGGGTTAAATGTGCCTGAATGATGCCGCGTAATCGCTCACGATGGGCCGCCAAGGTCGGGGAGAGTGGCCACCAGGTGAGGGCGGCCAGGTAACCCAACAGGTAGTCATCACCATCCGGCGTCAGCCCTTTACCGTAGCCAATCAGACAGGGCACTTGCCGCTCAAGGCGCTCCGGCGTCTCCTGAGGAATAAGCGCGTCTGAGCGCGTCAGTGGCTGCCACGCGAGATCGCTGACACAGGTGTGTGCCAGGCTGTATTGCTGTAACTGCGCACACAGCCGCGGGTAGTGCGTGGCAAACGCCGCCGCCGTAAGCGGCCGGGTCGCGCTGCGCGCCGTGGGTCGCCAGACGGGCGCGTGGCGCAGATCGATCTCGAAACGTTCCGCCAATAAGCGGCCCGCCACCAGCCTGACGGGGGCGTGCCGGACGGCCATATGCCGCCACTCCCAGCCTACCGGCAGGGCGACCCGCAGCGCATCGGGTAAATCGGGGTAGCGCTGGCCGCACAGTAGCGTGAACAGCGCTCCTTGGGCATCGCGCAGATTGAGCGCGTGTGCGAAGCTGCTGTGTACCGACAACGACTGCGCGCTACGCTCGGCGGCAAGATAGCCACACGAGAGCGCGGGAAGCAGCGGCGGCCTCATACAACTTAGCCCTGTAACCCGGCGATGATGGAGTCGGCGTCGCTGACCCAGCCGAAGATCGCTCCCTGCGCCTTGATCATCTCCAGCGCGGATTTCTGGAACTCGGGGAAGTAGGAGCCGACGCAATCGGCCGGGATGATGCACTGATAACCGCGATCGTTGGCTTCACGCACGGTGGTATTGACGCACACCTCGGTGGTCACCCCGCAGACGATCAGCGTCTTGATGCCATGGTTTTGTAGGATCAGCTGCAGATCGGTCTGGTAGAAGGCGCCTTTACCCGGCTTATCGACCACCGGCTCCCCGGCGATAGGGTAGAGCTCTGGGATGATGTCGTGGCCTGGTTCACCACGCACCAGGATGCGACCCATCGGGCCCGGCTCGCCGATGAAGGTCTTTCCGCCACGGGTGAGCTTGGCGGCGGGGCAGTCGCTCAGATCGGCGCGATGCCCTTCGCGGGTATGGATCACCAACAGCTGATGGGCGCGCGCGGCGGCGAGCACTTTTTGGCAGGGGGCAATGGCGCTACGCACCAGCGAGACATCATTACCGAGCGCCTCGCCAAAGCCGCCGGCCTCGACGAAGTCACGCTGCATGTCGATCATCACCAGCGCGGTGCTCTGGGGATCGAAGGGCAGGGCGAAGGGTTGAGCCTGGAATGTCTGTTGCGTCATGGTACTTCTCCTGTGCGTTGAATTAACCATCCGTTATCTCTGGAGGCGAGTATTCCCGACAATAGCGCGTTGCGACAGGAAAATAGTTTGCCGCACAGCGGCAAAATTTTTGCAGCGAGCGGGCGGTGGCACGCCAGGGTGTGAGGGCGCTCATGGCGAAGTTCGCAGCATCAATATAATCGATGATGAATATTTTTTAATTCAAAAAATTAGTTGATGGAGTGTGATGACGCCCGCCTATTTTACCGTCATGTTCGAGGGGAAAGTGCGGGGCGCAAGAAGTGTCTGCGCCGTCTGGCGGAATGGGGCTAAGGTAAAAGCATCAGGTTAACGCCCTGTGGCGGATCACGATCAGAGGAGGAGTGGAGGATGACGGGGTATCGTACTGAAAGCGACTCGATGGGGGAGGTCGCCGTCGCGGCGGAGCAGTTGTGGGGCGCACAGACGCAACGCTCGCTGACGCATTTTCGTATCTCCGACGAGAAAATGCCGAGCGCCTTGATCCACGCCTTGGTGCGGATCAAACGGGCGGCGGCCCAGGTCAATCGGGAGCTTGGCCTGTTGAGTGCCGAGAAGGCGGCGGCGATAAGCCAGGCGGCCGATGAGGTGTTGGCGGGTCAGCACCCGGAGGTGTTTCCCTTGGTGGTGTGGCAGACCGGATCGGGGACACAGAGCAACATGAACGTCAACGAGGTGTTGGCGAATCGCGCGAGTGAGTTGTTGGGCGGCGAACGGGGGATGGCGCGCCGGGTGCATCCCAATGACGATGTGAATAAGAGCCAGAGCTCTAACGACGTCTTCCCCAGCGCGATGCATGTCGCCGCCAGTGTGGCGCTACGCGAGCAGTTGCTCCCCGCGCTACAGCAGCTGACGACGACGCTGCATGCCAAGGCGCACGCCTTCGCCGCTATCGTGAAGATCGGTCGTACGCATCTCCAGGACGCGACGCCGCTGACGCTCGGCCAGGAGATCTCCGGCTGGGTCGCCATGTTGGATCACGCTCGCCAACACATCGAGGCAAGCTTGCCGCATCTAGCCGAATTGGCCTTGGGCGGTACGGCGGTGGGAACCGGCCTCAATAGCCCGCCCGAGTATGCGCCGCGCGTCACGGCGTTGTTGGCGGAGATGTGCGGACAGCCCTTCGTCAGCGCGCCCAACAAGTTCGAGGCGTTGGCGAGTTGCGATGCCCTGGTGCAGGCGCATGGTGCCCTGAAGGGGTTAGCGGCCTCGTTGATGAAGATCGCCAACGATGTCCGTTGGCTGGCGTCTGGCCCGCGTTGCGGCATCGGCGAGATCCAGATCCCGGAAAACGAGCCGGGTAGCTCGATCATGCCGGGCAAGGTGAATCCGACACAGTGTGAGGCGTTGACCATGATCTGCTGCCAAGTGATGGGGAACGATGTGGCGATCACCATGGGGGGCGCCTCGGGTAACTTCGAGTTAAATGTCTACCGCCCGATGGTGATCTATAACTTCTTGCAGTCGGCACGCCTGCTGGCGGATGGCATGGCCAGCTTCGAGCACTATTGCGCGCGCGGCATCGAGGCGAATCGCGAGCGCATTGCACACTGGCTGGAGGCCTCGTTAATGCTGGTCACCGCCTTGAGCCCGCACATCGGTTATGACAAGGCCGCGGCGATCGCCGAGAAGGCACACCGCGAGGGATTGACCCTGAAGGCCGCCGCATTGGCGCTGAATTTTCTGACGGAGGAGGAGTTTACGCGTTGGGTGCGCCCCGAACGCATGGTCGGTCAGCCGGCGGCGCGTTAGGGGACGTCGCGCCGGGCGGGAGGGGGCGTGGGGGATGCCCCCTCTTGCCGCCTGAACGGCGCCAGGCAGGGTTAGTGGGGCGTCGCGTCTTCCGCCGGTGCATGGCGGCACGGGGGAAAGGCGGGCAGCACCGCCTGCTGGAGTGCCCGTCCGGCGGCGGAGGTGAGCGTCAGGCGTTCACCGACGGTTTGCGTCTCGACGATCTGCCCTTGATCCATCACGACCACTCGGTGGCAGAAACGTTCGACCAGGCGCAGATCATGGGTGATGAACAGATAGCTGGTGTCCCGCTGCTGCTGGATCCGTTTGAGTAGCGCGATGATCTCGGCCTGTAACACCAGGTCGAGGCTAGAGACGGCTTCGTCGAGGATCAGCAATTTGGGGTTGACCACCAACGCCCGCGCCAGGCAGACGCGCTGGAGCTGGCCGCCGCTCAACTGGGGAGGGCGTTGGTCGAGCACCCTCTCGTCCAACTCCACCGCCTGCAGTATCTCGCTGGCTCGCACCCGTTGCTCCGCCGAGGAGAGCGACAGCAGATGGCGCATCGGCTCGCGCAGGATCGCCCGTACCGTCTGGCGTGGATCGACCGCGCTGATCGCATCTTGGAACACCAGTTGGATGTCGCGGCGGAACGCCTTTTTCGCCCGCCGATCGAGCTGTGGCAGGGGGGTATCATGCCAGCATACGCGCCCTTGCGTGGGCGACTCCAACCCGACTAACAGGCGCGCCAGCGTGCTCTTGCCGCAGCCGCTGCGCCCCAGCAGGGCGACACTCTCGCCGCGATGTAGTTGCAACGAGATCGCCTGGAGAACCGGTTGTGCCTGGCGTCCCAATGCCGCGAGGCGATAGTGGTGGGAGAGGGTCTGCGTACTGAGTAGGCTCATCCGGCGATCTCCAGGCCATACAGGGCCAAATGTGCGGCGACTAACGCCCGCGTCACGTCGTGATGGGGCGCGTGGAACACCTGCTCGACTGTGCCTTGCTCCACCACCCGTCCATCGGCCATCACCGCCACATCGTCCGCCAGGCGGGCGACAACCCCCATGTCATGGGTGACCAGCAGCATGCCGGGTGCGCGTTGGCGCATGATCGTCGCCAGCAGATCCAGGACGCGCGCCTGCGCCACCACATCGAGATCGGTGGTCGGCTCGTCGGCGATGAGAAACGGCGCGTCGCTCAGCAGCGCCATGGCGATCATCATCCGTTGCAACATGCCGCCGCTCATCTCGAAGGGATAGCTCTGTAATACCCGCTGGGGATCATCCAAGCCGACCGCTATCAGGGCGCGTGTCAGCGTGTCGTCGTCTGCCGGTTTCGCCAACGCCAGGCAGGTTTCTCGGGCATGGCTGGCCATGGTGTGCAGGGGATTAAAGGCGCTGCGCGGATTCTGCATGATGGTGGCGACATGGCGGCCACGCAGTGCGGCGGGGTCGATGGGCATGCCATCCAGCCGGATCTGACCGGCCAGTTGGCGCACCCCGGCGGGTAGGACGCCCAGCGCGGCGGCGCAGGTCAGGGACTTGCCGCTGCCGCTGCTGCCGACCAACGCCAGTACTCGGCCGCGTCGTAGGGTCAGCGAGACCTCGTGCACCAGCGGGCGCGCCGCCTGGAGGGAGATCTGGTGTAAATCGAGTCGTTGCGGCATCAGTGTGCGTGCTCCGTTACCAGATGGGGATCGAGATGGTCACGCAGTGCGTCGCCCACCAGATTAAAGGCCATCACGCTGAGGAACAGCGCCAGGCCGGGCCAAAACATTTGTAGCGGCTGGGTCCAGATGTACTGGCGGGCGTCGTTGATCATCACCCCCCATTCGGCGGTTGGCGCCGCCACGCCGAGGCCGAGGAAGGACATGCCGGCGACGTGTAGCATCATGTGGCCGATGTCCAGCGTCGCCAAGACCAGTAGCGAGGGGATCACCGCCCCCGACAGGTGGTCGACGAAGATCCGCAGATGGCTGGCGCCGGAGAGGCGGGCGGCGAGGATGTACTCGCGCTGGCGGAGGGAGATGACCAGGCTACGCACCATGCGTGCATACCAGGCCCAATGCGACAGGGCGATGGCGATGATCACGTTGGTCAGGCCGGTGCCCAGCACCCCGACCATGAAGAAGGAGAGGATCGAGGTCGGAAAGGTCATGAACATGTCGGCGAGGCGCATGCTCGCCTGATCGATGCGCCCACCGAGTAACCCGGCGCTGCCGCCGATGATCAGACCCAGCGCCAGTACCAGCAGCAGGCAAGCCAGTACCGAGCCTAGCGAGACGCGAGTCGCGGCCAGCAGGCGCGAGAGGATGTCACGCCCCAGATGGTCGGTACCGAGCCAGTGTTGGCCATCCGGCGCACGCAGGCGCGCGGCGAGATCGATGGCGTAGGGATCGTGTGGTAGCCAGTAGTGGCTGCTGAGGGCGATCAGCGTCAACAGGGCGATGAGCAGCAGGGCCAGACGCACCGAGCCGCGGGCAGAGCGGTAAAAATTCATGCCGGTGCCCCCTCGTGACGGCGAATACGTGGATCGAGCGCGGCGTTCAGTAGGTCGACCGCCAGGTTACAGAGCACAAAGACCACCACCATGATCAGGGTGAAGCACTGGATCACCGGATAGTCGCGGTTGAAGATGGCCGACACGGCATAGCGGCCGACGCCGGGCCAGGCAAAGATGTTTTCGATGATCATCGTGCCGCCGATCAGCTCGCCGATGTGCATCCCGACGGCGGTGACGATGGGCAGCGTGGCGTTGCGCAGGATGTGACGCCGCTCGGTCTGGCGGCGATCCAGCCCGCGCAGCCGCGCCCACGTGACGTGGCGCTGGCCGGCGACCTCTAGCATGCTGGCGCGCAGCAGGCGGGCATTGATCGCCAGCGACATGAAGGCGATCGAGGCGGCGGGCAGGATCAGATGACGCCAGCTGCCGTAGCCCATCGCCGGCAGCCATTGCAGGTAGACCGCGAAGAGCATCACCAGCAGGAAGGCCAACCAGAAGTTCGGCATCGAGACACCGAGGAAGGCGATCAGCCGGACGATGAAGTCTGGCAGGCGATCGCGATGGCGCGCCGCCCAGATCCCCAGCGGAATCGAGATGAGTAGGATCAGCAGCAGAGCCGCTCCCGCCAGTAACAGCGTCGCGGGCAGGAAGCCCAGCACGTCATCCAACACCGGGCGTTGGGTGGCGTAGGAGAGGCCGAAGTCTAGCTGTAGCGCCCGCCATAGCCAGTGGGCGTACTGCATCCATAACGGCTGATCCAGCCCGAGCATGGAGCGGGTGGAGGCGACCATCTCGGGAGTCGGCGGGAGATTGGAGAGGCGCAGGTAGTCGAGCGCCGGATCGCCGGTCCCCAGGCGCAGCATCAGGAAGATGAGTAGCGAGGCGGCGAAGATCATCGGGATTAACAGCAGCAGGCGCCGCACAACGTAACGCCACATCAAGGGGCCTCCGGGGTGATCTGTTCGAAGGGGATCTCCGAGGCGATGGGCGCATACGGGATGGGGCCGAGCGCCGGCTTCGCGACCACCATCGTCGAGACGTAGCTGATGGGCAGATAGACCGCCTGGCGATGTAGTCGAGTCAGGATGTCTCGATACAGCTCCCGGCGCTGTTGCTCGTCGCTGGTGGTGAGGACGTCGCCGATTAGCCGATCGATCTGCGCCTTATCGGGCAGGCCGCGTTACGCCTGGAAGTCGGCATGCGACGGTACGCGCATCGAGCTCATGAAGGCGTGCGGGTCGTAGGGGGCGCCCCAGGTCCGGTTGAAAATCATGCCGAAGCGGCCGTCACGCTGGCGGGCGAAGATGCTGCTCTCCTCCTCCGCAACGAGCGTGATGTCAACGCCGATCTGGCGCAGATCCCCTTGAATGATCTCGGCCATCGACTTACTCAGGGCGTCGGTGCCGACGAAGGCCAGCTCGATGCGTAGTGGCTTACCCTGTTTTTCACGGATCGTTTTGCCTGCGGGTAGCAGCCAGCCCGCCTGTTCTAACCGCGCGTGAGCCAGCTGGGGATCATACTGCCGTGGCGTGAGCCCAATGTCGGCATAGGGAACGCTGGGGGCGAACAGGGTATCGGCCACCTGTTGGGTGCCGTACAGGGCGTGTGCGATCAGCGCAGGCTTATTGACCGCGTGATTCAGCGCCTCACGCACCGCCAGCTCGTCGGTTGGCGCCTGGGCGGAGTTGAGCGCCAGCACGACCGTCTCGACGGGGGCGGAGAGCTGTGTGCGGTAGCCGGAGGTCTGGCTAAAACGGGCGAAGGTGTCGAGGGGCAGCAGCCCCTCATTGCCATACAACAGATCGATCTCGCCGGTCTCGAAGGCCACGGCGCGCGTGGTGGCATCGGGGATCACCTTGACGGTGATCTGACGCAAGGCCGGTTTGTGGCCCCAGTAGCGTTCGTTACGCACCAACACATCATATTGATTGAGCCTGCTACTTTTTAGCATCCAGGGGCCGGTGCCGATCGGTTGCTGGATACCGAGATGGCTACCCTGCGCCTTGAACTGTGACGGGGCGATGAAACGGAAGGGGCGCGGTAGCGCCAGCTCCTGCAGGAAGGGGTAGTAGGCGCTTTTGAGGGTGATCTGCAACGTCTGCGGGGCGGTCGCCCGGACGTCGACGATCTGATTGGCCAATTCCAGCCAGGCGTGGCGCTGGCGGTTCGCCAGTACCGCGTGGAAGTTGGCGGCGGCGGCCTCGGCATCGAACGGCTCGCCGTTGGAGAAGGTCACCCCTTGGCGCAGGACAAAGGTCCAGACCTTACCATCGGCGGAGTGGTGCCAACGCTCGGCCAGCCAGGGGATCACTGAACCATCTGCCTGGTACTTGACCAGCGGTTCATACACCATGCTCTGGGCGAACATCTGATTAGGGGCATACAGGTGTGGATTCAGCGGTCCGACATTGGTCGGCCAGGCGGTGGTGATTTGCTCCACGGCGGCGTGAGCGAATAGGGTGGCGCAGCTGAGCAGCGCGCAGAGGGTGCGACGGAGTCGGGACAAAGCGGTGGCCTCAAGTTAGGGAAGCGTAATGAGTATGATGATTTTATAAATTCTGCATACGATTAATGTGTGATGGATCAATGAAATGACAATATGTAAAAATATGTTGCTGACGTGACTGACGTGACTGACGTGACTGACGTGACTGACGTGACTGACGTGACTGACGTGACTGACGTGACTGACGTGACTGGCGTGACTGATGTGACTGCTGTGGCGGGCGAGAGGGGGCCGGATGGGCGAGCTTCGTTTCGTCCGTGGGGCAGTCGATGTGGCGGCGACGATGCCGGGGGAGGCGGGCCGGGAATCGTCCTTCGTCCGCTGGCCGTGTCGTGGCCGACCGGGTTGGCGTGGCGAGGTTTCCCCCTATTTTCGATCCTGTGTTAGGATAACTGAGTTTACCGTGACTGACTGCTGACTTGAATGGACGCTATGAACGACTTCGACCCCACCACGCTCTCCTCGCCTGCGGCCATCGGCCATAACCTGCGTCGTCGTCCGTTGGTGCGTAAGAAGCTATCGGAGATGGTCGAGGAGGAGTTGGAGCAGATGATCCGCCGTCGCGAGTTTGGCGAGGGGGAGCAGTTACCTTCCGAGCGTGAACTGATGGCGTTCTTCAACGTGGGCCGCCCGTCGGTGCGTGAGGCCTTGGCCGCCTTGAAGCGTAAGGGATTGGTGCAGATCAACAACGGCGAGCGCGCCCGCGTCTCGCGCCCCTCCGCCAATACCATCATCGGTGAGCTCTCTGGCATGGCCAAGGATTTTCTCTCTCATCCGGGGGGCATCGCCCACTTCGAACAACTGCGCCTGTTTTTCGAGTCTAGCCTGGTGCGTTATGCAGCCGAGCATGCGACGGATGCGCAGGTCGCCTTGCTTGAGCAGGCCTTGACCATCAACAGCCAGTCGCTGGATGACAACGCCCTATTTATTCGCTCCGACGTCGATTTCCACCGGGTACTGGCCGGGATCCCCGGTAATCCGATCTTCATGGCGATCCATGTCGCCCTGCTCGATTGGCTGCTGGCGGCGCGTCCTGCGGTCGCCGATGCCGATCTGCATGAGCATAATAATGCAAGCTATCAACAACATATCGAAATCTTCAACGCCATCCGCCGTCATGACCCCGACCAGGCCGATCGCGCGTTACAGACGCATCTCAACAGTGTCTTCGCCAGTTGGCAAACCCTGAGCGCCCAGTCGTCAACCGACGAATAGTGACGATCCTAACGATCATTTAGTGAACTCGATCGCACAATGAAGCTGCGACTATGGGCTGTCGATTATTTAATCTGGTATAACAGGTATACAGGCATGTAGTTAGACAATATTACATCATCGACAGAGGTCATCATGGCAAGAGAATTAAGAGGCGTAATGCCGGCATTGTTAACACCGTTCGACCATCAACAGCGGCTGGACACCGAGAGTCTGCGCCGTCTGGTGCGGTTTAACATCGCCCAGGGTATCGATGGGCTGTATGTCGGTGGCTCTACCGGGGAAGCCTTCATGCAGAGCCGGGAAGAGCGTGAGCAGGTGCTGGAGATCGTCGCCGATGAGGCACAAGGGAAGGTGACCCTGATCGCTCACGTCGGCGCGATCAGTACGGCGGAGAGCCAGCAGTTGGCCCAGGCGGCGCGGCGTTACGGTTTTGACGCCGTCTCGGCGGTCACCCCGTTCTACTACCCCTTTAGCTTCGCCGAGCACTGCGACCACTATCGCGCCATCATCGACTCAGCCGATGGCTTGCCGATGGTGGTGTACAACATTCCGGCGTTGAGCGGCGTGAAACTGACGCTCGATCAGATCAATACCCTGGTCACCCTGCCGGGTGTCGGGGCGTTGAAGCAAACCTCCGGCGATCTGTATCAGATGGAGCAGATCCGCCGCGCCCATCCCGATCTGGTGCTCTACAACGGCTATGATGAGATCTTCGCCAGTGGCCTGCTGGCCGGGGCCGACGGTGGCATCGGTAGCACCTATAACATCATGGGATGGCGTTATCAGGCGATCGCCCAGGCGCTGCGAGCGGGTGACGTGCAGACGGCGCGCTCGCTACAGAGTGAGTGTAACCAGGTGATCGATCTGTTGATCAAGGCCGGGGTATTCCGTGGCCTGAAGATGGTGCTGCACTATATGGATGTTCTCTCCGTACCGCTGTGCCGCAAGCCGTTTACGCCTGTCGAGGCCTGCTATTTGCCGGCATTGAAGGCGTTGGCCGAACAACTGATGGCCGAGCGGGCGCGTTAATGGCCTAACCTCCATGCGGGAGGCGTGACGTCGTTCCGGCCACACAACTTAGGAACCTAGGCCGGCTGTCCGCGCCTCCTTGCGCATAACAATGAAAAACAGAGCGTCGGGAGAGTGATATGAGTACTACAACCCAGAACATCCCGTGGTATCGCCATCTCAATCGGGCGCAGTGGAGAGCCTTTTCCGCTGCCTGGTTGGGGTACCTGCTTGATGGTTTTGACTTTGTTTTAATCGCCCTGGTGTTGACCGATGTCCAGGCTGAATTTGGATTGACGACGGTACAGGCGGCCAGCCTGATCTCCGCCGCCTTTATTTCCCGCTGGTTCGGTGGGCTGATGTTGGGCGCCATGGGCGACCGCTATGGCCGTCGTCTGGCGATGGTATCCAGTATTATCCTCTTCTCCGTCGGTACCTTGGCCTGCGGCCTGGCGCCGGGCTACACCACCATGTTTATCGCCCGCCTGGTGATCGGCATGGGGATGGCGGGGGAGTATGGCTCCAGCGCCACCTATGTCATCGAGAGCTGGCCTAAGCAGTTGCGTAACAAGGCCAGCGGCTTCCTGATCTCCGGTTTCTCCGTCGGTGCGGTGGTGGCAGCCCAAGTCTATAGCCTGGTGGTGCCTACCTGGGGCTGGCGCGCGCTGTTCTTCATCGGCATCCTGCCGATCATCTTCGCCCTCTGGTTGCGTAAAAATATTCCGGAGGCACATGACTGGAAAGAGAAGCATGCCGGTAAGGCGCCGGTTCGTACCATGGTGGATATCCTCTATCGTGGCGAACATCGGCTGATTAACATGCTGATGACGGCGGTCGCCGCCATCGCCCTGTGGTTCTGCTTCGCGGGTGACTTACAGAATGCAGCCATCGTGGCGATCCTGGGGCTGTTGTGCGCCGCTATCTTCATCAGTTTTATGGTGCAGAGCAGTGGCAAACGTTGGCCTACCGGCGTGATGCTGATGGTGGTGGTACTGTTCGCCTTCCTCTACTCCTGGCCGATCCAGGCGCTGTTGCCCACCTATCTGAAAACCGAGCTGGACTATACCCCGGCCATCGTGGCACAGGTTCTGTTCTTCAGTGGCTTCGGCGCGGCGGTTGGCTGCTGTGTCGGCGGTTTTCTCGGTGACTGGCTGGGTAGCCGTAAGGCGTATGCCTACAGCCTGCTGGCCTCACAATTACTGATTATCCCGGTCTTCTCCATCGGTGGGACCCATGTCTGGGTCCTGGGTATCCTGTTGTTCTTCCAACAGATGTTGGGTCAAGGTATCTCGGGGATCCTGCCGAAGCTGATCGGCGGCTATTTCGATACCGATCAACGGGCGGCCGGTCTGGGCTTTACCTACAACGTTGGGGCGCTCGGGGGGGCATTGGCGCCGATCCTCGGGGCGTTGATCGCCCAACGTCTGGATCTCGGTACCGCCTTGTGTTCTCTCTCTTTCAGCCTGACCTTCGTAGTGATCTTGCTGATTGGCCTCGATATGCCCTCACGGGTACAGCGTTGGCTGCATCCTGAGGCGCTGCGCACGCACGATGCGATCGACGGCAAACCCTTCAGCGGTGCGGTTCCCTTCGGTGGCTACAAGGGTAACGTAGCGAAGAGTAAAGGATAAGTGGCGTCATCGGCCCGGTAGTATGCCGGGCCGCTTGTTAGGGGCGGGTAGGGGCATTGCGTATGTCATTTCTTAAACAGGGTTGTGGACATCACACCGCGCTAAGCGGGGTAACACGATGAGTACGTTAGCGATCGATATCGGCGGGACGAAGCTGGCCTGCGCCTTGGTGGGGACGGATCGAGAGATCCGTGAGCGACGAGAGCTGCCGACACCGGCCAGCCAGACGCCGGATGCGCTACGCGCCGCGCTCCAGACGCTGGTGGCGCCGTTGCAGCACCTGGCGTCACGCGTCGCCATCGCCTCCACCGGCATCATTCATCAGGGGACGCTGCTGGCGATCAATCCCAGCAACCTGGGCGGCTTGCTACGTTTTCCCTTGGTCGAGACCCTTCGCGAGCTGACCGGGTTGCCGACCTTGGCGCTGAACGATGCCCAGGCCGCGGCCTGGGCGGAGTATCAGCCCTTGGCGGCGCAGGTGCGCGACATGCTGTTTATTACCGTCTCCACCGGTGTCGGCGGCGGTATGGTGCGTGATGGGCGTCTGGTGCAGGGGCAGGGCGGACTGGCGGGCCACATCGGCCATACCCTGGCCGATCCTCAGGGGCCGCGTTGTGGCTGTGGCCGGGTGGGCTGTGTCGAGGCGATCGCCTCGGGGCGCGGGATCGCGGCGGCGGCACGCGGGGCGTTGGCCGGCTGTGACGCCAAGGCGATCTTCGCCCAGGCGGCGGCGGGGGATGCACAGGCATGCCAATTGCGTCAGCGCTCGGCGCGCTGTCTGGCGCGCTTGATCGCCGACATCAAGGCGGTGACGGATTGTCAGTGCGTGGTGATCGGCGGCAGTGTCGGGTTGGCTGCGGGCTATTTGCAGCAGGTGACTCAGTTTTTAGCGGAAGAACCGGCGCCTTATCAGGTGGCGTTACGTGCGGCGTATTATCGCCACGATGCAGGATTATTGGGCGCGGCATGGCTGGCGCAAGGAGAGAAATGATGATGTTGGGCGATGTGCAGGGGCTGAATGAGGCCGGACTGCATCCACAGTTACACGCGGCGTTGTGCCGTGCCTTGGCGGCGACGCCAGCGGATAAAGAGCCGGGGCGCTATGCGTTGGATGGTGATGATATCTTTATGAATGTCATGCAGTTGACCACGCAATCCCCGCAGGAGAAGGCGGCGGAGTTGCATGCGGACTATATCGACATTCAACTGCTGTTACGCGGGGAGGAGCGCATCCTCTACGGGTGTGCCGGTACGGCGTGCGATTGCGAGGCGTGGCATGAGGAGGAGGATTATCAGCTATGTCAGCAGATCGCCCATGAACAGTGCGTCACGCTACATCCGGGGATGTTTGCCATCTTTATGCCGGGCGAACCGCATAAGCCGGGCTGTCGGGTGGGGGAGGCGCAGGCCATCGCCAAGGTGGTGATCAAGGTTCGTGCCAGCCTGTTGGCCGCCTAAGCCGGGCCGCCGTGAGGCGGCCGGTTGTCGCGACCGAACGTGCCGCGCTTAGTGGATCAGGCGCTGCACGACGTCCATGATCTCCTGCTGCGCAAGGGCGACGCGCTCGGGGGTCGGATCCAGGATCAGCTCATCGGCATAGCCATTGATCAGGGCGATGATTTGACGCGCGCTACGCGAGCTGTCGGCAATGGTAAACTCGCCCGACTGCACGCCGCGCAGTAGGATGTTCTCCAAGGCGCGATGCCAGGCGGTGATGATCTGGCTGTAGCTGGCGGCAAATTGTGGGTCGCACAGCGAGGCGTTCCAGGCATCCAGATAGATACGCCAGGAGGCGTCTTGGCGGGCGGGCAGGTTATCGCGAATAAATACGCTGAGTGCCTCGCTGGGCGTCAGCGGCGCCAGACAACGCTCCAGCTCGGCGATCTCATGGTGAAAGAAATGCTCCACCGCACAGATGGATAGGGCTTTCCAGTCCTTGAAATAGTGGTAGACATGACTGCGTGCCAGCCCCGCTTTTTCGGCGACGTCGCGCGTCGATACCGCCGCCATCCCCTTCTCCTTAAACAGGGCCAAGACCGTCTCGATAATCATGTTTTTGCGTTGTTCGCTGGATGGACGCGCCATGGTAACCTCGTTCGTCATACCGCTATGGAATGCCATGCGCTGCACGGCGTTGGCGCGTATTATTACATGTCCGGCCGCGAAAACTAATGGTTTGCTATCTCTTGCGCCGCCTGTAAGCCGGAGAGCAAGGCGCCGTGGGCGGTGCCATAGTAACGGCGCGAGACGGCTTCGCCGGCGAAATAGAGCCGATCCGCCACCGACTTACCTAAGGCGCGCCGATCGCGCGGGGTCGAGCCGGTACGGTAGTAGGAGTAGGAACCCGCGCTGTAGGGGTCGTGGGACCAACGAGTGATTTGGTAGCGTAGCGGCTGCGGGATCGTCGGGCCGAAGAGGCGTTGCAAGACGCCCATGGCGTCCGCGACGATCTGTTGATCGCTCAGCGTCTCCATGGCGACGCCTTGGCGCGCCGCGTTAAAACCGAGCAACACGGGCCAGTGGGCGGCGCGGGCGAAGCTGACCCACTCGCTCCAGACGCCGGGTTGCGGGGAGATATACTCTAACCAGTCGATATCATCGGGCCAGAAGATGTGGGGAAACTGTAAGTAGCATTTATTCAGCGTGCCCATGCCGAGGCGCTGAATGGCACTCAATTTGTCGGCCGGGAGCGCGGGGGCGAACGTCACGTGACCACGCTGTAGCACCCCGAGCGGCAGCGTGATCACGACGCGATCGGCCTGGAATACCTCACCCTGCAGGGTGTGCACACTGACGCCCGTCGTCGAGTAGGCTATTTGGCTGACCACTTGGCCGAGGGCGAGGGTGAGTCCTTGGGCGAGATGATCGGTGATCTGGCTAAATCCTTGCGGGAAGAGGGCGTCCTCGCCGCCGAAGGCCCAGTCGTCATCGAAGTAATAGGTCGACATCTCGCCGAGCGCGCCCGAGAGCTCCTGCTCCAGGTTCGAATTGAGCAGATACCAGATGTTGAGGCGCTCGCTGGGGCTGGCATCCTGGACGATGTCCGCAACGGTGGCCAGGATGCTCTTATCCTGGGGCGCCGACTGCCCCTCTTGGAGCGTCTCGAATAATACCGACTTGAGGCGCTCTAAGACGCGCTCCTCCTTGGCACTCAGCGGGCGGCCATCTTGAGCGAAGACCAGTGCCTCCTCGTAGTGTGTCGGCAGCAGGCGAGCACCGATCTGCTCGGCAATGCCGGTCAGGGGGTTCTTCTCAGTGCCGTGGATCCAGGTGGCGCCCAGATCTAACGGCATCTCCGGCCAGGCGTGGCTGGTCCAGATACGTCCGCCTATCCGTTGGCGGGCCTCTACCACCTGGACGGCGAACCCCTGCGCTTGCAGCGTTCGGGCGCAGGCCAAGCCGGCTAATCCCGCGCCGATCACCAGCACCTTGGTGCGCGTGGGGCGCCGTTCGGCGGCGTGTGTCGGTAAGGCACCGAGCCATAGCGTCGCCAGGGCGGCACTCATCATGCGTAACATCTCTCTACGGTTCATCTCATTCACTCCGGTCGACGGCGTGTCGGTGTGAGAGACACCAAAGGGGCACGCGCGCTTAAGTATAGTTATTCCGCGGCGACGCGTTGCGCGATATCACGCAAGCGTGCCAGCTGATCGGTGAGGGTTGGGCTTTCATCCAGGCTGTTGACGAAATTCCACAGGTAGGTCATGACGGCATAAACATGGCCCGCCGCGATTTGGGATTGGCGGCTCAGTAAGGCGATCGCGAGGAGAAAGAGCAGGGCCGCGCCGATGTCGACGATGAGGTAGGCCAGCGACTCGCGATCCGAGATAGCCACCCGCAGCCGCGCCAGGATCTGGTAGTGGCGCGTGAGTCCGTGGGGGGAGGGGCCGCCGATGAGCCCGGCTTCGCGCTCCAAGCGATCGTGTAGGCGCCGATGCAGGCGTTGATTGCCTTGTGCGTAGGCGGGTAGCAGCAAGAATCCGAGCATCATCATCCCTAGGCTGGCCAGTCCGAGCCAGAATTCGAGCACCAACAGCATCGTCACCGCACCGATGAGCGCGATCAGGCTGGTCATCAGCAAGGGGAGATGGCGTTCGAAGAAGTCGATGAATTCGCGCGCGAGGGTGACCCGGGCGATGATAGTGGAGGGCGTCTCCCGTCGCTGGCGTTGGGCGAGGATGACCGATACGGCCAGTGTGCTAGAGAGCCGGGTGAAGGTACGGGTATCCACGGATCGGCGCAGCGCGCCGATCAGCCAGAAGAGCAGAACGATCAGTGCGTAACTGGACGCCTTGAGCCCCTCGCCCTGGACGATGGCATCGATGGCAAAACCGGCGAAGAGTGGATAGGTCACCAACAGCAGATTTTCTAGGGTGATCAGGGCGAACTTGACGAGCAGGGCGAGCGGGTTACGGCGGGCGATGCTCAGCAACGTGCGGCGTGCGCTGGGCGAGGCGTGGGGGAGCACACCGCGCGCGGCATGAGGAGCGTGAGTCGGCGGCGTCATGGGACTTCCTCGCAGTTGCCTCTAGGCTGAGCGGGTGAAAAAATACTTGAGCGACCGCTCAAAGTCAATCATTTGTTGAGCGATTGCTCAATTTAGTGGGGGTAACGCCATCGAGGAGGGCAACATGAAGGAAGAGGCGAGGGTCTGGTGAGCGTAAGCGCGTTCGGCGTGGCAGGCCGAACGCGTAAGCGACTTAGGTCGAGCCAGCGTGCAGTGCTCGGCAGGCATGCGGCAGAGCGCGTAGGACTTGCTTTACCAGCGAGATTTCTTCGGAGCTGAAATCGGCCAATACCTGTTGTTGGCGTTGCTGAGCGACGTCACGCAACAGCGCGGCTTGCGCCATGCCGGCCGACGTTAGGTGATAATCCCCATCGCGCGTTGTCACCAGCCCCTTGCGGCGTAGCACCTCCTCCGCCTCGTTGATCGCCTGTGCTGGCATTGCGACTTCGTGCAATAACTGATCCAGTGACATCTTATGAGTACTATCCAGAACCAGCAACATGCGTGCCTCGCTGATGCGTAGCCCACAGGCGTATTGGTGCGGTTGGTAGTAGGTTTGGTAACTGCGTAGGGCCTGGGTGAGGAGATAGTAGATGTTGTCCTCGAGCGGCATCGACTCCGCGCCGGGTGCCGGGGATTCCGCGACGGAGCGCGGATAGGGCAGCACCAGCGAATAAGCGCCTTGGCAGTACAGCAGTGGAGCGCGCCCGAAGTCGTCGAAGGTGACGACTTTGCCAATCAAGATCCAGTGATCACCGGCATCGATCTGTTGGTACTTTTCGCACTGGAAACGGGCGGCGCAGTCATGCAGTAACGGTATATCGGCGATGCCGCGTGCATATTCCAGTCCCGCGAACTTATTTTCTGCCGGGCGCGCAAAGCGGTTGGAAAGCGCGATCTGATCGGCGGCGAGAATATTCACGGCGAAGTGGCTGGCCTGAGCGAAGTGTGGATAGCTGCCAGCACGCTTGTCGATGCTCCATAAGATCAAGGGGGGATCGAGTGAAACGGAGTTAAAGCTGTTGGCCGTCATGCCGACATCGACGCCGTCGAGGCCGGCGGTGGTGATTACGGTTACGCCGGTGGCAAAGTTTCCCAGCGCCTGACGCAAGGCGCGTGGGTCGAGGCAATTCCCTGTAGTCTGCATCATCACAACATCCTCGGTGGTTAAACCATGCTGGGATCGGGGTCTAGCCCCATCAGTTCACGCCCCAGGATCTGGGCGCAGACATCGTAATCGGTGTAGGCGTGGGCACCGGTCATGTGGGCGTCGCGGAACAGGCGTTGCATTTCGTTATCACTCAACCAGCTGGTGGCGCCGGCGGCGCAGAATAAGCGATCCACGGCGGCGATACACATCTTCACCGCATAGGCCTGATTGGTGCGCCAGAAGGCTAACTCGGAGCGGGTCGGATAGCGATGCTGACGGCCAAACGCGGCGTGCTCCTGCCAGGTTTTCTCCAGGAAGGCGCGAGCGGCGGCGACCTGATGAGTCGATTCGGCCAGGCGCATCAAGGCCGGTGTGGCGGTGCCGACACGGGCGCCGGTGTAGGCGCGTACGCGATTCTGGGTCTTCTCTTTAAAGGCAACGAGCATGCGTTCGGCGATCCCTAAGCCGATGGCGGCGAAGCCACAGGCGAAGTAGGGGCGATAGGGGGCATAGTAGAGGTCACTCTCCGGATAGAGCCCAAAGCCGCGCGAGCGTCCCTCCATCATGTTCTTCGCGATCTCGATACGGTGCTCGGGAATAAACGTGTTTTCGATGATCAGCGTCTTCGATCCGCTGCCGCTCATGCCGCTGGCGTACCAGTCATCGCGGATCTGGTACTCCTGACGAGGGATCACGCCGAAACAGTAGATTTTCTCGCCCATGGCATCGATACGATTGAAACCCACGATCGCCCAGTCGGCGTGGTCGCAGCCGCTGCTCCAGCCCATTTCACCGCTGAGATAGACGCCGCCGTCGCCCTCTTCTATGCGACCGAATGGGGCGATGCTGCTACTGGCGGTGGCATCGGGATTGGTGCCCCAGATTTCATCCTGTAAGCGTTGGGAAAACATTGCTAATTGATGGCTATGGGTACAGAGCAAACTGAAGGCCCAAGCCGTGCCACCGCAGGCGCCTGCCAGCGCGGCGACGCAGTCGGTGAACTGCGGTAGCGACATCTCCAGGCCGCCATAGGTCTTGGGTTGGAACATGCGATGCATACCGATGCCTTTTAGCAAGGCGATGTTCTCTGCCGGGACACGGCGTTCGCGCTCAGCTAGCGTGGCATTGGCAGCAATCTGCGGCAAAATCGGACGTAACTTGTCCAGCATGGGGTTGTCGGTGGTCATCATCGCTCAGGCTCCTTTGATTGAGTAAGCGTGCTATGCAGTCGCGTGGCGTCGGCGATAGGCCGGGTAAGCCTATGCGTTCATCCGTGTCGATGGGGCACGGTTACCGATTATGGGGAGTAATAAGTTTAATGAAATGTAAAATTCAGGTAAAAACTTGTACTTTTCCCTAGCAGCGATAGAAGTGTGATCACGATGGGGAATTCTGCTGCAACGGGTTATTTACCTGAGGGCGTGAAGTGATAGGCAAGGCGCTCGCCACGACCATGTTAATAGTATGTTATTTTTTTGGTGTGATTGTTCGTGGCGGCGGAGGGACGGCGGACGTCTGACCGTTTCCGTTATATCGCCGCCGTATGGGGAGGTCGTCTCAATCTTGGGGTTCAAGGTGAGGAGTGTCGTCGGATATTTTCTCTTGTCCCGTCTGCTGGCGCGTGCCCAGGGCAATAAACGCTTCCAGCAACGTTGTCAGTTGCGCCATTTTTTCGCTGGAGAAGGCGCGTTCGATGGCTTGGTATTCCGCCTCAATCTGCGCGCGAGCCTGCTCATACAACGTCTGTCCCTGCTGGCTGAGGGAGACATATAACTTGCGCTGATCGTTGACAGGTTTCAGGCGAAAGATCAGCCCGTCCCGCTCCATCCGTGACAGGATCCCGGTCAAACTGGGACGTAATATACAAGCTTGGCTGGCCAATTGATGGAAATCGACAGAATGATTCCCAGCCAAGACACGGATCACACGCCACTGCTGCTCGGTTAAGTTGTAGCGTTTCAATATCGGGCGGAAGAAACCCATCGCGCTTTCGCGTGCCTGTAACAGAGCGATGGTCAGTGACTCATGCATAGTTCTTCAATCCATTCAATCGTTCGTTAGGCGCCTACCGGTCGCCATATACCCCTCAGCCTTCTTCCGATTGTAGCCTAGTCACTCTCTCGATGCCCGCCATTCCTCACCACCCATGATCGTTAATAGGTTAATGAAATTAATGCTGCGCGCATTGGTTAATATTAAGTTAATAACAATGCACTAAAACACTGTGAAGATATATCTATCTGCATGATAACAAAGAATTAATTTAATAAAATGTAAATACAGTGTTATCGAGATCACAGTTTTGCGCGTGGCGGTTGTTTAAAACGCGTACAGCGTGTAAAAGGATTTCATTAATATGTTAACAATAAGCCTGTCACGCCCCGTTATGTGCAAGCTAAAGGAGAGAGGAATGGAAGGCACCGTCTTTGCTGTCGCCCTGAACCATCGCAGTCAACTGGCTGCCTGGGATGCACAGTTTCACTCGCCCCCCTATCAGGAGCCACCTAAGACGCCGGTGTGGTTTATTAAACCTCGTAACACGGTCATCCCCAGTGGCGCGGCGATCCCACATCCTGCCGGTGAACAGGTGTTAAGCGGTGCTACGTTGGCGCTGGTGGTGGGGCGGCGAGCACATCAGGTCAGTGTGCAGCAGGCGGCAGAATTTATCGCCGGCTTTGCCCTCGCCAATGAGGTCAGCTTGCCGGAATCCAGCTTCTATCGGCCCGCCATCAAGGCTAAATGTCGTGATGGTTTCTGTCCGCTGGGTGACCGGGTGGTACTGCCTGCCGAGCAAATAGCGACGTTGACGATCATTACTGCAATCAATGATGTTGAGGTTGACCGTTGGTCGACGGCCGATCTGCTGCGTTCCGCGCCGCAGTTGCTGAGTGCATTGAGTGACTTTGCTACCTTGCAACCCGGCGATGTGATCCTACTTGGTACACCCCAACAGCGGGTGACCATTAAACCCGGCGATCGCGTCAGCGTACGGGCGGCCGGCTTTCCCACGTTGGAGAATCTCGTGGTCACACAGGGAGATGCGGCATGAGGCAGGCGCGTATTCAGTATCAAGGCGAGATTTTGTCAGTCCGCGTGGACCAACAGCAGCGCGTAGTGTTGGCGGACGGGACCACCCTCGGCGCCGAGCAGGTGCAGTGGCTGCCGCCCGTGACCGGCGGCACGTTATTCGCATTAGGGCTTAACTATGCCGACCATGCTAGCGAACTGGCATTCCAGGCACCGGAGGAACCGCTGGTATTCATCAAGGCGGCGAATACGTTGACCGGTCATAACCAGGTGTCTGTACGACCAGATAATCTGGACTACATGCACTATGAGGCGGAGTTGGTGGTGGTGATCGGCCGACGCGCGTGCCGCGTTTCAGCGGCACAGGCGATGGAGTATGTCGCGGGTTACACCGTGTGTAACGACTACGCCGTACGCGATTATCTCGAGAACTACTATCGCCCGAATCTACGCGTGAAGAGTCGCGATACCTTGACGCCGATCGGCCCTTGGATCGTGGCGCGCGAGGCGGTGCCCGATCCTCATAACCTGACGCTCAGCACCTGGGTTAACGGTGAGTTGCGTCAACGTGGCAACACGGGCGACATGATTTTCTCCATTCCCTACCTGATCGCTTACCTGAGTGAATTTATCACCCTGCAACCCGGTGACATGATCGCCACGGGTACGCCGAAGGGATTGGCCGATGTCCGGCCCGGTGACGAGGTGGTGGTCGAGGTGGAGGGCGTTGCGCGTTTGAGTAACCGTATCGTCAGTGAGGCCGAGTACAAGGAGATCGCAGGATGAAACGTATTAACCATTGGATTAACGGTAAGAATGTCGCTGGTCAGGATTATTTCACGACCCTCGATCCGGCGACGGGCGACGTCTTGGCGGAAGTGGCCGCGGGTGATCAGACCGAGATTGCGCAGGCTGTCGCCGCCGCTAAACAGGCCTTCCCCAAATGGGCCAATCTGCCGATGAAGCAGCGAGCCCGTCTGATGCGGCGTCTCGGATCATTGATCGATCAAGAGGTAGCGGCGATCGCCGAGCTGGAGACGCGCGATACGGGTTTACCGATCCAGCAGACCAAAAACGTCTTGATCCCACGCGCCTCGCATAACTTCGATTTCTTCGCCGAGATCTGTCAGCAGATGAATGGCCGTACCTATCCCGTCGACGACCAGATGCTGAATTACACCTTGGTTCAGCCGGTCGGCGTGTGCGCGTTGGTGTCGCCATGGAACGTGCCGTTTATGACGGCGACCTGGAAGGTCGCGCCTTGTCTGGCATTGGGTAATACCGCGGTATTGAAGATGTCTGAGTTGTCACCGTTGAGTGCCGATCGTCTCGGGGCGTTGGCGCTGGAGGCGGGTATTCCTGCCGGCGTCTTGAATGTGGTTCAGGGGTATGGCGCCACGGCGGGCGATGCCTTGGTGCGTCATCCCGATGTGCGCGCCATCTCCTTCACCGGCGGCACCGCCACCGGGCGTGCCATCATGAGGAGTGCTGGCCTGAAGAAGTACTCCATGGAGTTGGGGGGAAAGTCACCGGTGTTGATCTTTGCTGACGCCGATATCGAGCGTGCGCTGGATGCCGCGTTATTCACCATCTTCTCCATCAACGGTGAGCGTTGCACCGCGGGTTCACGCATCTTCATCCAGCAGCAGATCTACCCGGAGTTCGTTCGGCGTTTCGCCGAGCGTGCCAACCGCTTGCGGGTCGGTGATCCACGAGATCCGCAGACACAGGTCGGCGCACTGATCAGTCGCCAGCATTGGGAGAAGGTCTCCGGTTATATCCGTCTTGGCATCGAAGAGGGGGCCACGCTGTTGGCCGGGGGACCGGAGAAGCCCAGTGATTTACCCGCGCATCTGCGTCAGGGCAACTTCTTGCGCCCGACGGTGTTGGCCGATGTCGACAATCGCATGCGAGTCGCTCAGGAGGAGATCTTCGGACCGGTAGCTTGCCTGCTGCCGTTTAAAGACGAGGCGGAGGGATTGCGTCTGGCCAACGCTGTCGAGTATGGCCTGGCCTCTTACATCTGGACCCAGGATATCGGCAAGGCTCATCGCCTAGCACGCAGCATAGAGGCGGGCATGGTGTTCATCAATACCCAGAATGTGCGCGATCTACGCCAACCTTTCGGCGGGGTAAAGGCCTCCGGTACTGGGCGTGAAGGTGGGGAGTACAGCTTCGAGGTGTTCGCCGAAATGAAGAACGTCTGTCTCTCTCTCGGGGATCATCCGATTCCGCGTTGGGGAGTATGAGAGGTGACGTCGTTGTCGGTCGACGAGGGGCGTTGCTGGCGTCACTCGCTCGCCGACGGGTGTGTTGCCTGAGGGAGGGCGTAGCGGGCGGCGTCCTTCATCAACCGGGAGCAATGCGTTCTATCACAACTACATACGCACCGTACTTTCAGGAGAAATCATATGGGACAGTTAGCGTTAGCCGCCAAGATCACCCACGTGCCGTCAATGTACCTGTCGGAACTGCCGGGAAAACACCAGGGGGTGTCGTCAGGCGGCGATCGAGGGGCATAAAGAGATCGGCCGCCGTTGCCGCGAGTTGGGCGTCGACACCATCATCGTGTTCGATACCCACTGGCTGGTCAACAGCGCCTACCACATCAACTGTAGCGCCCACTTCTCTGGGGTCTATACCAGCCATGAGCTGCCGCATTTTATTCGCGATATGCCCTATGAGTATGACGGTAACCCCGAACTGGGCCAACTGATTGCCGACGAGGCGTGTCGTCTCGGCGTTCGTGCCCAGGCCCACAATATCGCCAGCCTGGCGCTGGAGTACGGCACGCTGGTGCCGATGCGCTATATGAATGCCGATCGTCACTTTAAGGTGATCTCCATCTCCGCCTTTTGTACCGTCCATGACTTCGCCGACAGTCGCAAGATGGGCGAGGCGATCGCCAAAGCCATCG
This sequence comes from Edwardsiella sp. A.80236, assembly GCF_044540725.1. NCBI lineage: Bacteria > Pseudomonadati > Pseudomonadota > Gammaproteobacteria > Enterobacterales > Hafniaceae > Edwardsiella > Edwardsiella sp. A.80236. Next base: position 477,578 of record NZ_JBIUCY010000001.1, read on the forward strand.
AACAGTACGCCGGTAAGGTAGCGGTGCTGGCGAGCGGTTCGTTATCACACCGTTTTATTGATGATCAACGGGCCGAACAAGGAATGCACAGTTATACCCGTGAGTTCGATCGTCAGATGGATGAACGGGTGGTCAAATTGTGGAAAGAGGGGCGTTTCGACGAGTTTTGCGCCATGTTGCCGGAGTATGCCCACTACTGTTTCGGCGAGGGCAACATGCATGACACGGTGATGTTGCTTGGCCTATTAGGCTGGGATCGGTATGACGGACAGGTCGAGTTCGTCACCGAGTTATTCGCCAGTTCAGGTACCGGCCAAGTGAATGCGGTATTCCCGTTGCCGGCGGTGGCTGCCTAGTCCGCGAGGAGTCGATATGCCCCATTTCTACGCTGAGTGTAGCGACAATATTCGTCGCGAGGCCGATCTGCCGGCGCTGTTTGCCCAGGTCAATGCATTTCTCTTTGGAACCGGACTCTTCCCCCTGGCGGGGATCCGTAGCCGCGCCATCTGGCTGGATACCTGGCAGATGGCCGATGGGCGTCACGATTATGCCTTCGTGCATATGACGTTGAAGATCGGCGCCGGACGCAGCTTGGCGTGCCAACAGCAGGTGGGAGAGCAACTCTTCGCCTTGATCCAGCAGCACTTCGCCCCCCTGATGGCGCAGCGTTACCTGGCCCTTTCGTTGGTGATTGAGGTGTTGCCAGCAGAGTTGAGTTACAAGCAAAACAACGTACACGCGTTGTTTGCGGATGTGGCGAGATCCTAGGCATGCGTAGCATGAGCTCGGCCTTCGTTCAGCGTCCGCCCCGCTGGCTGATCCCGCTGCTGGGATCGCTGGTGGCGTTCGGCCCCCTGTCTATCGACATGTATCTGCCGGCCTTGCCCGCCATGGCGCAACGCCTACAGGCGACGACCGGGCAGATGCAGCTGACACTGAGCGCGTTTTTTCTCGGTCTGTGTATCGGGATGTTGCTCTATGGGCCGTTGAGCGATCGCCTCGGTCGGCGCCGGTTGTTACTGAGCGGTTTGTTGCTATTCGCCTGCGCGAGTCTGCTCTGTACTCAGGTGAGTAATGTATGGCAACTGGTGGCATTGCGCGTCCTGCAAGCGTTCGGGAGCGGCGCCGCGGTGGTGATGGCTCGGGCGATCGCTCGTGATGTCTATCACGCCCAGGTCTTACCGCGGGTGTTGTCGTTGATGACGCTGGTGACTATGGCGGCACCCTTGCTGGCGCCGCTGTTAGGCGGCGCGCTGCTGACCTGGTTCGACTGGCAGGCCATCTTTGGGTTACTCACGCTCTGTGGCTGTCTCAGCGGGCTGTTGGTGTGGCGACTGTTGCCGGAGACATTGCCCACGAGCGCGTCGCCTTCGTCGGGCGGCCTGTGGGTAGCGTTTCATCACTATGGTCTGCTACTGCGCGATCGTCGGGCGATGGCGGCCATCGGTACGTTGTCGTTCTCCTTCGCCGGGATGTTCGCCTTTATCAGCGCCTCACCGTTCGTCTATATCCATTATTTCCAACTGTCTCCCCACGCCTATGGCCTGCTGTTCGCGGGCAATGTGCTGGGGATGATCCTGTTGCTGCTGCTCAATGTGCGCCTACTGCGTCACTACAGCCTGGCACGCCTGCTGTCTTGGCAGAGTGGTGCTCAGGTGATCTTCGGCCTGCTACTGCTGGCCAGCTACCGCCAGGGGGTGGCGCTGATCGCGCCCTTGGTGATGCTGTATATATCGCTGGTGAATGCTATCGGTGCTAATAGTCTGTCGCAACTATTGTTACCGCGCGCGGAGCAGGCGGGCAGTGCGACGGCCTTGGCGGTTTCGTGCCAGTTCGCGTTGGGGGCTGGCGCCAGCCTGCTGCTGTCAGCCCTACAGGATGATACCCCGTTCACCATGACATTGCTGATGGCGCTGTGCGCTGCGCTGAGCTGGTTAAGTCAGCGGCTGGCCGTGCAACGCGTCCCGCGTCATCTGTACTGCCTGTTACCCGGAGAGAGAAATCATGAGAAGTAAACCCGTGGTGCTGTTGCGCCACCAGGCCTACATCGATGGCCGCTGGCTCGATGCCGCCGACGGTGCCACCTTTGCGGTAACCGATCCGGCCAGTGGTGCGTGCATTGCACGCGTCAGCGATATGGGCGCAGAGGCCTGCCAACAGGCGATCCGTGCCGCTCAACGGGCGCTTCCCGCCTGGCGCGCCCAGACGGCCAAGCAGCGTGGGTTAATCCTGCGGCGTTGGTACGATCTGATCGGGGGGCATCGCCAGGCGCTGGCGCAGTTACTCAGCCGGGAGCAGGGCAAGCCGCACGCCGAGGCGTTGGCGGAGATCGCCTATGGTGCCAGCTTTATCGAGTGGTTTGCCGAGGAGGGGAAGCGCACTTATGGGGAGACGATCCCCAGTCCGCTTCCTGGTCAGCGTATCAGTACCATCAAGCAACCGATCGGCGTGGTTGCGGCGATCACGCCATGGAATTTCCCCAATGCCATGATCACCCGCAAGGTTGCACCGGCGCTGGCCGCCGGTTGCTGTGTGGTGCTAAAGCCAGCGCCGGAGACGCCGCTGTCGGCGCTGGCACTGGCGGCGTTGGCGGAGGCGGCGGGACTGCCGGCGGGGGTGTTGAATATCGTGCCGGGGCTGGATGCGGCGGCCATCGGCACCTGTATGACCCAGAGCCCGCTGGTGCGCAAGCTGTCGTTTACCGGCTCAACCCGCATCGGCAAGCTGCTGATGGCGCAAAGCGCGGCGACGGTGAAGAAACTCTCTCTGGAGCTGGGCGGCAATGCTCCCTTTATCGTATTCGACGACGCCGATCTGGAGGCCGCGGTTCAGGGGGCTCTGGCGGCGAAGTTTCGTAACAGCGGCCAGACCTGCGTCTGTGCCAACCGCATCCTGGTACAGGCCGGGATCTATGAACGCTTCGTCACCCGTTTCGCCGAGGTGGTCGCGACGCTGCGGGTCGGGCCAGCCAGCGATCCCCGCGCGCAGCAGGGGCCGCTGATCAATCAGGCGGCGCTGGATAAAGTCCAGGCGTTGATCGACGACGCTCTGGCACGGGGCGCAACCCTGGTGAGCGGCGGCGCGCCGCATTCCTTGGGCGGTCTGTTCTTCCAGCCGACCATTCTGCGTGACGTCGATGAGTCGATGCGCATCGCCCATGAGGAGGCTTTCGGCCCCGTCGCTCCGCTGATCAAATTTCACGATGAACAGGGGGCCATCCGACTGGCCAATCAGACCGAATCGGGGCTGGCAGCCTACTTCTATGCGCGTGACATCGGTCGGATCTACCGGGTGGCGGAGGCGTTGGAGTGCGGCATGGTCGGCATTAATGAGGGGCTGATCTCCAATGAGTTGGCGCCGTTTGGCGGCATCAAGCAGTCCGGGTTAGGGCGTGAAGGGTCGCGCTATGGTATCGAGGATTATCTCGAAGTGAAGTACCTCTGCTTCGGTGGACTTGACGATAAGGGAACGAATTGATGTTAGCTCACTCGCTCATCGAGAGCCTCGCTCGTCGCCTGGATCAGGCGGAACAGAGCCGTGTACAGATCCGGGCGCTCTCCTTGGAGTATCCACAGATCACGCTTGAGGATGCTTACGCCATCCAGCGTGCCTGGGTGGCGCAGAAGATCGCCGCCGGGCGCCGTTTGGTGGGCCATAAGATCGGCCTAACGTCGCGAGCGATGCAGATCAGCTCGCAGATTACGGAGCCGGATTATGGCGCGTTACTCGACGACATGCTGTTTGCCGACGGGGGAGAGATCTCGACGGATCGCTTCATCGTGCCCCGTATCGAGGTCGAGTTGGCCTTTATTCTGGCGAAGCCGTTACGTGGCCCGAACTGTACCCTGTTCGACGTATATAACGCCACGGATTACGTCATCCCTGCCTTGGAGTTGATCGACGCGCGCAGCCATAACGTCGATCCCCAGAGTGGTCGGCCGCGCAAGGTCTTCGACACCATCGCGGACAATGCCGCGAACGCCGGGGTGATCTTGGGCGGGCGTCCCATCAAGCCAGAGGCCTTAGATCTGCGTTGGATCAGTGCGTTGTTGTATCGCAACGGGGTGATTGAGGAGTCCGGGGTCGCCGCCGCCGTGTTGAATCATCCGGCCAATGGCGTGGCCTGGTTGGCGAATAAACTCGCCCCTTACCAGGTGCAGCTGGAGGCGGGGCAGATCATTCTGGCCGGCTCCTTTACCCGCCCGGTGGCGGCACGTCAGGGGGATACCTTCCATGTCGACTATGGCCCGCTGGGCGCCATCAGTTGTCGGTTTGTCTAAGGAGAGAAAATGAACCACGCCGTATTACATAACACCTTTAAGCAGGCACTACGGGATGGGCACGCGCAGATTGGTCTCTGGCTGGGTCTGTGTAGCCCCTATAGCGCCGAACTGTTAGCGGGGAGTGGTTTCGATTGGCTCCTGATCGACGGCGAACATGCGCCGAATAATGTCCAGACTATCCTCGGACAGTTGCAAGCCATTGCCCCTTACCCTAGTCATCCGGTTGTACGTAGCGCCTGGAACGATGCCGTGCAGATTAAACAGTTGCTAGACATCGGCGCACAGAGCGTGTTGATCCCGATGGTACAAGACGCGGCACAGGCGCAGGCGGCGGTACGCGCTACGCGTTATCCGCCTCAGGGGATCCGTGGGGTGGGGAGTGCCCTGGCGCGAGCCTCACGCTGGAACCGGATCGACGACTATCTGCAACGCGCCGACGATGAGGTATGCGTGTTGATACAGGTCGAGACCCGCACGGCGCTGGGTAATCTCCCGCAGATCCTCGCGGTGGAGGGGGTGGACGGCGTGTTCATCGGCCCGGCGGATCTGAGCGCCGATATGGGCTTGGCCGGCCAGCCGACGCATCCGACCGTTCAGGCGGCGATCGAGCAGGCGATCGCCCAAATCAAGGCGGCGGGTAAGGCTCCCGGCATTTTGATGGCGCAGCCGGAGATGGCGCAACGTTACCTGGAACTCGGGGCGTTATTTGTGGCGGTGGGGGTCGATACCACACTTTTAGCGCGAGCCGCCGAGGCGTTAGCCGCCCGCTTCGGTACCATCGCTCCACAGACGGCGCCGGGTGTGTACTGAGTCACGGCGCAATACCGACCATAATGGGCAATCACTTGAGGGCAGCACGATGAGCGAGTCACCGACCATAGGGAATAGTTCGGCTAATCCCGCCGAGCGTCATAAGCAACTCAATGCACAACAACAGGCTGTTATTAATAAGCTATTCCGCCGCCTGATCGTGTTTCTGTTCGTGTTGTTTGTCGCCTCCTTTCTCGATCGTATTAACATCGGCTTCGCGGGCCTCACCATGGGGCGGGATCTCGGGTTGAGCGCGACCATGTTTGGTCTGGCGACGACGCTGTTCTATGCCACTTATGTCATCTTCGGTATTCCCAGCAATATCATGCTGGGGATCGTCGGGGCGCGGCGCTGGATCGCTACCATCATGGTCTGTTGGGGCATCGCCTCGACAGCGACCATGTTTGCGACCGGTCCCACGAGTCTGTATGTGTTGCGAATGATCGTCGGTATTGCTGAGGCGGGCTTCCTGCCCGGGGTGCTGGTCTATCTTACTTATTGGTTCCCCGCCTATTTTCGCGCTCGGGCCAACGCGCTATTTATGGTGGCGATGCCCGTCACCATGGCGCTAGGCTCGGCGGCGTCCGGCTATATCATGGCGCTGGATGGCATCTTGGACCTGAAGGGGTGGCAATGGCTATTCCTGTTGGAGGGATTCCCCTCGGTGTTGCTGGGGGTCGTCGTCTGGTTCTATTTGGATGATACGCCGGCTAAGGCCAAGTGGTTGACGACGAGCGATAAGCAGACTCTGCAAGCGATGATGGAGGAGGATAAGCTGGAGCTGGTGCAGCCGGAAGGGGGCGTGAGTCACCGTGCATTGCAACGGCGCAGCCTGTGGCGTGAGATCTTCACCCCGGTGGTGGTCATGTATACCTTGGCTTACTTTTGCCTGACCAACACCCTGAGTGCGGTTAACATCTGGACGCCGCAGATCCTGCAGAGCTTCAATCAGGGCAGCAGTAACATTGTCATCGGCCTGTTGGCGGCCATCCCCCAGGTCTGTACCATCGCCGGCATGGTATGGTGGAGCCGCCGCTCCGATCGTCTCCAGGAGCGCAAGCTGCACACCTGCCTGCCTTACCTGTTCGCCGCCGTCGGCTGGCTGTTGGCTTCGGCGACCCAGCATAGCCTGTTGCAGTTGATCGGCATCATCATGGCCTCCGTGGGGTCGTTCACGGCGATGGCCATCTTCTGGACCACGCCGGATCAGTCGATCAGTCTACGTGCGCGGGCGGTGGGGATCGCCGTGATCAACGCCGTGGGCAATATCGGTTCCGGTATCAGTCCGCTGCTGATCGGTTGGCTGAAGGATCAGACGGGGAGCTTCAACTCTGGCCTCTACTTTGTCGCTGGGTTGTTGGTCGTTGGTGCCCTTCTGGTGTGGTGGATCCCGATGCAGGCTTCACGTCCTCGCGCTACGCCCTAAGTGTCACGGGCCGAGTCGGGCCCGTTTGTTCTTGCCTGGAGGGTTATCACGATGAACGAACCGGTTGTCGCCAATCTCGATCTGGCCCACGATTATCATGAGGCACAGGGGGCGGAAGGCGTCTATTATCAATCGTTCTCGCGTCTGGCAGCATTCTTTGGCCGTGATATGCATGTCCATCGCCACGATCACTTCTTCCAAATGCATGTGTTGAATACCGGGCAAATTGAGTTGTTTCTCGACGATCAACGCTATGCGTTACAGGCGCCGTTGTTCGTGCTGACGCCGCCTTCGACGCCACATGCCTTCTTTACCGAGCCGGATAGCGAGGGGCATGTGTTGACGGTGCGTCAAGAGTTGATCTGGCCGTTGCTTGAGAGTCTCTACCCTTATCAAGGGGGGCGTGAGGCGTGGCTGGATATCCCCGGGGTTTGCCTGTCGTTGGCGGATAAGCCCCAGGAGCTAGCGACGCTTAATCATTATTGGGCGTTGATTCAACGCGAGGCGACAGCGCAGTTGGCGGGTTATGAGCATACCTTGGCGTTGCTGGCGCAGGCGGCCTTTACGCTGCTGCTGCGCAACGTACCGTTGGGCGAACGCAACCTGTGTGTCATGCGTGGGGAGATCCAGCGTTTTCGTCGTTTCAACCAATTGATCGATACGCGTTACCCCGAGCATCTGCCGGTGGCCGAGTATGCGCGCCAACTGGGGATCACCGAGTCACGCCTGGCTGATATGTGCCGCCGTTTCACCAATCGTTCGCCGAAGCGATTGATCTTCGAACGGCAATTACGCGAGGCGAAGCGTCTGCTGTTATTTAGTGACCGCTCGGTACATCAGATTGCTTACCAGTTAGGCTTTAAAGATCCCGCCTATTTCACCCGCTTCTTCAGTCGCCTGGCGGGGTGCTCCCCCAGCGTCTTCCGTACCCGCCGGCTCGCTGGTGCCGGGTAGGATACGGCGAAGGTGGCAGTGGGTGAGCATGGCTTACCGGCTGAGGAGGCCCGGCGCAGAGGCCGGGCGGGGTGGGGGCTTAGGGACGTTCGCCACGCGCCAGGCGCCGATCGATCTGGGCGATCACCGCCGGCAGATCCGCCAGGGTGTCGACTACATAGTGCACGCCCGCGGCGTACAGCTTCTCGGCGGCCAGGGTGCGGCGGCGCGCCTTTTCGTCATCCGCCATGGCGTGGTACGCCTCCCAGGTGGCGCCAAACTCGTTGCCGGAGATCGCCAGGCCGACGCTCCACATCCCGGCGTTGAGTCCCTCAAGGATCCCCGGGACGGCATCGTCGACTTTGACGCAATGCGCGACGGCGTCGATGCCCAAGGTGATGACATTCTGCAGCGCCATCCAGGGGCCGGGACGGCCGCCGGCGGCGAGGTCATCGGTTGCGACCCAGTTGTCCGGTGCATAGCCCTGATGGGCGGCGGCCACGACCAGGCGCTCCATCACCGCGCGGGGGTAGCCGGAGCAGGAGCCGATCTTGATCCCATTGGCGCGTAGGGTGGCGATGGTCTCGACGACGCCGCTGATTGGTGTGGCGAAATCGACGACCTTGGCGATCTGTAATGGCATGAAGGCGTTGTAGATCGCATCGATATCGTCAGCACGCATCGCTCGGCCAAATTTGGCTTGCCAGCGGGCATCGACACTGGGCAAGCGCCCCAACGCCTCGATGTGTTGCCACTTGCCCAGTCCCATCGGCACCCGAGCCTCAGCCAGGGTCAGTTCGATGTCGAATGCCTGACGAAACGCCTCGACGAAGATCTGGGTCGGGGCGAAAGAACCAAAGTCGACGGTGGTCCCTGCCCAATCGAGAATAACGGCCTGAATACGTTGCATGGTGTGTCCTTACTGTTGCCAATAGATGGCTTGTTGAATGGCCTGGAGCAGGGCGTCGATGTCGGCGGGGTAGACCTCACCGATGTTGCCGATGCGGAAGCAGTCGCTCTGCGATACCTTGCCGGGATAGATGATAAAGCCCTGCTGTTTAAGACGCTGGTAAAAGTCCGCGAAACGGTAGTGTGGGCTGCTGGGTGAATAAAACGCGGTGATGATCGGCGAGTGTAGCTCGTCGTCCAACAGCGGCTGGAAGCCGAGCCGACGCATGCCGGCGACCAGGCGGCGCTGATTCGTGTGATAGCGCTGGTGGCGTGCCTCGATGCCACCCTCCGCCTCCAGTTCCCGCAGCGCCTGGGCGAAAGCCAGCACGGTATGGGTCGGCGAGGTGAAGCGCCACTTGCCGCCGTGATCCTCCATGCAGCGCCATTGGGCGTAGAGATCCAACGACAGCGAACGTGAGCGACCGGCGCAGGCCGCCAGGCGTTCGCGGTGGGCAATGACGAAGGCGAAGCCGGGCACCCCTTGGATACATTTGTTGGCCGAGCTAATCAGAAAGTCAATGCCCAACTCGGCCATATCCAATGGAATGCCGCCGAAGCTACTCATGGCATCGACCAGGTAGATCTTGGCGTGGCGGCGCGCCAGTTCGCCCACCTCGCGGATCGGGTTCAGCATCCCGGTGGTGGTTTCACAGTGCACCATCGCGAGGTGGCTGATGGTCGGATCGGCCTGTAAGTATGCCGCCAGCTCGGCCAGATCGGGGCGGGCGAGCTCGCCGCAGTCGTAGACCTGGTGGGCGATGCCCATCAGGGTCGCCATCTCGGCCATGCGCGCGCCGTAGGCGCCGTTATTGATGATCAATACCTTACCTTGTGGGCCGAGCGCGCTGCCGAGTACCGCCTCGACGGCATAGCTGCCGCTGCCTTGCAACAGGACGGCGGTATAGTCGGCGGCAGGGGTCGCCAGGGCGGTGAGGTGACGGCGGATCGGTTCGACCACGCCATGGTTGTAGTCATCGTCCCAGGTACAGCTATCGAAGAGCATCGCACGCTTTACGCTGGATGAGGTGGTCAGCGGGCCGGGCGTGAGCAGTAGGGTATTACGAGCAGTCATGATTTCACCATTGGTCTATACCAGATTGGGGTTATCATGGCGACATGGCCCACTCCGGGTCAAAGGGAAAATCGGTTTGCAACAAAAAATTCATCAATCTCTGTATAATATCGCCAGACAACCGTGACGGTGAACGAGCATGAAAGCGATCTCTGGTGACATCCCGCAATACCTTTCCATCAAGGCGCAACTCCAGGCGCATATCGAGAGTGGGGCGTTGAAATGTGGCGATAAGTTGCCCTCTGAGCGCGAGCTCTGTGCGCGCTTCAATACCACACGCATCACCATCCGCGAGAGCCTGGCGCAGTTGGAGGCGGGCGGCATCATTTATCGCGCCGATCGGCGCGGTTGGTTTGTGACGCCACAGCGCCTGTGGCTCGATCCGACGCAGAACACCAACTTCCATCAGTTGTGTCGTGAGCAGGGGCGGGTCGCACAGACCCGGCTACTGAGCGGGGAGTTACTTGCCGTGCCGCTGGAGGCGATGACACCTTTGCAGCTGCAACCCTGCGATCAGATCTATCTACTCAAGCGCGTGCGTTATGCCGATGATCGCGCGATCTGTTACTGCGAGAACCACTGCCTGCCGGCGCGGGTGCCGGAGTTGCTGCGCCACGATCTGAATGGCAGCCTGACGGAGGTGTATCAGCGCCATTACCAACTGTGTTATGCCAGCATGCACCTCTCTTCCTACCCTAGCGCGATGCCGCGTCCCGCCGCGCAGGCCTTGGGGGTGATGGAAGGGCGCCCAGCGCTGTTGCTACGCCGCCTCAACTACGATCAGTATGGGCGGGTGCTCGATCTCGACATCGAGTATTGGCGTCATGATAGCCTGCGTATCGAGGTCGATACGCACTAATTGGCGCGGCTTCGCGTCGTTACGGCTGCGTGCGGGGCGCTTTGCGCGGGTCTTGGTGGGGAGTCTCACGCTGGTATTGTGCGGCTGCCTACTGCCTACTGCCTACTGCCTACTGCCTACTGCCTACTGCCTACTGCCTACTGCCTACTGCCTACTGCCTACTGCC